>NZ_CP033969.1:302815-605631 GCF_003854935.1 Cupriavidus pauculus
GCGTTCGACTGGCGCCTGTTCGACACCGTCTCGCAACTGCAGTCCGGCAACCAGATGTCGTACCGGGGCGCGCTCTGGAGCCAGGCGCTGGCGATGTTCCGCGCCCATCCGTGGCTGGGCGTCGGCTATGGCGAATTTGGCTGGGCGCAGTTCCAGCAGGCGGCGCAAGTGCAGGTGGTGGCCGAGATGTCACTGCATGCCCACAACGCGCTGCTGGACCTGATGGCCAAGGCTGGCGGCGTGGGCGCCGTCGGCGTCGTCGTCATACTGGCCGCGTGGCTCTGGCGCGTGGTGCGCGACCGGCTCTGGCGCGGCGCCACGGTGGAACGGGGTGCGACGGCGCTACTGCTGGTCTGGCTGGCGATGTTGGCCGCCCACTCCATGCTCGAATACCCGCTGCACTACCTCTATTTCTTCCTGCCGTTCTGCTTTCTGCTGGCGTGGCTGGAACCGGCCGGGGTCGGCCGGCCGTGGCCGCGCGGCGTGGCCACGGTGGCCTGCGTGGCATTCGTGATCGTGTCCGCGGGCGTGCTGGCCACGCTCTGGCAGGACTACAAGCGCGTGGAGGCGCGCGAGTACGCCAGCGACGAGCACCGCGTGTCGCTGCCGCTGCCGCGCTTCTGGTTCCGGCAACATGCGGCGGCCGACATCGCCGAGCACACGACAATCACGCCCGACAGCGCCGCGAGCCTGCTGCCGGCGCATCTGGACGCGCTGCACCTGCTGCCGACGCCGAACCTGATCCGGCGTAGCGCCTGGCTGCTGGCACTGACCGGCGATCAGGCCCGCGCGCGGCTCTTGATGGAACGCCTGCGCTTCTACTACCAGGGCGACGAGGCGGCACAGTTTGCGGCGCTATCGCGCGACTGCGAGGCGCTGGGCGCCGACCGCCGGCCGAGGGATTTCTGCACGTGGGTCCGCGTGCGCGAGCAGCGCGGCCACGGCCGGGCCGCGCCGGGCAGCAACTAGCGCGTATAGCCGGGCGGCGGGGGCGGCGGGTAGTAAGGCTGATAGTTGGCCGGCGGCACCGCCGCGCGCACGGGCGGCTGCGAGGTGACCATCTGGCCGTACACGGGCACGCGGTTGCCGCTCGCATACATGCACTGGACGTAGGCGGCGTCGTACGCGCGCTGCGAGCCATAGCCGGCGTTGTACGAATTGCCCGCCCCAACGGCGGAGCCGGTCAGCAAGCCGACGCCCGCGCCCACGGCGGCACCCTCGCCGCCACCGAACGCCGCACCGGCCGCCGCGCCCAGCGCGGTACCGATTGCGGCACTTCCGACGGCCGCCGCGTTGGCGTTCTGCTGCGGCGACGTGCCGCCGATCTGCGCGAACGCGTATTGCCGGCAGTTGTAGTCGTCGCCGCGGAACTGGTCGAACGACTTGTTGGTGCCGGGCAGCGCCATCACGCTCGGCCCGGAAGGCATCACCGCGCAGGCGCCCAGGCCCAGCGAGGCGGCCGCAAGCAGGCAGATCGAACGCGTTCTCATGATGTGACTCCAGGCGTGGCCGGAACGGCCGAGGACGGGGCGCGCGGCTGCTCGCGCTGCCAGCCGCCCGGGCATTCGCGCACGTACGGGTAGTAGCCCTCGGGCTGCGTGCAGTGGTACCACCAGGCGTTGGGCGACGATCCGTCGGTCAGCGTCGGATTGCCGTCGCTGCCCTGTTCGATGTACTGCGGCGGATTGGGCGCCGGCACGGCCACCACGGCGGGCGCCGGGTAGTAGCCGGGGTAGTAGTACGGACCATACGGATACCAGCCGGGACCCCATCCCGGCCCCCAGCCCGGGCCGTAGCCCCAGCCGGGCCCGACGTAGACCCCGACCCCCACGCGCGCGCGGGTGTGGTGGTATCCGCCGGCCAGCGACGTCGTGCTGTACCCCGCCGCGCTCACCGCGGCCAATGCCAGAACGATCTGGCAGAGCTTGCGCCCTTTCATGATCTGCATCCCAAGTTGCTGCCTGTCTTTCAACGCCCCGTCGGCGCGTCCGGCTGACCGGCCAACGCCCGTGGCTGCCTTGTATTGAATATCAAACCGTGCGAACGAGGGGCCTTTCGGGTCATTCCGAAATGCAGCGTTACCTTTATTACGGGCGGATGCCTTCAGACTAACAAGCGAATGACAATCGTGAAATCCTTAAAAATTTGGACACGATTTGATCTACGTTACGGTATGCGCACCTTTTGCGTGCCAAGATGATCTTCGTGCGCCACCCGCGCCCAATGTCTTTCCAAGGAGATTGCGCCATGCCCTCGACGTCCAATATCGTGCTTGCCACCGACGGTTCTGCCTTCAGCGATGCCGCGGCACGCTTTCTCGCGGACGGCAAGCTGCTGCAGACCGGATTCACCGTGCACGTGGTGCACGTATCGCCCGACGTGACCGGGCAGGTGCGCGCGTTCGTGAGCAAGGAAACGATCGACGCCTGGCACAACGAAGCCAGCGAAAAGGCGATGGCGTCGGTCTGCGCGATCCTGCAGGCCGCCAACGTGCCGTTCGAGCGCCACGCGCTGCACGGCTATCCGCCCGAGAAGATCCTCGGTTACGCCAAGTCGGTGAATGCGGGCGCCATCGTCATGGGCACCCACGGCCGGGGCACGTTCTTCGATGCGGTGCTGGGGTCGGTGGCCGGCCGGGTCTTGGCGCAGGCCAATTGCCCGGTAGTGATGGTGAAGGCGGAGACGCCGGCCGCCTGACGCGGCCACTGCCAGAGGGCCCCGGGCCAGCCGGGGTCAGGCCGACCAGAGCGGCGGTTCGTCCATCAGCGCGATCTGCTCGCGCAGTTCGAGAATGCGGTCCTGCCAGTAGCGGGCGGTGCCGAACCACGGAAACGCCGCCGGAAACGCCGGATCGCGCCAGCGGCTGGCCAGCCAGGCGCTGTAGTGCAGCAGCCGCAGCGTGCGCAGCGCTTCCACCAGCCACAGTTCGCGCGTGTCGAACTCGGCGAAATCCTCGTAACCCGCCACGATGTCGGCCAGCTGGTCGCACATCGCGGCGCGGTCCCCTTCCAGCAACATCCAGATGTCCTGCACGGCCGGGCCCATGCGGCTGTCGTCGAAGTCGACGAAATGCGGCCCCGGCGTGCCCCGGCCGCGCGCGTCGGCCTCGTCGATCCACAGCACGTTGCCGCGATGGCAATCGCCATGCAGGCGCAGCCGCCGCACGTCGCCGGCCCGCTCGTAGCAGCGGCGCACGGCATCCAGCGCCAGGTCCACGGCGGCGCGCCACGGCGCCAGCAGTTCGGCCGGAATGCAATCGTGCTCGATCAGGTAGTTGCGCGACGCCACGCCGAAGGTGTCGATGTCCAGCGCCGGGCGCGCCTGGTACGACGTGGCGGCGCCGCAGGCGTGGATGCGGCCGATGAAACGGCCAAGCCAGGTGCGCGCGGCCGCCTGGTCCAGCGGCGGCTCGCGGCCGCCACAGCGCGGGAACACCGCGAAGCGGAACCCCGCGTGCGACAGCAGCGTGCTGGCCGGCTGCCCGGCCACGCTGGCGGCCAGCGCCGGCACCGCCGGGATTTCGGCGTCAGCCAGTTGCTGGACGAACGCGTGTTCCTCCAGGATCGCCGCGTCGCTCCAGCGGCCGGGCCGGTAGAACTTGACGACGACCGGCGAGGCGTCCTCGATGCCGACTTGCCAGACCCGGTTCTCGTAGCTGTTCAGCGCCAGCAGCCGGCCATCGGGATAGAACCCCGCCGACTCCAGCGCGTCCAGGATGCACTCGGGCGTCAGCCCGGCGTACGGCACGTCATCGGCGGGGGACCGGGGGGCCGGTGCGGTCATCGGCAATTCGCCTTGTCGTGCGACTCAGGGCGCCGGCTTGCGGCTGCCGCCGAGCAGCGCCGCCTGCGGCGCGGGACGGCGATTGCGGGCCGGCGGTGCGCCAGCGGCGTCCTGCGCGGGGCGCGCCTGTTGCGGACGCGCCTGCTGCGGACGTTGCTGCTGGCCGCGCGGTTCCTGCGGACGCTGGCCGGCCGGCTTGCCGGCACCGTTGCCACCATTGGCACCGGCATTGCGCGCGCCACCACGGGCGCCGCCGTTGCCGTTGCCATTACCACCATTGCCACCATTCGCACCATTGCCGCCCCCGTTCGCGCCCTGGCGCGCCGGCTGGGCAGCCTGCGGCTGGCGTTGTCCGTCGCGGCCCTGCGGCGCACGCGGCGCGCGGCGCTCACCGGCGCCAGCGTTGCCACCGGCATTGCCGCGCGGCTGGGCGCCACGGCCCTGGCCCTGGCCGGCGCCGCCCCGTTGCTGGCGGCCCTTCTGGATCGGCTCGGCCGCGATCGACGGGTCCACTTCAAACCCGGGCAGCACCACCTGCTCGATCTGGCGCTTGATCAGGCGCTCGATGTCGCGCAGCAGCGCGTGCTCATCGACGCAGACCAGCGAGATCGCCTCGCCCTCGGCGCCCGCGCGGCCCGTGCGGCCGATGCGGTGCACGTAGTCCTCGGGCACGTTCGGCAGGTCGAAATTCACCACGTGCGGCAGTTGGTCGATGTCGATGCCGCGCGCGGCGATGTCGGTGGCCACCAGCAGCCGCAGCGTGCCGGCCTTGAACTCGCTCAGCGCGCGCGTGCGGGCCGACTGGCTCTTGTTGCCGTGGATCGCCAGCGCGGACAGGCCGTCCTTGGTGAGCTGTTCCGCCAGGCGGTTGGCGCCGTGCTTGGTGCGCGTGAAGACCAGCACCTGGTGCCAGTCGTGCTGGCGCACCAGGTGGGCCAGCAGTTCGCGCTTGCGTTCGCGGTCCACCGGGAACACGCGCTGCGCCACGGTCTCGGCCGTGGTGTTGCGGCGGGCCACCTCGATCGACGCCGGGTTGTTCAGCAGGCGGTCGGCCAGCGCGCGGATATCGTCCGAGAACGTGGCCGAGAACAGCAGGTTCTGCCGCTTGGCCGGCAGCACGTTCAGGATCTTGCGGATGTCGTGGATGAAGCCCATGTCGAGCATGCGGTCGGCTTCATCGAGCACCAGCAGCTCCACGTGCGCGAGGTCGATCGTGCGCTGGGCCACGTGGTCCAGCAGGCGGCCGGGAGTGGCCACCACGATGTCCACGCCGCGCTTGAGCGCGTCGATCTGCGGATTGATGCCGACGCCGCCGAACATCACCATCGAGCGCAGCTTCAGGTATTTGCCATAGTTGCGCACGCTTTCCTCGACCTGGGCGGCCAGTTCGCGCGTGGGCGTCAGCACCAGCGCGCGCACCTGGGGGCGGGCGCCGCGCGGGGCGGGATTGCGGGCCGCGGAATCGGCCAGCAACTGCAGCATCGGCAGCGTGAAGCCGGCCGTCTTGCCGGTGCCGGTCTGCGCGCCGGCAAGGAGATCGCCACCTTTCAGGATTGCGGGAATGGCTTGCGCCTGGATCGGGGTCGGCGTGGTGTAGCCCTGTTCGGCCACGGCACGCACCAGCTTGTCGGACAAGCCGAGTTCGGAAAAAGACATGAAAAGACGCTTCGGCCGCCCTTCGCGCAGCAGGTGTGCGCCAATCGTGGAGCGGCTCGGGTAGATGACCGTGCCTGGGAACCAGGCCGGCGGGATGGGTCGATTGCCCCCGTTCCCGGGCTAGGAAAGGCCCGTAGTGTACCAGTCTGTGGAAACCGGCGCCCTGCCATCGGTGGCCGGGTGGCGCTGCGCTATCATGCGGCCACCCGGTGCCGGCGCGCCCCAGCCCCTCCTCATCGCCATGCGGTTCCGTTTCATCGAAGACCAGGAAGTCACCCTTTTCGCGGCCATTCCGGTCGGCCTGCTGGCGGGCATCGTGACCACGCTGTTCAAGGACGCGCTGGAAGCCAGCGGGCTGGTGATGTTCGGCAAGGACGCCGACATCGTGCTGGTCTTTGCCGGGCTGGCCGTGGCGTGGCGCGTGCTGATTCCCGCCGTGGGCGGCGCGCTGGCCGGCGCGCTGCTGGTGGCCGCGCAGCACTTTGCGCGCACCGAGACGCTGCCCAGCGAATACATGGAAGCCGTGGCGCGCGGCACCGGTCGGCTGCCGGTGCGGATCACGCTGCTGCGCGCGCTGTCGTCGTTCTGCTCGATCGTCTCGGGCAGCTCGGTCGGCAAAGAAGGCGCGATGATCCAGCTTGCCGCGCTGACCGGGTCGGTCTTTCCGTCCGGGCGCGCCGACCAGGCCACCGGCGACAGCAACATGCGCCGCATGCTGACCGCCTGCGGGGCCGCCGCCGGGCTGGCCACCGCCTATCACACCCCCCTTTCCGCCGCCGTGTTCGTTGCCGAAGTGGTGTTCGGCGCACTGGCGGTACAGCGCCTGATGCCGCTGCTGCTGGCATCGGTGGCCGGCACGATGGTCAGCCAGTGGCACGGCGGGCTGGAACCGCTCTACACGGGCCTGCATATCGGGCCAGACCTGCTCCAGCAGCCGCACCTGCTGCTGGCGGCGGCCGGCATCGGCCTGATCGCGGGTGTGTCCGGCGCCGTCTTCATGCGGGCCAATACGCTGGCCCGCAACGGCTTCCAACACGTGCCGGGCGGCCCCGTGGCGCGGCTGGCGCTGGGCGGGTTGCTGGTGGGGCTGCTGGCGGTGGTGGTACCCGAGGTGGTCGGCAACGGCTATTACACGGTCCAGACCATCCTGCGCAACGAGCCGCTGTCCGTGGCGGTCTGGGGCGTGCTGCTGGCCAAGCTCGTCGCCACCGTGGTCAGCATGGGCTCCGGCGCGGTGGGCGGGGTGTTCACGCCGTCGATGTTCGTCGGCGCGGCGCTGGGGCAGCTTGTGGCGCTGGCGGTGCCGGGCGGCACGGCCACGCCGGTGCTGCCGCTGGTCGGCATGACCGCGTTCCTGGCCGCCACCAGCCAGGCGCCGCTGATGTCGATCCTGATGGTCTTCGAGATGACGCTGGCGCCCACGCTGCTGCTGCCGCTGATGATCGGCGCGGTGGCGGCCTACTACACGGCGTCGCGCTGCCAGACGCTGTCGCTCTACAGCGTGGTGGTGGAGCGCGCGCAGGCTTCTGCCGCCGTCGAGCGCGCCCGGGGGCTGCGGCTGGCCGGGCTCTGCGACCCCACGCATACCGTGATCGACCCGGCCGCCACCGTGGCCCAGGCGGCCGACAAGTTCGCCGAGACCGGCACGCGCTACCTCTATCTCGTCGATGCCACCGGCCGGCTGCTTGGTGCGATCTCGATCCACGCCGTCCAGCGCGCCCAGCGCGAGGCGCCCGACGCCACGCTGCTGTCGCTGGGCGACCTCGCCTTCCCGTCGCTCACGCCGGACTCGCGGCTGCGCGATGCGCTGGCCATCTTCTCGGAGCACGGCATCAACCGCATCCCGCTGGTGCGCGACGCGGCCAGCCGCGAGCTGATGGGTACCGTGTCGAAGCAGCGCGTGCTGCAGGAAGCGTCCTGCCTGTTCTGATTCCGGCGCGGCCGATGTACGGTACACGCCACATTGACGCGCTGCGCCGTTCCCCAGCGCGCGGCGCAAACGGGTAAAATCGCGGGCTACCCTGCCTGCGCGATGGGCTGCAAGCGTGATGGCGTCCGGCGCCGGCGGTATTCCAATAAAAGAGATCGCTGTTTTTCTTGTCGGGAGCTTTCATGTCCAAGCCATATTCGCGTGCGCCGCGCCTGGCGTGCATCGCCGTGCTGCTGCTGTCCGCCATCCCTGCCCTGGCGCAGGAAGTTCAGACCACGGCCCCGCCGGTGCCAGGCCAGATGCCCGGCGCGCCGGTGCGTGTGATCCCGGCGGATGCCCCGCTGGCGCGCATGGAACTGGCCCCGCCGTCGGCCACCGAGCCGATGCGTGCCAGGCTGGACGGCAAGACCGTCGGCGTGGCGCCCGGCCTGCGGATCTTCAGCACCGACACCGTGCTGCTGAACGCCGGCGCGGTGGCGGGCAGGAAGCTCAATGTGCGATACAAGCTCGACCTCTACGGCCAGCTTCTGACCGCGTGGGTCCTGACCGACGCCGAGGTGAAGGCGTGGAAGGCCGCGCACTGACCCCTTTTCGAATCGACCTGTCGTGCCCCCGATGCCCCCAGGTATAACACTGAGACCGGCACCATGAAGAAGGTATTTGTCAAAACGTACGGCTGCCAGATGAACGAGTACGACTCGGACAAGATGGTGGACGTGCTGAACGCCACGCAGGGCATGGAGCCCACGGACAACGTCGAGGACGCCGACGTCATCCTGTTCAACACCTGCTCGATCCGCGAGAAGGCCCAGGAGAAGGTGTTCTCCGAACTGGGCCGCATGAAGGCCCTGAAGGCCGCCAAGCCCGGCCTGGTGATCGGCGTGGGCGGCTGCGTGGCCAGCCAGGAAGGCGCCGCCATCGTCTCGCGCGCGCCGTACGTCGATGTGGTGTTCGGCCCGCAGACGCTGCACCGGCTGCCCGACCTGATCCACCGCCGCCAGTCCACCGGCCTGTCGCAGGTCGACATCTCGTTCCCCGAAATCGAGAAGTTCGACCACCTGCCGCCGGCCCGCGTGGACGGGCCCAGCGCATTCGTGTCGATCATGGAAGGCTGCTCGAAGTACTGCAGCTACTGCGTGGTGCCCTACACGCGCGGCGAGGAAGTGTCGCGCCCGTTCGAGGACGTGCTGGCCGAGGTGGCCGGGCTGGCCGACCAGGGCGTGCGCGAGGTGACGCTGCTGGGCCAGAACGTGAACGCCTACCGCGGCACGATGGGCGGCACCAGCGAGATCGCGGACTTCGCGCTGCTGATCGAATACGTGGCCGAGATTCCCGGCATCGAGCGCATCCGCTACACGACCAGCCACCCGAAGGAATTCACCTCGCGGCTGGTGGATCTGTACGCGCGCTGCGACAAGCTCGTGAACCACCTGCACCTGCCCGTGCAGCATGCGTCGGACCGCGTGCTGATGGCGATGAAGCGCGGCTACAGCGTGCTCGAATACAAGAGCATCATCCGCCGCCTGCGCACGATCCGGCCCGACATGTCGATGTCGTCGGACTTCATCGTCGGCTTCCCCGGCGAGACCGATGCCGACTTCGACAAGCTGATGGCGATGGTCCACGAGATCGGCTACGACACGTCGTTCTCGTTCATCTTCAGCCCCCGGCCCGGCACGCCCGCCGCCAACCTGCACGACGACACGCCGCACGACGTCAAGCTGCGCCGCCTGCAGGTGCTGCAGGCCGCCATCGAGGAAAACGTCGTGCGCATCAGCCAGGGCATGGTCGGCACGGTGCAGCGCATCCTCGTGGAAGGCCCCGCGCGCAAGGACCCCACCGAGCTCCACGGCCGCACCGAGAACAACCGGGTGGTCAACTTCGCGCTGCCGGGCGTGCCCCAGGCCCAGCGCGACCGCCTGGTCGGCCAGATGGTCGACGTAAACATCACGCAGGCGTTCCCGCACTCGCTGCGCGGCGACATCGTCGTGCGCCAATAAGCAACCATGAAGATCCCTTCCGCGGAATTCGTCGCCCCCAAGGACGACAACACGCGCCTGCAGAACCTGTGCGGGCCGCTCGATGAAAACCTGCGCCAGATCGAACAGGCGCTCGACGTGACGATCCAGCGCCGCGGCCATCGCATGACCGTGCGCGGCGAGCGCGCGCAGGACGCCGCGCTGGCGCTGGAGCGGTTCTACAACAATGCCCGGGTCGCGCTGTCGGTGGACGACGTGCAGCTCGGCCTGGTGGAATCGCGCCAGGTGTCGGCCCATGGCGCCTACCTGCCCGGCAACGGCGACGCGGGCCCGGAGAGCCCCGAGGACGATTCCCCGGTGCTGCACACGCGGCGCACGGGGCTGCAGGGCCGCACGGCCACGCAGCGCGAATACCTGCGCGCGATCCTGTCGCACGACCTGACGCTCGGCATCGGCCCGGCCGGCACCGGCAAGACCTACCTGGCCGTGGCCTGCGCCGTGGACGCGCTGGAGCGCGACGTGGTCAAGCGGATCGTGTTGACCCGCCCGGCCGTGGAGGCGGGCGAGCGGCTGGGCTTCCTGCCCGGCGATCTGGCGCAGAAGGTGGACCCGTACCTGCGCCCGCTCTACGACGCGCTCTACGACCTGCTCGGCTTTGACCGCACGCAGAAGATGTTCGAGCGCCAGATGATCGAGATCGCCCCGCTGGCCTACATGCGCGGCCGCACGCTGAACCACGCGTTCATCATCCTGGACGAGGCCCAGAACACCACGCCGGAGCAGATGAAGATGTTCCTTACGCGGATCGGCTTCGGCTCCAAGGCCGTGATCACCGGCGACACGACACAGATCGACCTGCCGCGCGGCCAGAAGAGCGGCCTGGTGGAATCGCAGCACGTGCTACGCGACGTGCGCGGCGTGGCCTTTACCCGATTCACCAGCGTCGACGTGGTGCGCCATCCGCTGGTGGCGCGCATCGTCGAGGCCTACGACGAATATCACGCCCAGCACAAGGACGCCTGAACTTGACCAAGAAGTCTCCCGCCACCCGCCCCTCCGACGCCACGCGCGTCGTCCTGTTCGACGCCGACGGCCGTGCCCGCAAGGCATCTGCCCACGCGCTGCGCCTGCAGCTTGCCGACGGCCGCAGCCTGACGCTGGACCTGTCGCAGGCCCACGACGGCGTGGTCGCGCTGCTGGCCGAGCACACCGACCCGCGCCAGCAGGCCGGCCTGCTGGTCCGGCCCGACAACGCCGACGCGCTGTCGGTGGCCGTCACCGCCACGCCGCTGGTCACCACCACCGGCACGCCCGCCACGCCGCCCGAGGTGGAACTGGACATCCAGTTCGGCGACGGCACGCGCCAGCGCGCCGGCGTACCCGGCCGCAAGCCGATCGAAAAGTGGGTGAAATCGGCGCTCTACGCCGACGCCGCGCTGACCGTCCGCTTCGTCGACGAGGAAGAAGGCCGCGCGCTGAACCGCACCTATCGCGGCAAGGACTACGCTACCAACGTGCTGACCTTCGCCTACGCGGAAACCGACGACGATCCGGTCACCGGCGACATCGTGCTGTGCTGCCCCGTCGTCGAGGCCGAGGCCCGCCAGCAGAAGAAGCCGCTGCAGGCCCACTACGCCCACCTGATCGTCCACGGCGTGCTCCACGCCCAGGGCTACGAGCACGAGGACGACGCCGAAGCCGAGGAAATGGAAGCCATCGAGACCGAGACGCTGCAGGCGCTGGGTTTCGACAACCCGTACGAACCGGTCCGGGAAATCTGAGGCAGGGCGGCGGGCTGGGGCCGAGGCGTCAGCCCTTGACCGCCTGGCGAGTTTCCTGAGAGCCGTCAGGTCCGCCGGTCGCACGGGCGGGCAAAGCGCCGCCCCCGCCACCCGTCATCCCCCCGTCACGGGGCTGCAAGCCTTTTAGTGTATGCTTCAGACGATCTCCACCACGCGCTCGCCGCGACATGAACGACCCCTATCCCAGTTCGAAGGCTGCCCACTTCAAGCAGCCGGATCGGCCCCGATCCCTTCTCGAACGCCTTTCGGATTTCATCTCTCCCGAGCCGGACACCCGCGCCGAACTTCTCGAAGTGCTGCAGGACGCGCATGAGCGCAACCTGATCGATGCCGATTCGCTCTCGATGATCGAGGGCGTGTTCCAGGTGTCGGAGCTGACCGCGCGCGACATCATGGTGCCCCGGGCCCAGATGGACGCGGTCAACATCGCCGATGCGCCAGAAACGTTCATCCCGTTCATGCAGCAGACCGCGCACTCGCGGTTTCCGGTGTACGAGGGCAACCGCGACAACATCATCGGCATCCTGCTGGCCAAGGACCTGCTGCGGTACTACACCGACGCGGAGTTCGACCTGCGCGAAACGCTGCGGCCGGCCGTGTTCATCCCCGAGTCGAAGCGGCTGAACATCCTGCTGCGTGAATTCCGGATCAATCGCAACCATATTGCGATCGTCGTGGACGAGTACGGCGGCGTGGCCGGGCTGGTGACGATCGAGGACGTGCTGGAGCAGATCGTTGGCGACATCGAGGACGAGTTCGACCTCGACGAGGACCAGGACATGATCCTGCCGACCAGCGACGGCGCCTGGCGCGTGCGCGGGCTCACCGAGATCGAGCATTTCAACGAGGCATTCGGCACGGCGTTCTCGAACGAGGACGTCGATACCGTGGGCGGCCTGCTGACCAACCACGTGGGCCACGTGCCGCATCGTGGCGAAATCATCACATTGCCGCCGATCCGGTTCGAGGTGCTGCGGGCCGACGCGCGGCAGGTACACCTGCTGCAGGTGCGCCGGGAGGCCCCGGCAGAGACCGACGGCGTGGCCGACGCATGAAGCGCGCCGGCGCGCCCGACGCCGTGGGTACCCATCGCGCCGATCCGACGATCGGCAACCCTGCTTCCCCTTCTTCCATGCCTGCCGGCGCCCGGCCCGCCGTGGCCCGCGGCGCGCTGTCGCGCCTGCTGCTGGCCGCCGTGCTGGGCGTGGCGCATACCCAGGCGTTCGCCCCGCATGACTGGTGGTGGCTGCAGATCCTGTCGCTGGCCGGGCTGGTGGCGCTGGTTGCCGATGCACCGCGCCCCCGCGCGGCGGCGGCGACGGCCTACGCGTTCGGCATGGGCTGGTTCCTGTCCGGCATCTGGTGGCTCTACATCAGCATGCACGTCTACGGCGAGATGCCGGCATGGATGGCCGCGCTGGCCGTGGTGCTGTTCGCCGGCTATCTGTCGATCTGGCCCGCGCTGGCGGCCGGCACCTGGCACTGGCTGACCCGGCGCGGCCGCGATGGCGTGCTGGCGGCGCTGGCGTTTGGCGCGGCGTGGGCGCTGTCGGAATGGCTGCGCGGCGTCGTGTTCACGGGCTTCCCGTGGCTCGGCAGCGGCTATCCGCACACCGATGGCCCGCTGGCGGGCTTCGCACCGGTGATCGGCGTCTATGGCATCGCATTCCTGGCCGCTTCGGCGGCGGCCCTGCTGGTGGCGGCCGTCCGGGCAGCGCTGCGGCGGTCGGCACCCGGCGCGACGCGCACGGTGGCGTGGGCGGCCGGGCTGGTCGTCGGGATGCTCGGCGGCGGCCTGACGCTGTCGCGCGTGGCTTATACGACGCCCATCGGCCAGCCGATCAGCGTCCGGCTGCTGCAGGGCAATGTGGCGCAGGACATCAAGTTCGAGCCGGTCGGCATCCAGCGCTCGCTGGAGCTGTACCGCGACATGATCACCGCCGCGCCGGCCGACCTCGTGGTCACGCCGGAAACCGCGTTCCCGGTGATCCTGCAGGACCTGCCGCTGGACATCGCCAAGGCGGTCCGCACCTATATGGAGCAGACCGGCACGACCGTGGTATTTGGCGCGGCCGGCGCCGATTCGCCGGTGGATTTCACCAACAGCGTGTTCGCCATCGGCCCCGAGCAGCACGAGCTGTACCGCTACAACAAGCACCATCTGGTGCCGTTCGGCGAGTTCATCCCGTTCGGATTCCGCTGGTTCGTGGACATGATGAAGATGCCGCTCGGCGACTTCCGGCGCGGCACGCTGGACCAGCCCGCCGTGCCGGTGCGCGGCATCCACGTGGCGCCCAACATCTGCTACGAGGATCTGTTCGGCGAGGAAATCGCCACCACGCTGCGGCAACAGGCCACGCCGGCCAACCTGCTGGCGAACGTGACCAACCTGGCCTGGTTCGGCGACACGATCGCGCTGGACCAGCACCTGCAGATCTCGCGCATGCGCGCGCTGGAAATGCGCAGGCCGATGCTGCGGGCGACCAATACGGGCATGACGGCCGTGGTGCGGCCGGACGGCACGGTCCAGGCGAGGTTGCCGACGTTCGAAGCGGGCACGCTTGCGGCCGACGTGCAGGGCATGCAAGGCCTGACGCCGTATATCCGCTGGGGCAACGTGCCGGCACTGGCCGGCAGCGTGCTGGTGCTGCTGCTGGCGCTGCGGGCGCAGCGCCGGCGCGGGGCCTAGCCGACCAGCGAGGTAGCCATCGACACGGCGGCGGCGGCCGCCATCACGGCGATGGCGACGAGGTAAGGTTTGCGAGAAAGCAGCGACATGACCAATCCCCTTGAAGTTGTTGTTTCGAGCCCGTCCCGCCTGGCCCGCTGAAGCGTTGCGGGGCAGCCGGTCCGGCCTGGCAGTCATCTGGTTTGTATTGCGGTGACTGCGTGCGACCACTGTATACAAAAACGGTATCGGCAACTATCAGACGGTTCTGAATCCCCTGTCAGGATTTACCCGACCCGTTGCGCCCGCCCGACATGGCCGTCCCATGCACGATCCGTGCCGTCCGGCCTGCTTTTCCTGCCCCGGCCCGGCGGAACGGGGGCAAAAACCCGATAGAATCCAAGGTTTGGCAAACCCCGCGCGAGACGGTTCGCGCACTTGCCCGCCGGCTTTCCTTTTCGTATTCCTATGCTGACCTTCCAACAAATGATTCTCACCCTGCAGGCCTACTGGGACCGGCAGGGTTGCGCGTTGCTGCAACCGATCGATCTGGAGGTCGGCGCCGGCACGTCGCACGTGCACACGTTCCTGCGCGCGATCGGCCCGGAGCCGTGGCGCGCCGCCTACGTGCAGCCGTCGCGCCGCCCCAAGGACGGCCGTTATGGCGAGAATCCGAACCGGCTGCAGCACTACTACCAGTACCAGGTGGTGCTCAAGCCCGCGCCCGAGAACATCCTGGAGCTCTACCTGGGCTCGCTGGAGGCGCTGGGCCTGGACCTGAAGCAGAACGACATCCGCTTTGTCGAGGACGACTGGGAAAACCCCACGCTCGGCGCCTGGGGCCTGGGCTGGGAAGTCTGGCTCAACGGCATGGAAGTGACCCAGTTCACCTACTTCCAGCAGGTGGGCGGCATCGACTGCAAGCCGATCACGGGCGAGATCACCTACGGCATCGAGCGCCTGGCGATGTACCTGCAGAAGGTGGAAAACGTCTACGACCTGGTCTGGACCGAGTGGGAAGAGAACGGCGTCACGCGCCGCCTGACCTACGGCGACGTCTACCATCAGAACGAGGTGGAACAGTCCACCTACAACTTCGAGCACAGCAACACCGACATCCTGTTCCGCCACTTCGCCGAGCATGAGAGCGAGGCCCGGCGGCTGATGGGCGATACCGGCGAGAAGAACGACGACGGCACGCCGAAGACCACCGACACCCGCCTGGCGCTGCCGGCCTACGAGCAGGTGCTCAAGGCCGCCCACACGTTCAACCTGCTGGACGCGCGCGGCGCGATCTCGGTGACCGAGCGGGCCGCCTACATCGGCCGCATCCGCAACCTGTCGCGCGCCGTGGCGCAGGCGTATTTCGATTCGCGCCAGGCGCTGGGCTTCCCGATGTGCAACAACGGGGCCCGCGCATGACGGCCCGCGTGCGCGGCGCCCTGGCGCTGGCCGCGTTCGCCCTGCCGGTGGCGCTGTCGCCCACCGGCGCCGTTGCCGCCGCCCGCGCCGTCCCCGCGCCCTCCCCGCAGGCCCTGTACCTGCCGGCGGAGCTGGCCAACATCTGCGAGGCCGACGCCCAGGCACTGCAGCAGGCCATCACGCGGCACTGGCGGCCGTCGCTGACGTCGATCGACCAGTGGACGCAGCTCGTGCGCTCGTTCTCGTGCGACCTCTCGGGCTCGCGCGACCTCGGCTGGCACCGCGTGCCGCTGCGCGCCTACGAGAGCGCCATCCGCTACCCGCTGCAGTGGGTGGAATGGGAAGAGCGCGCCGGCCGCTCGCGCCGCACCGTGCGCACCTACTACTCGGCCACCCAGCTCCCGGCGAAGATCGACTTCTGGGTGGGCGGGCGCATCGACGAGATCCGCTACGACCGCCGCTCGCACCGCATCGACGCGCGCTTTCCGGCGGCCGGTGCGCGCGGCGCGTCCGGCGTGGCCGCGCAATGCGCCTACACCACGCTGCAATTCCGCCAGCAGAACGGCCTGTGGCTGCTGTCTGGCGTGGAACCCAATCTCGCGCCGCGCTGCTGACGCGCGCGCCCATACCTGTTGGATAGATTCATGTCGCAACCCATGACCGATTCGCTGCTGATCGAACTGTTCACCGAAGAACTGCCGCCGAAGGCGCTGGCCCGCCTGGGCGACGCCTTCGCCCAGGGCCTGTTCGACGGCCTCGGCGCGCGGGACCTGCTCGAAGCCGGCGCCGCCGTGACGCCGTTTGCCACGCCGCGCCGCCTGGCCGCGCTGGTGACCGGCGTGCGCCGCACCGCGCCGGACCGCGAGCAGCGCGAAAAGGTGCTGCCGCTGACCGTGGCGCTGGACGCCAATGGCGCCCCCACCGCCCCGTTGGGCAAGAAGCTGGCCGCGCTGGCCAAGTCCGTCGGCGTGGCCGAGATCGACTGGCAGACGCTGGAGCGCGCATCCGACGGCAAGGCCGAGGCGTTCTTCTATCGCTATACCGCCAAGGGCGCGGTGCTGGCCGACGGCCTGCAGGCCGCGCTGGACGACACGCTGGGCAAGCTGCCCATCCCGAAGGTGATGAGCTACCAGCGCCCGGACGGCGAGACCGTGCATTTCGTGCGCCCGGCGCACAGCCTGATCGCGCTGTACGGTGCCGAAGTGGTGCCGGTGTCGGTGCTGGGCCTGCCGGCCGGTAACGTGACGCAGGGCCACCGCTTCCTGTCGCAGGGCACGATCGAGATTCCGCACGCCGCCGAGTATGCCGGCCTGCTGGAATCGCGCGGCCGCGTGGTGGCCAGCTATGCCGACCGCCGCGAGCGCATCCGCACCGCGCTGCTCAAGGAAGCGGGCGCCGACCAAGTGGTGATGCCCGATGCGCTGCTCGACGAGGTCAACTCGCTGGTCGAATGGCCCGTGGTCTACCCGTGCCACTTCGAGCAGGCGTTCCTGGCCGTGCCGCAGGAGTGCCTGATCCTGACGATGCAGACCAACCAGAAGTACTTTGCGCTGACCGACGCCGCCGGGCACCTGCGCAACCGCTTCCTGATCGTGTCGAACCTGGCCACCGACACGCCGGAGTCGATCATCTCGGGCAACGAGCGCGTGGTGCGCCCGCGCCTGGCCGATGCCAAGTTCTTCTTCGACCAGGACCGCAAGAAGTCGCTGGCGTCGCGCGTGCCGCAGCTGGCCAACGTGGTCTACCACAACAAGATCGGCAGCCAGCTCGACCGCGTGCAGCGGCTGCAGCAGATTGCCGGCCACGTGGCCGACGCCATGAACGCCGCCGGGGCCAGCGTCGACAAGGCCGCCGCCATGCGCGGCGCCGAGCTGGCGAAGGCCGACCTGCTGACCGACATGGTTGGCGAGTTTCCCGAGCTGCAGGGCACGATGGGCACCTACTACGCCCGCCACGACGACGAGGCCGAGGACGTGGCGCTGGCGTGCTCCGAACACTACCGCCCGCGCTTTGCCGGCGACGCGCTGCCCGCGGGCAACGTCAGCACGGCCGTGGCGCTGGCCGACAAGCTCGAAACGCTGGTGGGCATCTGGGGCATCGGCCTGCAGCCGACCGGCGAGAAGGACCCGTTCGCGCTGCGCCGCCACGCACTGGGCATCCTGCGCATGCTGATCGAAAAGCCGCTGGCGGTGCCGCTGGACACGCTGCTGGCGCTGACCGAGCAGGCGTTCGCGGGCATCGCCGCCGTCAAGCCGGCGCGCGACGCGATTGCCGACTTCCTCTATGACCGCGTGCGCGGCTACCTGAAGGACAAGGGCTACACCACGAACGAGGTGGAAGCCGTGGTCAGCCTGCGCCCGCAGTCGCTGCACGACGTGCTGGCCCGCATGGAGGCCGTGCGCACGTTTGCCGCGCTGCCCGAGGCCGAGGCGCTGGCCGCCGCCAACAAGCGCATCACGAACATCCTGAAGAAGACCGACGAGGCGATCGGCTCCGTCGACACGGCGCTGTTCCAGGAGCCCGCCGAGGGCGCGCTGCACGCCGCCATCGAGCGCGTGCGCCCGGGCGTGGAAGCCGCGTTCGCCGGCGGCGATTTCACGGCCGCGCTGCGCGACCTGGCGCAACTGCGCGACGCCGTCGACCGCTTCTTCAACGACGTGATGGTGATGGCCGACGACGCGAAGCTGCGCGCCAACCGCCTGGCGCTGCTGGCCACGCTGCACGGCCTGGCCAACCGCGTGGCGGACATTTCCAAGCTGGCGGCGTAAGCCGCGGCCGGCACGCATCGGAGAGCAGCCATGCCACAGTCCCTGCCCAAGTTCGTGATCCTGGACCGCGACGGCGTGGTCAACCTGGACAGCGACCAGTTCATCAAGACGCCCGACGAATGGGTGCCGATCGCCGGCAGCCTGGAAGCCATCGCCATGCTGAACCAGGCCGGCTACCGCGTGGTGATCGCCAGCAACCAGTCCGGCATCGGGCGGGGGCTGTTCGAGATGAGCGCGCTGAACGCGATGCACGAGAAGATGTACAAGGCGCTGGCCAACCTTGGCGGCCGGGTGGAGGCGGTGTTCTTCTGCCCGCACACGGCGGCCGACAACTGCGACTGCCGCAAGCCGAAGTCCGGCCTGTACGAGCAGATTGGCGAGCGCTTTGGCATCGAACTGCGCCACGTGCCGACCGTCGGCGATTCGCTGCGCGACCTGGAAGCCGGCGTGGCCGTGGGCTGCGTGCCGCACCTGGTGCGCACCGGCAAGGGCCTGCGCACGCTGGAAAAGGGCGGCCTGCCGGCCGGCACCCGCGTGCACGACGACCTGGCGGCGTTTGCCCGCTGGCTGATCGCCGAAGGCACGCACAAGACCGTGGCGCACGCATCGCCCGCCCCCTGACATCACGACCCATCGTCGCCCCCCGATGACCTTTATCCGCTCCCTGCTGTTCGCGCTGTACCTGATCGTCCTGACGCCGCCCTACGCGTGCGCCTGCTTCATCGTCTTCCCGTTCATGAACGCGGAAAACCGCTTCCGCTTCGTGCGCGGCTGGCCGCGCCTGGTGATCGGCGCCGCGCGGCTGATCTGCGGCATCGACTACCGCATCGAGGGCATGGACAAGATGCTGGCGATGCTGGACAAGCCCGTGGTGCTGCTGTCCAAGCACCAGTCGGCCTGGGAAACGGTGGCCTACGTGGCGCTGATGCCCAAGCCGCTGTGCTTCGTGTTCAAGCGCGAGCTGCTGTTCGTGCCGTTCTTCGGCTGGGCGCTGGGCATGCTCAAGATGGTCCACATCAACCGCAAGGACGGCTCGCGCGCGTTTGCGTCGGCCGCCCGGCAGGGCCGCGAGCGGCTCAACGAGGGCGCCTGGATCATCATGTTCCCGGAGGGCACCCGCACGCCGTCCGGCATGGAGCATCCGCGCTACAAGAGCGGCGGCGCCCGGCTGGCCGTGGAAACCGGCGCGTGGGTGTTCCCGATGGCGGTCAATTCGGGCCGCCACTGGCCGCGCAACACATTCCTGAAGCATCCGGGCACCGTGACGATTTCGATCGGCGACGCGATCCCGTCGGCCAACAAGACGGCCGACCAGTTGAACCAGGAGGTGCAGGCCTGGATCGAGACCGAGATGCGCCGCATCGACCCGGAAAGCTACCGCCGCGCCGGGAGCCAGGCCACCGCATGAAGCTGCTGCGACCCACCGCCGACCCCGGCGCCCAGCTGGAACTGCCGCTGGCCGATGCCACGCCGCCAGCGGCCGCCGTGCCCCCGGTACCGGTGGATGGCCTGGCGCCTGCGCCCGACCAGGCCCCGCCGGCCGAGCCGTGGCCGCCCGCGCTGCCCAACGGCCGCCGGCTCCAGGTGGGGGAACGCACGCTGCACTATTCGCTCAAGCGCTCGTCGCGGCGGACCATTGGCTTCACCGTAGATGACCGCGGCCTGTCGATCACGGCGCCGCGCTGGGTGACGCAGGCCGACGTCGAGGCCGCCATCTTCGAGAAACAGCGCTGGATCTTCACCAAGCTAGGCGAATGGCGCCACCGCGAGACGCGGCGCGTGCTGCCGACCGTGCAGTGGCGCGACGGCGCCGAACTGCCGTTCCTGGGCCAGCCGCTGACGCTGCGGCTGGAATCGCCGGCCGGCGTGCTGATGTTCGACGCGGACACCCGCGTGCTGCACCTGGCCCTGCCCGCCCACGCCGACGAGCAGCAGGTCAAGGACCGCGTGCAGGGCTGGCTGCAGAACCAGGCGCGCCGGCTGCTGGCGCAGCGGCTGGACATCTACGCCGACAAGCTCGGCGTGCGCCATACCGGCTTTGCGCTGACGTCCGCCGCCACGCGGTGGGGTAGCTGCACCGCCGACGGCAAGATCCGGCTGAACTGGCGGCTCATGCATTTTCCGCTGTCGATGATCGACTACGTGGCCGCGCACGAGCTGGCCCACCTCAAGGAGATGAACCACGGCCCGCGCTTCTGGGAAACCGTGGCATCAATCTTCCCCGAGTTCCGCGACGCCCGCGCCCAACTGCGCGCGCATCCCCCCGAACTGCTGCCGACGTTCTGAGGCGGGGCGCCCTGCCCCGCCCACCCCTTCCAGCCCTTCCAGCCCTTCCGCCCCTCACCACGCATACCGCGCGCCCAGCCGCAGCGCGTACTGCCGGTAGCCCTGGCTGCCCCACTGCCCGCCCACGTTGCCCCAGCTGGTCCAGCCGCGCCCCATCCGGGCGGCCAGGCCGAGCTTGACCTCGTAGCGGTCGCGCGGGAACAGCTGCCCGAGCACTGTGTCACTGAACCCGATCGACGTACTCGCGCGGTCGTGCCACCAGTTCAGCGTGGCATACGGCTGCAGCCGGCCGCCATCGTCGCGCTCCAGCGTGCGGAAGACCCGCATGCCAAGCCGCGTCACCACGCCCTTGGTATCGCCGCCCGTCACCTGCGTGCCGCCCGGTTCGTTCACGCTGACGCCGCGATGGCGCACCCACACCGCCTGGGCCTGCGGCTCCACGCGCCATGGCGTGGCGCCCAGCGGCAGCGCCCAGCCCGCTTCGACCGACGCATTCCACGCCTGGCTGCGGTAGTCCACCTTCGGCAGCTGGTCGCCCCGGACGTTGCTGTCGAACCACGCGTACTGGAACCACGTGTCGACGTACGGGCCCAGGTCCGTCGTCGCCTGGCCGAACCACGTGGCATAGAGGCCCACGCCGTAGCCGTTCACCTCGCCCTTGGCCCGCGCGCTGTTGCCGGCGGCAAGGCCGTCGGTCTGCACGTGTCCGTAGCCCAGCATGGCGCCCAGGTGCAGGCGGTCCGCCGCGCCGAACAACGACCCGCGCGCGATGTCGCCGCCGCCCTGCAGCACGACGGTATCGGCCCGCGCGCTGTAGTCGTGGCCCCGGCTGCCGCTCTCGCCGGTCTTGCCGGCCAGCCTGAGCCAGGCGGCCGGCGCGCCCGAGAACTGCAACTGCCCCATGCGGTCGTGCAGGCTGTGCTGGAACAGCGTGGCGGCGGCGTGTTCGTTGGCGATGTAGGCCGGCACTTCGGGCCGGTAGAGCGGCCGTGGCGGATCGGGCGGCGCGGGGGGCGACGGCGGGATCGGCGGGACGGGCGGATCGGGTGGCGTGGGCGGGTCCGGCATCTGCTGCGAGCGCAGGTACCAGTTGCCGTCGTCGGGCTGCCGCACGCCGCCACGATAGAGCCGGTATTCGTAGGGGCCGGCCACCGCGCGCCCGGCCAGCGCGAACGTGCCGGCCGGCGCGCTGCCGCCGCCGGTCACTTCCACGACGCGGATGCCTTCGCTGGTCAGCGCCCCGGCGCCGCCGGCGTTGACCACGCGCAGCGCCGTGGCGCCGCTGGCCGTGCCGCCATTCACCACCAGCCGGTTCGCGGGCGAGCCGTCGCCGCCCAGTGCGGCCGACAGCACCAGCGTGCCGCCGCTGCCGGCGTAGTCGCGCACGGTCAGCGTCGGGAAGATGCCGTCGACCGGCGGGGTGAACGCCACGGTGCTGTCGACGTTGTCCAGCCGGGTCAGCCGCGAGTGGCCGGTCACCCACCATGTGGAGCGGTCGCGCAGCGTGACATTCGACGTGGTGGGCAGCACCCCCTCGATGCCATCGATCAGGATGGCCGTGCCACGTAGCGTGGACCGGCTGGCCGTCACGTCGGCGCGCGTCTCGAACTGCCGGTCGCCCTCCACATCGAGCCAGATCTGCGCGCCCGAGACCGTGGCGTCCGTCAGCGTGATCACGCCATTGCCGCCGCTGACCGTGAGGGCCGGGCCCAGCAGCGTGCTCAGCCGCGTGTTGGACAGCGTGACGGTCTGCATGGTGGGCGCGTTGATGCCCAGCGCCACCACGCCGACGCCATAGAGCCCCGTGGCTTCGATCGCGCCGTTGGACAGCGTGAACGTGCTGCCGTCGCGCACGCGGATGCCGTAGGCGTAGAGGCCGCTCACGGTGACCGTGGTGCCGTCGGCGTCGACGCGGCTGCCCGGGCCGAGCACCGAGATGCCGTCGGCCACCGCCGCGGTCGCCGCCACGCTGCCGCCCACCAGCCGCGCGCTGGCGCCGTCCAGCACTTCCACCGCGCTGGCAATCCGGCCCAGCGACTGCACGGTGGTGTTTTCCGTGGTCACGCTGGCCCCGACGCCCGAGGCAAACAGCCCGTACGAGCGATCGTTCTCGGACAACACGTCGACGTTGCGCAAATGGACGTTGCCGGGCGACAGCACCGCCACGCCCGGCGCTTCGCGGCCCGTGGTGCGGATGCTCGCCCGGCCCGCCTGTCCATCGACCAGGACCGAGCCGAGCGTGCCGGTCTGGACCACGCCCGGCGCGGCCAGCCCCGTGGTGGTGATGGCGCTGGCGCCGAGCAGTTCGACGCGCCCGGACGAGACGGCGATGCCGGCCGCGTCCTGGCCCTGCGTCGCCAGCACCGAATCGCGCAACTGCACAAGGCCGCCGTCGGTGGCCAGCGCCGCGTGGGCGCTGGCGCCGGTGGTGGTGATGGCGGCCTGGCCCGACACCACGGCACCCGTGCCCGACGCATGCACGCCGCGCGCATCGGCGCCCGACAAGCTCAGCGTGCTGCCGGGCGCGTCGAGGCGGATGGCGCCGCCCGCGCTGGCATATGCGCCCGTCGCGCCGTCGCCGCCGGCGCGCAGCGTCACCGGGGCCGTGGTCGTGATGCTGCCGTTGTTGACCGCCTGGAATACCAGCGCGTTGGCCGTGGCGCCGGTGTCGAATGTTCCGCCGGCGACGGTGCCGTCGCAGCCATCCGCGACATACGACGTGGCGCCGGACGCCGGGGGCGGACAAGCCGCCGCGTGCGCTTCGCCGGCGGCGCAGACTGCGAGCATGCAGATTCGCGCCTTGAAGGCGCTGCGTCGGAAACATCGCGTCATACAGTGTCTCTCCTGTCAGGGAAAGTCGCTGCCGCGATCTTCGGCGCTGCCGCGCCGTCAAGACGGCGTAGGCGACCCCGCACATGCGGTGCAGGTAGCTTCACTGTAGCAACTTGCCGGCCCCGGCCCCCGGCGTGGCGTCCTGAAATTTGTCGCAAGGGGAATTTAGCGTCCTCGGCGGATGTCGGCCGACGGGACTAAAATGGCGGATTCCGCAGCCATAACAACCCAAGGCCCCCCTATGCGACTCCTTCACACCATGCTGCGCGTTGGCGACTACCAGCGCTCGATCGACTTCTACACGCGCGTGCTGGGCATGCAGCTGCTGCGCGAGAGCGACAATCCCGAGTACAAGTACCGCCTGGCCTTTGTCGGCTACGGCCCCGAGAGCGAGACCGCGGTGCTGGAGCTGACCTACAACTACGGCGTGGATCAGTACGACCTGGGCACGGCCTACGGCCATATTGCGCTGGAGACCCCGAACGCCGCCGAGGCGTGCGAGCGTATCCGCGCCGCCGGCGGCAAGGTCACGCGCGAGGCCGGCCCGGTCAAGGGCGGCACCACCGTGATCGCGTTTGTGGAAGACCCGGACGGCTACAAGATCGAGCTGATCGAGCGCAATTCCACGCGCGACGCGGCGCGCCCGTAAGCGGCGTACGCCACGCCGCGATGGGTACACAAACGATAACAAGGCGCCCGCTGGACAGCACGGCCATCGGCCTGATGGTGCTGCTGTGCGCCGCATGGGGACTCCAGCAGGTGGTGATCAAGGTCACCGCCCCCTTGATGGGCGCCGTGCTGCAGGCCGGCGTCCGCTCCGCCATCGCCGCGCTGCTGGTCTTTGCGTTTGCCGCCTGGCGCGGCACCCCGCTCTGGGAACGCGACGGCACGCTGCGCGCGGGCATCGGCGCCGGGCTGCTGTTCGGCGCCGAGTTCTTCTGCATCTTCGTCGGGCTGGGACACACCACCGCGTCGCGCATGGCGGTGTTCCTGTACACCGCGCCGATCTTCACGGCGCTGGGCCTGCACCTGTTCGTCGCCGGCGAGCACCTGCAGCGCGCCCAGTGGGCCGGCGTGGTGCTGGCCTTCGTCGGCATGGTGCTGGCATTTGCCGATGGCATCGTCTCGCCGTCGGCGCAGGGCGGCACGCTGTTCGGCGACGCGCTGGGCGTGCTGGCCGGCGCGCTCTGGGCCGCCACGACGATCCTCGTGCGCGGCAGCAAGCTGTCCCACGCGCCGGCCAGCAAGACGCTGCTGTACCAGCTGGCGGTGTCGGCGGTGCTGCTGCTGGCGATGGCGCTGGCGGCCGGACAGGTCCACCGCGTGGAAGTCACCGGCTTCGTGGTGGCCAGCCTGTTCTACCAGTCGGTGCTGATCGCCTTTGCCAGCTACCTGATCTGGTTCTGGCTGCTGCGCCAGTACCTGGCGTCGCGGCTGTCGGTCTTCTCGTTCCTGACGCCGCTGTTCGGCGTGGCATTCGGCGTGCTGCTGATGCACGACCAGGTCGCCCTGCGCTTCGCCGTGGCGGCGGTGCTGGTGCTGGCGGGAATCGTGCTGGTGAACCGGCGGGGCTGACGCCCGCGGCTGGGAGGGGGCTGGCCGGCCCCTCCGCCAGGCGGCGGAGGGACGGTAACGGACGGGTTTAGCGCGGGAACGAGAACATGCCCAGCGCGCCACGCACTTCGTCCAGCGTCTGCTGGGTCAGTTCGCGGCTGACCTCGGTACCCTTGCGCAGGATGTCGAACACGTAGCCCGGGTCCTTCGCCAGCGCCTCGCGGCGCTCGCGGATCGGGCGCAGCATTTCCTGCAGGATGCCTTCCACCCGGCGCTTGAGCACCATGTCGCCCAGGCCGCCGCGCTGGTAGTGATCCTTGAGCGCCTGCACTTCCTCGACGTTGGGATCGAACGCATCCAGGTACGTGAACACGACGTTGCCCTCCACCTGGCCGGGGTCCGACACTTTCAGGTGGTTCGGGTCGGTGTACATCTTGTGCACGGCCTCGCGGATCTGGTCCGGCGACGCCCCCAGCGGGATGGCGTTGCCCTGCGACTTGCTCATCTTCGCCTTGCCATCGACGCCCGGCAGGCGGCCGTGCTTGGGAATCAGCGCGGCGGCCTCGGGCAGCACGTCGCGGCCCACCTGGTGGTTGATGCGGCGCACGATCTCGTTGGTCTGCTCGATCAGCGGCGCCTGGTCCTCGCCCACCGGCACCAGCACGGCCTTGAAGCCGGTGATGTCGGCGGCCTGCGACGCCGGGTAGCACAGGAAGCCGGCCGGGATGTCACGGCCAAAGCCGCGCGCCTGGATCTCTTCCTTGATCGTCGGGTTGCGCTCCAGGCGCGACACCGTGACGAAGTTCAGGTACATCAGCGTCAGCTCGGCCAGCGCCGGCAGGTGCGACTGCACCGTGATCGTGGTCTTGGCCGGGTCGATGCCGACGGCCAGGTAGTCCAGCGCCACTTCCAGCACGTTGCGGCGCACCTTGTCCGGATCGTGGGCGTTGTCGGTCATCGCCTGCGTGTCGGCCAGCAGCACGTACTGGCGATGCGTTTCCTGCAGGGCCACGCGGCTCTTTAGGGAGCCCACGTAGTGGCCCAGGTGCAGCGGGCCGGTCGGGCGGTCGCCGGTCAGGATGACGGGACGCGGGTCGGTCTTGGTCGGTTCGGTCATGAGCGTCGCGAAAGCTTCGGGAATGTTCGGGGGTTCTGGGAATGCTGTGGGCGGCGGCCGGCCTCAGGCCACGCCGCGGGCGGGCGGCGCCGCGCCCTTGCCGACGATGCGCGCCAGCTCGACGTACTCGGCCACCGGCACTTCCTCGGCGCGGCGGCCCAGGTCGAAGCCGAGCGCGTCGAAGTCGACCTGGTCACGCAGGAACGACAGCGTGTTGCGCAGCACCTTGCGGCGCTGCGAGAACGCCGCCGTCACCACGTCGCCAAGCACTTCGGGGTCGCAGGCCGGGTACGGCGATTGCAGCGCGCCGTCCTCGCCGCGCGGCCACGGGATCATGCGCACCACGGCCGAATCGACCTTGGGCGGCGGGTTGAACGACGCGGGCGGCACGTCGAGCACGTGTTCCATGTGGTAGCGCACCTGCAGCATGATCGACAGCCGGCCAAACACCTTGCTGCCGGGCTCGGCCACCATGCGCTCGACCACCTCCTTCTGCAGCATGAAGTGCTGGTCGCGCACCACATCGGCAAAATCCATCAGGTGGAACAGCAGCGGGCTGGAGATGTTGTACGGCAGGTTGCCGACGATGCGCAGCGCGCGGCCGGCCTGCTTGAGCTGCCCGAAATCGAATGCCAGCGCGTCGCCGGCATGGACGGTCAGGCGGTCGGTGTAGCGGTTGCGCAGGCGCTCGACGAGGTCGCGGTCGAGTTCCACCACCTGCATGGCGGGCAGGCGTTCGAGCAGCGGGTTGGTCAGCGCGCCCAGGCCCGGGCCGATCTCGACGACGACGTCGTCCGGCTGCGGGTCGATCGCGTTGACGATGCCGTAGATGATGCCGTCGTCGACCAGGAAGTTCTGCCCGAATCGTTTGCGGGCCACATGGCCCTGGTGCACGTTTGAACGCATAGGTCAGTGGCGGCCGTTGGCGGACGCGCCGTTGCCGTGGCGTCCGCTGGCGTGGCCAGCCATCAAAGTGGCGCACCGGATGGCCTCGATCATGCTGCCGTGCTCGGCCCGGCCGCTGCCGGCCAGGTCGAGCGCGGTGCCGTGGTCCACCGATGTGCGGATAAAGGGCAGGCCCAGCGTGACATTGACGCCGTGGCCGAAGGTGCCGTACTTGAGCGGCGCCAGTCCCTGGTCATGGTACATCGCCAGCACGCAGTCGGCATCGCGCAGGTGGCGCGGCTGGAACAGCGTGTCGGCGGGATAGGGGCCGCGCGCGTCGATGCCGGCGTCGACGGCCAGCGCCAGCGCGGGCGAGATGATGTCGATTTCCTCGCGGCCCATGTGGCCGGACTCGCCGGCATGCGGGTTGAGGCCGGTCACCAGGATGCGCGGCCGCGCGATGCCGAAGTGGCGCCGCAGGTCGTGGTCGACGATGGTCAGCGTTTCCAGCAGCATCGGCACGGCCAGCGCGTCGGGCACCGCGCGCAGCGGCAAGTGCGTGGTGGCCAGCGCCACGCGCAGCATCGCGTTGTCATGCGCGGGCTGCGGGCCGGCCAGCATCATCACCACGCGCGGCACGGCGGCCCGCTCGGCCAGGTATTCGGTATGGCCCGTGAACGGCACGCCGGCGTCGTTGATCGTGCTCTTCTGCACCGGCGCGGTGACCATGGCGGCATAGCGGCCATCGCGTAGCCCGTCGATGGCGGCATCGAGCAGCGCCAGCACGTAGCGGCCGTTGCGCGCGTCGAGCTGGCCGGGCGCGCAGGGCACGCCCAGCGCGACGTCTTCCACCACCACCTGGCCGTCGGCGATGCGCCGCTGCCACGCGTGCGCCACACCCAGCGCCTGGGCACGCTGCGCCAGCAGGCGCGCGTCCCCGATCACATGGAACCGGTAGTGCCCCTGCCCCATGCCGTTGCCGGTGCCCACGAGCTGCAGCAGGGCACCGATCGTGATGTCGGGGCCGATGCCGGCGGGTTCGCCGGTCGTGATGGCTAGCGCGAGGGGAGCGGGTGCAGGGTCGGGCATGGCAGGCTGGCCGGCGCGTCAGCGCTGGCGGTTGATCCGGTATTCCACGTAGGCCGCGCTGCGGAGCTGGCGCACCCAGTCATCATAGGCGGCGCGCAGCTTCTGCTCGCGGACTTCCTGGCGGGCGAAGTCGCGCTGCTTCTCGGCCGATACCTCGGTCTCGCGGCGGTTTTCCACCTGGATCAGGTGCACGCCGAACTGCGTGACCACGGGCTCGGAGATCTCGCCCGGACGCAGGCGGTTCATGGCCTGCTCGAACTCGGGCACCAGTTCGCCCGGCGACACCCAGCCCAGTTCGCCGCCCTGCTGGGACGAGCCGTCCTGCGAGTAGCGCCGCGCCGCATCGGCGAAATCGGTGCCGTGGGTCAGGCGGTCGCGCAGCGTGGTCATCTGCCGGCGGGCTTCGGCCTCGGGCATGTTCGGGCCGGTGCGGATCAGGATGTGACGCACCTGCGTCTGCGTGATGCGGTCGCTGGCGGCCTGCTGGGCCGGCGCGCCGGTGCGCTTGGCGGCCAGCTTCAGCACGTGAAAGCCGTTGGCCGATTCCACCACGTCCGGCACCACGCCGCCCGGCTGCAGGTCGACGATGGCGTTGGCGAACAGCGCCGGCAGGCGGCCAATTTCGCGGAAGCCGATCGCGCCGCCCTGCGCCGCCTCGGGCGCGTCGGAATTCGACCGCGCCAGCTCGGCAAAGTCGGCACCGCCCTGCGCCTGCTTGAGCAGGCCCTGGGCCTTGGCCTTCAACTGGGCCTTCTGGGCTTCGGAGGCGTCCTCGGGCACGCGCACCAGGATCTGCTGCACGTTGTACTCGGTGGGCCCCGTGGCCGCCGACTGCCCGCTGCGGGCGGCCAGGTAGTTGTCGATCTCGCCGTCGTAGACCTGCACCTTCGAATCGACCTCGCGCTCGCGCAGGCGGATCACCTGCACCTGCTTGCGCAGTTCGTCGCGGTACTTGGACCACGTCATGCCGCTGGCTTCCACGCGGCGGCGCAGCTCGGTGGCGGACATCTTGTTCTGCTGCGCGACCGATTCGATCGCGCGGTCCACTTCCTGGTCGGTCACCTTGATGCCGGCGTCCTGGGCGGCCTGCGTCTGCACGCGGTCCATCACCAGCCGCTCCAGCACCTCGCCCAGCAGGTCGGGCCGCTCGGGCACCGGACGGTTGGACGCGCGGAGCTGGCTCTCGACCTCGTCGGCCCGGTCAAGCAGCTCGCGCCGCGTGATCACGCTGTTGTTGACGATGGCCACCACCTCGTCCACCAGCTGCGAGCGCTTCTGCGCCGGCTGCGGCACGCCGAGCTGTGGCTGGCTCGGCGCCACCGTGGACGACGACGGCGACCCGCCCGGCATGAAGATGCCCTGCGTGCGGCCGCTGGACCCCGGGGCGCGGAGCTGCGCGGCGGCCGGTGCGGCCAGCGTGACCAGCACCGCGGAGAGCAGCAGTTGCTGCCACGAGTTCAGGCGGAACATTACCGAAAAAGCTTGACGTTTCATCTTGGTCCGTCATTCATAGTGATCGTACGGGGACGTGGGCACCGGCCGCGCGGTCACGGGCTCGTAGCCCGGCACGTTCAGGCGCAGCATGTCCAGCGGATTCGAGCCAACCTTCGACAGGCCGCGGAATTCCACCTGCAGGAACACCCGTCCGGTATAGCCGTTGGTCGTGTTGCGGAAGCGCTGGTAGACGAAGCGGCCCACCCAGCAGTCCGCCGCGTATTCGAAGCCGGCCAGCGCGTCCACAAGCTGGCTGGCCGACTGGTCGTACGCCACGCGGCCGATACCGTAGACGCGCTGCGTGATCGGCCACTGGCCCGAGACCTCGAACTGGTCGATGGCCGTGTTGTCGGTGACCGACGTCGGACGGCGGTAGCGATAGCCCATGTTGAGCAGCTTGCGCGAGTCCGGCCGCCACTGGAACGCCACGTTCGAGTAGTTGACGCGGTTTTCGTCGGGATTCCACTGGATGCCCGCGTCCAGGTAGTAGCCGCGGAAAAGCTGGATCGTCGTGGCCGCCAGCAGATCGGAATACGACGGCTTGGTGTCGTTCAGCGTGCCGCTGATCTGCACGCGCTGGCCGGTGAAGTCCACGCGCTGCGCGATCGTGCCGCGGAAGCGCTCCACGCCGGTCTCGGACTCGATCAGGCGCGTGGTCAGGCCCGCGGTCAGCTTGTTGTTGTCGGCAATCCGGTCCGCGCCGCTGAACGGGTTTTCCGTGAAGATCTGGCCGTAGCTGAAGTCGGACTGCGCCGTATCGAACAGCGGGAACTGGCTCTGGTCGCGGAACGGCGTGTAGACGTAGAACAGGCGCGGCTCCAGCGTCTGCGTGTAGTTCACGCCGAACAGCCGGCTGATGCCGGGCGCCTCGCGCTCGAAGGTCATGCCCGAGTCCAGGCTGACCGTCGGGATCGTGCGGCTCAGCGTGTTGGGCGCCCCGGCCGTGTTCGTGCCGGCGTCCATGTTGTACTGGGCCGCGTTGAAGATGACCTTCGGCGTCACATACCAGCCCGGCCGGATGATCGGGTAGCTGATGGTCGGCTGGAAGTACGCGCGGTTGCCTTCCGGCTGCTGGAACCCCGTGGACGTCAGCGGGATCTTGAAGCGCGTGTAGTCGGTGTCGATGGCGATGTCGAAGCCGCCTACGTCGTACTTCGTGTACTTCGCATTGAGCTGCGGCTCGCGCTCGTACGAGGGCTCGCTGGGCCGCAGCGTCTGGAATTTCAGGACCTGCGCCAGGAACGTGAAGTCGCCCCAGTTGTAGGTCACCCCGCCCTGCTGCGTGTACTGGCGCAGCGTGGACTGCGAGACGCTGCGCGTCAGGTCGTCCGGATACTGGTCGTCCGACACCTTGCTGACGTTGGCAAACGCCGTCATGCCGGGGATGATCCGCTGCGTGTGCTGGATCGAGTAGGCCCAGCGGTCGCGGTCGGCCTTCTTGTCGTCGGGCAGGATTTCCGCCCGGATGCGGCCGCTGTAGCCGTCGCCCAGGTACCGGTAGTCGCCGCCGAGCTGCAGGCCGCGCGACGACAGGATGCGCGGGAACAGCGTCAGGTCGCGGTTCGGTGCCAGGTTGAAGTAGTACGGCACCGTGATATCGGCGCCGGACTTGGAACTGTAGCCAAACAGCGGCGGCAGCACGCCGCTGCGGCGCTCGCTGTTCAGCGGGAACGAGAACGCCGGCGCGCCGGCCACGGGCACGCCGAAGAAGTGCAGCACGCCGCCATAGGCGACGCCCACTTCGCGGTCGCTGTCCAGGTCGAGCTTGCGGGCGCTGAAGTACCAGTCCGCGTTGTCGGGCGAGCAGGTCGTGTAGGTGGCCTTCTTGAGCGTGCTGCGGTCGGGATCGATGAAATCCATCCGCTCCGCGCTGCCCGAGCCGCCGGTCTGCTGGAAATAGTAGTCCGGCGACAGCATGTAGCCTTCGTTGGCCTGCACGCGCAGCTTGGCCTCGGGGCCCACCGCCAGCGTGCCGCTCTTGGACATCCGCACATTGCCCGTGGCATGGGCCTCGTCGGTGTCCTGGTCATAGGTCAGCTTGTCGCCCTTGACCACGCCGCCGTCGCGGCGCAGTTCGGCGTTGCCTTCCAGTTCGACGCCCTTCTCGTTGTAGCCCGTCATGCGGTCGCCCGACACGTAGGCCGGCGCATTCGGGTTCGACGGCGTCGACGCGGGCGCCACGCCCAGCGTGTTGCTGCTGGCGGTACCTGGCCGGCGCGGCGGCTCGGTCAGGCTTGGTACCAGTTCGCCCGCCTCGGGCGGCGGGGGCGGAGGCTCGACCACCTCGGTGACGACGGGCTCCACCATCTCGATGTTGGGAATCGCCGACGCGCCGCCGTACTGGGCGTGCGCGTTGACCGAGAGGCCGGCCATGGCCAGCACGAGCGGCCGCAAGGCCGAGGCATGCGCAAGGGCGCGCCGGGGCTGGCCCTGGCGCGCAGGCGGTCGGGTGGCCGTTGTATGCGGCGATCGTCGTTGTTGTTCGGTCATGCAAACGGTTGTCGGTCGGCTCGGCGGCGGGCGCGGCGCGGGACGCCGCATGGCGGCTCCCAACGGCCCCCAGCCCAATGCCAGAGCGGGCTGCGGGGCGACAAAGGCCCCTCCCGGGGGCCACCCGGCGCCCGGGTCTGGTCGGGTATTATACGGGGCATCGTATTCTCCCTTTCCGGCATGGCAGCACTCAATGACGACCCGGGCCACGACCCGCGTATCGAACAACTGAAATCGTGGGTAGCCGGGCTCGGCGCGGCGTGGTCGATCGACCCGTCTTCCTGCGCGCCGGCTTCGGCCGACGCCAGCTTCCGCCGCTACTTCCGCGTGCGCACCGGCCATCCGGCCCATCCGACCGCCATCGTGATGGACGCCCCGCCCGCGCACGAGGACTGCCGCCCGTTCATCCACGTGGCCCGGCTGTTCGGCGATGCCGGCGTGACGGTGCCCACCGTGCTGGCGCAGGACCTCGACCAGGGGTTCCTGCTGCTGGCCGACCTGGGCAGCCAGACCTACCTGTCGCGCCTGGACGAGGCCTCCGCCCGCCCGCTGTACGAGGACGCCGCCGCCGCGCTGGTCCGCATCCAGCTCGCCACGCGCCCCGGCGAGCTGCCGGCCTACGACCGCGCGTTGCTGCAGCGCGAGCTGGACCTTTTCCCGCAGTGGTACGTGGCCCGCCATCTCGGCGCCACGCTGGACGACCGCCAGCAGGCCGACCTGCGCGAAGTCTTCGACACCATCCTGGCCAACAACCTGGCCCAGCCCCAGGTCTACGTTCACCGCGACTATCACTCGCGCAACCTGATGGTCCTGCCCGAAGGCGCCAGCGTGGGTGCCAACCCCGGCATCCTGGACTTCCAGGACGCCGTGATCGGGCCGATCACCTACGACGCCGTGTCGCTGTGGCGCGACGCCTATATCGAGTGGGAAGAAGAGCAGCAGCTCGACTGGCTGATCCGCTACTGGGAACGCGCCCGCAAGGCCGGCCTGCCCGTGGCGGCCGATTTTGGCGATTTCTACCTCGATTTCGAGTGGATGGGCCTGCAACGCCACCTGAAGGTGCTTGGCATCTTCGCGCGGCTGTACCACCGCGACGGCAAGGACGGCTACCTGGCCAACCTGCCGCTGGTGCTCAAGTACACGCGCAGCGTGGCCGGCCGTTACTCCGAAATGCGCAAGCTGGTGCGGCTGCTGGACGCGCTGGAAGGCACCGAGCGCCCCACCGGCCTGACGTTCTGAACCGTGCCGACGCCCCCTGACGCCGCCGCAGACCCCGCCATCACCCGCCGTGGCGAGTGGTGGGCCGGCGTGCGCGCGCTGGCGCCGATGCTGCTCGGCGTGGTGCCGTTCGGCCTGATCTATGGCGTGCTGGCGGTCAACGCCGGCATGCCGGCCTGGCTGGCCTGCGCGATGAGCGCCATCGTTTTCGGCGGCGCGTCGCAGATGATCCTGACCCAGCTCTGGTCGGCCGGCACGCCGGCGCTGGTCATCGCGTTCACCGTGGCGATGGTCAACCTGCGGCACGCGCTCTATTCGGCCACGATCGCGCCGTCGCTGGCGCCGCTGCCGCGCCGCTGGAAGGCGCTGGTGGCCTACCTGCTGACCGACGAGGCCTTCGCCGCCATGACGCGCCGGCTGGGCGATACCGGCCCCCGCGCGCGCTATCGCCACTGGTTCTACTTCGGCGCCGGCGTCTCGCTCTGGACGAGCTGGCAGGTGTCGACGCTGGCCGGCGTGCTGGTGGGCGCCCAGGTGCCGCGCGACTGGCCGCTCGACTTCTTCCTGCCGCTGACGTTCATCGCGATCATCGTGCCCAACCTCAAGCATCGCGCCCACGTGGCCGCCGCGCTGGTGGCCACGGCGCTGGCCGTGGTGTGCTACGCCATGCCGCACAAGCTCGGGATCATGGTGGCGGCGCTGGGCGGCATCGCGGCGGGCATGCTGCTGCTGCGGGGGCACCCCCGTGGCGGCCAGCGCGCGCCCCGCGCCGACGGCAAGGAGCACGCGGCATGAGTTCGCTGACCTTGCTCTGGGTGTTCCTGGGCGCGGGCCTGGCCACCTACCTGATCCGCCTGTCGTTCATCGCCGTCGAAGGCCGCGTGCACCTGCCGCCGTGGTTCCGCACGGCGTTGCAGTTCGTGCCGGCCGCGATGCTGTCCGCGCTGATCGCGCCGGACCTGCTGATGCGCGACGGCGCGGTGTACCTGAGCCCCTACAACGCGCGGCTGGTGGCCGGCCTGGTCGCCATCGTGATCGCCGCGCGCACGCGCAGCGTCGGCTGGACCATTGCCGGCGGCATGGCCACGCTGATCGCCCTGGAGTGCCTGCTTTGAAAGCGATGATATTTGCCGCCGGGCGCGGCGACCGCATGCGCCCGCTGACCGACACCACGCCCAAGCCGCTGCTGGCCGTGGGCGGCAAGCCGCTGATCGTCTGGCAGATCGAGGCGCTGGCCCGCGCCGGGCTGTCCGATATCGTCATCAACCATGCCTGGCTGGGCGACCGGCTCGAAGCGGCGCTGGGCGACGGCCGCCAGTTTGGCGTGCGCCTGCACTGGTCGGCGGAAGGCACGGCGCTGGAGACGGCGGGCGGCATCGCGCAGGCGCTGCCGCTGCTGACCGCCGGCGCGGGCGACGACGTCTTCCTGGCCGTATCCGGCGACATCTTCTGCGATTTCGATTACGCGTCGCTGCTGCCGCGCGCGCGCAGGATGGCCGGCGCGGCGCGGCCGCAGATGCACCTCGTGATGGTGCCGAATCCCGACTTCCATCCGCGCGGCGACTTCGTGCTCGGCGACGACGGCCGGCTGCACCTGCCCGACGCCAGCCAGCCGGGCCAGGCGCTGACGTTCGGCAACATCGGCCTCTACGACACGCGGCTGTTCCGCGACATCGCGCCGGGGCAGAAGGTGGCCATGTCGCCGTACTACCGCGCTGCGATCGGGGCCGGCACCGCCACCGGCGAGCGCTTCGACGGCCGCTGGGAAAACGTCGGCACGCCGGCCCAGCTGGACGCGCTGGACCGCGCCCTGCGGGCCTGACGCCCGCGCCCGCCGCCCCGCCAAGCGGCCTACTGGGCGCCCGTTGCGGCGCATGGCGTGCCCGCACCGCCGGCCGGCGGGTTTAGAATCGGCACATTCCCCTCACCGGCCTGCCTCATGTCCGCACCCGATTCCGCTCTCCTTGGCGCGTGCCGCGACCGCCGTGCCCGCGTGCTGCAACAGTTGCGCGCCACCGGCGGTGGCGTGGCGATCGTGCCCACCGCGCCGGAAGCCATGCGCAACCGCGATAGCGACTACCCATACCGGCACGACAGCTATTTCTATTACCTGACCGGCTTCACCGAACCCGAGGCCGTGCTGGTGCTCGTGGCCGGCGCGCCGGGCGAAGACGGCGACCGCAGCATCCTGTTCTGCCGCCCCAGGCACGAGGAACGCGAGATCTGGGACGGCTTCCGCTTCGGCCCCGAAGGCGCCCGCGCGACGTTCGGCTTCGACGAGGCCCATTCGGTCGAGGACATCGACAAGCTGCTGCCCCCGCTGCTGGCCAACCGCGCCCAGCTGGCCTACCCGCTGGCCGCCACCGCCACCATCGACGCCGACGTGCGCCGCTGGATCGATGGCGTGCGCATGCAGGGCCGCGCCGGGGTCTCGTCGCCGTCGGTGGCCATGGACGTGCGCACGCTGCTCGACGAAATGCGGCTGTTCAAGGATGCCGGCGAGCTGGCGACGATGCGCCGCGCGGCCGAGATCTCGGCGCAGGCCCACGTGCGCGCCATGCGCGCGTCGCGCGCCGGGCTGCGCGAGTACCACCTGGAAGCCGAGCTGCTGTACGAATTCCGCCGCCATGGCGCCCAGAGCGTGGCCTACAACTCGATCGTGGCCGGCGGCGCCAATGCCTGCGTGCTGCACTACCGCGCCGGCCCCGGCGAACTGCGCGACGGCGACCTGTGCCTGATCGACGCCGGCTGCGAGCTGGACGGCTATGCATCTGACATCACGCGCACGTTCCCGGTCTCGGGCCGCTTCTCGCCGGCCCAGCGCGAGCTGTACGACCTGGTGCTGGCCGCGCAGGAAGCCGCCATCGCCGAGACCCGCGCCGGCGTGCCGTACAACGTGCCGCACGACGCCGCGGTGAAGGTGCTGGCGCAGGGCATGCTCGACACGGGCCTGCTGGACCGCAACAAGGAAGGCACGCTCGACGACGTGCTGGCCAGCGGCAGCTACCGCCGCTTCTACATGCACCGCACCGGCCACTGGCTTGGCATGGACGTGCACGACGTGGGCGAATACCGCGTGCCCGGCCCGCTGCCGGCCGGCCACGAGGGCGAGCGCCCGTGGCGGCCGCTGGAACCCGGCATGGTGCTGACGATCGAGCCGGGCATCTACGTGCGGCCGGCCGAGGACGTGCCCGAGCGCTACTGGCATATCGGCATCCGCATCGAGGATGACGCCGTGGTGCGCGCGGGCGAATGCGAACTGATCACGCGCGGCGTGCCTGTGAAGGCCGACGAGATCGAGGCACTGATGCGCGGCAACGGAGGAGCGGCGCGATGAAGGCGTTGTTGAGCAAGCTGTTTGGCGTGGGCGTACCGAAGCACCGGAGCACGGTGCATCCCGTGGATCCGAACCAGCCGTTCGTGGTGAATCTCCATGACGACCGCCTGGTCGTGCATCGCCCGGACGGCCAGCGCGAAGAACTGGCGTGGGACGCGCTGGAGCGCGTGGTGGTGCGGGTGTCCGACCGCGCACCGTGGACCGGCACGCCGTGGCTGATCCTGGCCGGCGACGCGCAGAGCCAGCAGGGCTGCGTGGTGCCGATGACCGCCGCCAACCACGACGCGCTGCTGCGGCGCCTGCAGGCGCTGCCGGGCTTCCACCAGCAGAAGCTCGACAACGCGATGCGCGACGCGGCCGCGGGCAAGGCCCGCACCGATGCAAACCTCTGGAAGCGCGGCGAAGCCCCGGCGGCCAACGCCGCCCCGGCGCACGAGGAGCCCGACCATGACACAGCCGGCCAACGCTGACACCCTCGGTACCCTGGGCACCCCTGGCACCGGCCACGGCGAGCCGCACGACGTGGCCATCGTCGGCGGCGGCCCGGTGGGGCTGGCGCTGGCCTGCCAGTTGCTGCGCACCACGCCATGGCGCATCGTGCTGATCGATGCCGCCACGCCGGCCCGCGCCGCGCGCGACCCGCGCGCCATCGCGCTGTCGCACGGCAGCCGCCAGTTGCTGGAGCAGATTGGCGCGTGGCCCGTGCCGGCGCAGCCGATCGAGCACATCCACGTGTCGCAGCGCGGCCGCTTTGGCCATGTGAAGCTTCATCACGACGACTACGGCGTGCCCGCGCTGGGCCACGTGGTCAAGTACGGCGACCTGTGCCTGGCGCTGGAACGCGCGCTGGCGCGGGCGGCCGACGCGGCGCCCGGCCGGCTGGAACGCGCGTTCGAGACCCGCATCGACGATCTCGACCAGGGCAGCGGCGACGATGCGCGCGCACGCCAGCCCGGCGCCGTGGTCCGGCTGACCGGCGTGTCGCACGCCGACCATGAGGGCCTGCCCGTGGCCTTTGCGGCCCGCATCGCCGTGCAGGCCGAAGGCGGGCTGTTCCACCAGCAGGCGCAGCGCCTGTCGCGCGGCACCGATCCGGCGCGCCGCCGCGACTACGGCCAGACGGCGATCATCGGCCACGTCACCTGCACGCAACCGCTGCCGGGCTGGGCCTGGGAACGGTTCACCGACGAGGGGCCGCTGGCGCTGCTGCCGCACGAGGACCATGGTGTCACCGGCTACGCGCTGGTCTGGTGCTGCGCCCCGGAGCAGGCGCAGCGGCGGCTGGCACTGCCGGACGACCTGTTTGCCGATGAACTGGGCCGCGCCTTCGGCACGCGCATGGGCCGCTTCACGCTGGTGGGCAAGCGCCACGCGTTTCCGCTGGGCCTGAACGCGGCACCGGTCACGGTGCAGCACCGGGTGGTGGCCGTCGGCAATGCGGCGCAGACGCTACATCCGGTGGCCGGCCAGGGCCTGAACCTGGGCCTGCGCGACGCCTTCGCGCTGGCCGATTCCCTGCGCGCCGGCTGCACGCCGCAGGCGTTGCACGCCTTTGCGGGCCGCCACCGCCTGGACCGCGCGATGACGATCGGCATCACCGACCTGCTGCCACGCGTGTTTGGCGTGGGCGGGCCGCTGGCGGCCCATGCGCGCGGCGCGTCGCTGGCCGCGCTGGCCTGCGTGGCGCCGCTCAAGCACGCGCTGGCGCGGCAGATGATGTTCGGCGCCCGGCGCTAGCCGGCCGGATCAAGGTGCCGGGGCGTGCCGCCGCCCCCGCTCCATGATATTTGCTCATTTATTGGGCAACCGTACCGGTTTGGCGGTAAAATCCCGGCCTCGCATACGACCCCCCGGCGCCGTTTGCCGGATTGCCGGCACCAGCCGGGCTTTCCTTTTTCGCTTCTTTCGCAACGCGCCGCCACCGTGCAGATCGGTCCCCACACGCTCCGCAACAACCTCTTTGTCGCCCCGATGGCCGGGGTGACGGACCGCCCGTTCCGGCAGCTCTGCAAGCAGCTCGGCGCCGGCTACGCAGTGTCCGAGATGGTCGCGTCGAACGCCCAGCTGTGGAAAAGCGAAAAGACCATGCGGCGTGCCAATCACACGGGCGAGGTCGAGCCGATCTCGGTGCAGATTGCCGGCGCCGAGCCGTCGATGATGGCCGAGGCGGCGCGCTACAACGTCGACCGTGGCGCGCAGATCATCGACATCAACATGGGCTGCCCGGCCAAGAAGGTCTGCAACGTGGCGGCCGGGTCGGCGCTGCTGCAGAACGAACCGCTCGTGGTGCGGATCGTCGAGGCCGTGGTGGGCGCCGTGGGCGACCGCGTGCCCGTGACGCTGAAGATCCGCACCGGCTGGGACCGCGAGCACAAGAACGCGCTGCGCGTGGCGCGCATGGCCCAGGACGCCGGCATCAGCATGCTGACGATCCACGGCCGCACCCGCGCCGACCTGTACCACGGCGAGGCCGAGTACGAGACCATTGCCGCGGTCAAGGCGGCGCTGCGCATCCCCGTGGTGGCCAACGGCGACATCACGTCGCCGCAGAAGGCGCGCCACGTGCTGCAGGTGACCGGCGCCGACGCCATCATGATCGGCCGCGCCGCCCAGGGGCGCCCGTGGCTGTTCCGCGAGATCGAGCACTTCCTGAAGACGGGCGAGCTGCTGCCGTCGCCCGAGGTGGCCGAGATCCGCGCGATCATGAACCACCACCTGGCCGACCACTACGCGTTCTACGGCGAGTTCACCGGCGTGCGCACCGCGCGCAAGCACATCGCCTGGTACACGCGTGGGCTCAAGGGCGCGAACCTGTTCCGCCACCGGATGAACACGCTGGAAACCACGGACGCGCAGCTTGAGGCCGTGAATGCGTTCTTCGACGAGCAGGCGGCCATCTCGGACCGCCTGGTCTACGTCGACGACGCCGCCGCGCCGGACGCACAAGACAACATCGACAACAACAAGAAACGGGAACTGCTTGCCGCATGAGCCGCAACGCCATCGACCAATGTATCCGGGACAGCCTGGATACCTACTTTCGCGACCTGGACGGCGAAGTGCCGTCCAACATGTACAACATGGTGCTGGAGGCCGTGGAGCGGCCGCTGCTGGAAGCCGTGATGGTGCGCGCCGAGCGCAACCAGTCGCTGGCGGCCGCGTACCTGGGCATCAACCGCAACACCCTTCGCAAGAAGCTGCAGCAACACGGATTACTTTGACGCGTTCCCCCAAGCCATGATCAAGCAAGCACTCCTTTCCGTCTCCGACAAGACCGGCATCGTCGACTTCGCGCGCGAACTGAACGCGCTCGGCGTGACGCTGCTTTCCACCGGCGGCACCGCCAAACTGCTGGCCGACGCCGGGCTGCCGGTCACGGAAGTGGCCGACTACACCGGCTTTCCCGAAATGCTGGACGGCCGCGTCAAGACGCTGCACCCGAAGGTGCACGGCGGCATCCTGGCCCGCCGCGACCTGCCCGAGCACATGGCCGCGCTGGCCGAGCACAAGATCCCGACGATCGACCTGCTGGTGGTCAACCTGTACCCGTTCCAGCAGACCGTGGCCAAGGACGACTGCACGCTGCCCGACGCCATCGAGAACATCGACATCGGCGGCCCCACCATGCTGCGCTCGGCCGCCAAGAACCACCGCGACGTGACCGTGATCGTCGATCCGGCCGACTACGCCGTGGTGCTGGACGAAATGCGCGCCAACGGCAACGCCGTGGGCTACGACACGAACTTCCGCCTGGCGACCAAGGTCTTCGCGCACACGGCCCAGTACGACGGCGCAATCACCAACTACCTGACCAGCCTGGGCAGCGACAAGTCGCACCAGGGCCGCAGCAGCTACCCGCAGACGCTGAACCTGGCCTTCGAGAAGGTGCAGGAAATGCGCTACGGCGAGAACCCGCACCAGTCGGCCGCGTTCTACCGCGACCTGAAGGCCGTGGACGGCGCGCTGGCCAACTACGTGCAGCTGCAGGGCAAGGAACTGTCGTACAACAACATCGCCGACGCCGATGCGGCCTGGGAGTGCGTGAAGTCGTTCGAGGCGGCAGCCGGCGCGGCCTGCGTGATCATCAAGCACGCCAACCCGTGCGGCGTGGCGGTGGGCGCCAACGCGCTGGAAGCGTACGAAAAGGCGTTCAAGACCGACTCGACCTCGGCCTTCGGCGGCATCATCGCGTTCAACGTCGAGCTGGACGAGGCGGCCGCCCAGGCCGTGGCGAAGCAGTTTGTCGAAGTGCTGATTGCCCCGTCGTTCAGCACCGCCGCGCGCAACGTGTTCGCGGCCAAGCAGAACGTGCGCCTGCTGGAGATTCCGCTGGGCGGCGGCGTGAACCAGTTCGACCTGAAGCGCGTGGGCGGCGGCCTGCTGGTGCAGGGCCCGGACGCGCGCAACGTGCAGCCGTCCGAGCTGCGCGTGGTGACGCGCCGCCACCCAACGCCCAAGGAAATGGACGACCTGATGTTCGCGTGGCGCGTGGCCAAGTTCGTCAAGTCGAACGCCATCGTGTTCTGCGGCAACGGCATGACGCTGGGCGTGGGCGCCGGCCAGATGAGCCGCGTGGATTCGGCCCGCATCGCCAGCATCAAGGCCCAGAACGCCGGGCTGTCGCTGGCCGGCTCGGCCGTGGCGTCGGACGCGTTCTTCCCGTTCCGTGACGGCCTGGACGTGGTGGTGGACGCCGGCGCCACGGTCGTGATCCAGCCGGGCGGCTCGATGCGCGACGACGAGGTGATTGCCGCGGCCGACGAGCGCGGCATCGCCATGGTGCTGACGGGAACGCGGCACTTCCGGCATTAAGCCGGCGCCCGCCGCTTCATGCGCATCCTCGGCATCGACCCCGGCCTGCGGACCACCGGCTTTGGCGTGCTGGAAAAGCACGGCAGCAAGCTGGCGTACGTGGCGTCGGGCACCATCCGCAGCAATGGCGACGAAAGCCTGCCGCAGCGGCTGAAGACGCTCTACGACGGCATTGCCGAGGTGGCGCGCACCTACGCGCCCGACTGCGCGGCCATCGAGAAGGTGTTCGTCAACGTCAACCCGCAGTCCACGCTGATGCTGGGGCAGGCGCGCGGCGCCGCCATCTGCGGCCTGGTGGGCCAGGGGCTGACGGTGCACGAGTACACCGCGCTGCAGCTCAAGGTGGCCGTGGTCGGCTACGGCCGGGCCAACAAGGAACAGGTGCAGGAGATGGTGATGCGGCTGCTGTCGCTGTCCGGCCGCCCCAGTTCCGACGCGGCCGACGCGCTGGGCGTGGCGATCTGCCACGCCAACGGCGGCGACACGCTCGGCACGCTCGCCGGCATGGCGCCGGACCTGGCCCGCAAGGGGCTGCGCGTCCGGCGTGGCCGCCTGATCGGCTGATCGGCTGATCGGCCAATGCGCTTCGGCGGACCGCCCGTCCGCCGCCCTCTCCTCCCCCGCCCGGCTCGCTTAGAATTTGCGTTCGAGATCCCGCCAGGAACGCCCCCGATGCCGCACGCCCTTGCTCGCCGTCTTTCCCTTGCCGCCGCCACTGCCACGCTGATCGCGGGCTGCGCCACGCCGCCGCGCGCGCCGGTGGCTCCGGCGCCGCCGGCCGCGCAGGCCCCGGCGCCGGCCGCGACGGCCCGCCCGCCGGCCCCGCCCGCGCTGGTCATCGGCCACCGGGGCGCCAGCGCGCTGCGGCCCGAGCACACGCTGGCGTCGTACCAGAAGGCCATCGACGACGGCGCCGACATCATCGAGCCCGACCTGGTGGCCACGCGCGACGGCGTACTCGTGGCGCGGCACGAGAACAACATCACCGGCACCACCAACGTAGCCGAGGTGCCCGAGTTTGCGGGCCGGCGCCGCATCAAGGTCATCGACGGCGAACGTATCGACGGCTGGTTCACCGAGGACTTCACGCTGGCCGAGCTGAAGACGCTGCGCGCCCGCGAGCGCATTCCGAACCTGCGGCCCTACAACGCCAAGCTGAACGACCAGTTCGAGATTCCCACGCTCGACGAGATCCTGAAGCTGGCCGAACAGGCGTCGGCCCGGCGCGGCAGCCGCGTCGGCATCTATCCCGAACTGAAGCACCCGAGCTACTTCCGCGGCATCGGCCTGCCGCTGGAGGAAAAGCTGGCCGCCGCGCTGCAGCACAGCAGCTACGCCCGCACCGCGCCCGTCTACGTGCAGTCGTTCGAGGTAGGCCCGCTGCGCACGATGAAGCGGCTGCTGGGCGCGTCGATGCCCAACGTGCGGATCGTGCAGTTGCTGGGCAGCGCCCAGGGCCGCCCCGCCGACTGGCGCCTGGCCGGCGACAGCCGCACCTATGCGTCGATGCTGACCCCGCTGGGCCTGCGCGAGGTGGCCACCTACGCCAACGGCATCGGCCCCGAGAAAAGCCTGGTGATCCCGCGCGACCATGCCGGCGGCCTGGGCGCGCCCACGGCGCTGGTGGCCAACGCCCACGCGGCCGGGCTGACCGTCCATCCGTACACGTTCCGCCCCGAAAACAGCTTCCTGCCCCGGCCGCTGCGCGCGCCGGGCGGCGACGCCACGCGCAGCCCGGACGGCATGGTGCGCGAGGTGCAGGCGTTCATCGCGGCCGGCGTGGATGGCTTCTTCACCGACGACCCGGCGCTGGGCCGCCGCGCGGTGGACGGGCGCTGACCGGGCCATTGCGGCGCCCTGCGTTGCACGCGGCCGCGCTACACTGGCGCGCAATTCATCCTTCGCACCCATCATGATCGGACGCATCGCCGGCACCCTGCTCGAAAAGAACCCTCCGCACCTGCTCGTGGACTGCCACGGCGTGGGCTACGAGATCGCTGTGCCGATGAGCACGTTCTACAACCTGCCGGCCGTGGGCCATCCCGTGACGCTGCTCACGCAGCAGATCGTCCGCGAGGACGCCCACCTGCTGTTCGGCTTCGGCACCGCCACCGAGCGCAACACGTTCCGCGAGCTGATCAAGATCACCGGCATCGGCGCGCGGATGGCGCTGGCGGTGCTGTCCGGGCTGTCCGTGGCGGAACTGGCGCAGGCCGTGACGATGCAGGAAGCGGGCCGGCTGACCAAGATCCCCGGCATCGGCAAGAAAACGGCCGAGCGGCTACTGCTGGAGCTGAAGGGCAAGCTGGGCGCCGAGCTGGGCCACGCGCCGGGCACCACACCGGCGCCGGACAGCGCCGACATCCTGAACGCGCTGCTGGCGCTGGGCTACTCCGAGAAGGAAGCCACGCTGGCCATCAAGCAGGTGCCGGCCGGCACCGGCGTGTCCGAGGGCATCAAGCTGGCGCTCAAGGCGCTGTCGAAGGGCTAGGACGCGGCCCATGGCGGGTAGAATGGAGCCATCCCGCCTGTGACCCGCCATGATAGAAACCGACAAGCTGACTGGTGACCGCCCGCCCGAGCGCGTCATCGCCGCCACGCCCGCCTCCACCCAGGAGGAAGCCTTCGAACGCGCGCTGCGGCCCAAGCTGCTGGACGAGTACGTGGGCCAGGAAAAGGTGCGCGGCCAGCTCGACATCTTCATGCACGCGGCCCGCAAGCGCCGCGAGGCACTGGACCACGTGCTGCTGTTCGGCCCGCCTGGCCTGGGCAAGACCACGCTGGCGCACATCATCGCGCGCGAGATGGGCGTGAACCTGCGCCAGACGTCCGGCCCGGTGCTGGAACGGCCCGGCGACCTGGCCGCGCTGCTGACCAACCTCGAAGCCAACGACGTCCTGTTCATCGACGAGATCCACCGGCTGTCGCCCGTGGTCGAGGAAATCCTGTACCCGGCGCTGGAGGACTACCAGATCGACATCATGATCGGCGAAGGCCCGGCGGCCCGCTCGGTCAAGCTGGACCTGCAGCCGTTCACGCTGGTGGGGGCCACCACGCGCGCCGGCATGCTGACCAACCCGCTGCGCGACCGGTTCGGCATCGTGGCGCGGCTGGAGTTCTACACGCCCGACGAACTGGCGCGCATCGTGGCGCGGTCTGCGCACCTGCTCAACGCGGCCATCGACCCGGCCGGCGCGCTGGAGATTGCCCGCCGGGCGCGCGGCACGCCCCGGATTGTCAACCGGCTGCTGCGCCGCGTGCGCGACTACGCCGAGGTCAAGGGCGACGGCACCATCACGCGCGATCTGGCCGACAAGGCGCTGGCGATGCTGGACGTCGACACGGTCGGCTTCGACTTGATGGACCGCAAGCTGCTGGAGGCCGTGCTGCACAAGTTCGACGGCGGCCCGGTGGGCGTGGACAACCTGGCGGCCGCCATTGGCGAGGCGCGCGACACGATCGAGGACGTGCTGGAGCCGTATTTGATCCAGCAGGGTTACCTGCAGCGCACCCCGCGCGGGCGCGTGGCCACGGCCGCCGCGTATCGCCATTTCGGCCTGGCCACGCCCCGGTCGGACGCCGGCGGCGACATGTTCGACGCCCCCTAGCCCGCCATCGCGGGCCGTCAATTAAACGTTTTCTCAGGGCCTGCAAATTTTTTCGAAGTGGATTGCCCGCCTATGGCGGGTTGTCCACAATGGCTGCATCCTTTTTACAAAACGCGCCTACGCGCCTTAAGGACTGCCATGAAACTGCGAGCCAGAACCGCCCTTTCCGCCGCCGCCTGCCTGATGTTCGCCTGGGCCGGCGCCGCCCATGCGCAAAAGCCGTCGACGCCCGCGCCGATCGGCGTGGCCGAGGAGGCCGTGGTCAGCGGCAAGGTGGTCGACATCGACGCCTCGACCAACGCGGTGCTGGTGCAGGGCCCGCGCGGCAACCTGGTGGAGATCGTGGCCGGCGACGAGGCCAAGAACATCGGCAACGTCCGGAAGGGCGACATCGTCACGCTGACGCGCGGCGCCGCCATCGTGGCCGCGCTGGAGCCGATCGGCAGCAAGGACACGGCGCTGATGGAACAGGTGGAGCGCGTGTCGCGCGCGCCCGAGGGCGGCAAGCCCGGCGTGATGCGCGAGATCACCACGACCATCACCGCGCAGATCACCAACGTCGACACGGCCCGCCGCACGGTCACGTTCCGCGGCCCGCGCGAGACGCTGCGCACCGTCAAGGTCCAGGACCCGAACATCGACCTGGCATCGATCAAGAAGGGCCAGATGGCCAAGTTCGTAATCAAGGAAGTGGTGGCGATCACGGTCAAGGCGCCGGCCGCCGGCTGAGCCGCCTCCCCCCCTCCCTCTGACGCAGCACCTATTCCAGGAGACGACAAATGGATCGACGTCAGTTCGTGACCCGCGTGGCCGGGTCGGGCCTGCTGGTGGCCACGGCCGCCTTTGCGGCCGGCTGCACGACCACCGGCACCGGCGCCGGCACCGATGCGGCGGCCAAGCGCAAGGAAATCGACGCCGGCGCGGACGGCGCGCTGAACCGGCTCTATGCGTCGGTGAAGAACGCCCAGGAGCTGGGCAACCGCGCGCAGGGCATCCTGATCTTCCCGCGCGTGCTGTCCGGCGGGCTGGTGGTGGGCGGCGAGTACGGCGACGGCGCGCTGCGCAGCAAGGGCGCCACGCAGGGCTACTACCGGACCATTGCCGGGTCGATCGGCCTGACCGCCGGCGGCCAGTCGCGCTCGGTCATCATCATGTTCATGACGCCCGACGCGTACAACAAGTTCGTGCAGTCCAAGGGCTGGACCGTGGGCGCCGACGCCAGCGTGGCGCTGGCCAAGGTGGGCGCCAACGGCATGGTCGACACGGTCACGGCCCAGCAGCCGGTGATCGCCTTCGTGCAAACCAACGCCGGCCTGATGGTCGATGTGTCGCTGAACGGCGCCAAGATCAGCAAGCTGGACCTGTAGCGGTTCGATGGTGCCGCCCCGCCGCCGGGGTGGCAGATGGACGATGCCCGGCTCCGGCCGGGCTTTTTTTCGTCCGTGCGACGCATCCGCCGCGCCGCTGGCATAATCGCCCGAAACCTGTCCCCGCCCCCGGATCTCCCCATGCCCGACCCGCTTGCCGCCCCCGCCCCCTCCGGCCACACCGGGCGCGTCTATCGCTACTACGACCTCGTGATGGTGGCGTTCGTCACGGTGCTGCTGTGCTCGAACCTGATCGGCGCGGCCAAGGCGGCGCAGGTGACGCTGCCGGTCATCGGCCCGGTCACCTTCGGCGCCGGGGTGCTGTTCTTCCCGGTCTCGTACATCTTTGGCGACGTGCTGACCGAGGTCTACGGCTACGGCCGCGACCGCCGCGTGGTGTGGGCCGGCTTTGCGGCGCTGGCGTTTGCCACGTTCATGGCCTTCGTGGTGCTGCGCATGCCGGTGGCGCCTTTCATGCACGACTACCAGAAGAGCCTGGAAGACGTGTTCGGCAACACCTGGCGAATCGCGCTGGGATCGCTGATCGCGTTCTGCTGTGGCAGTTTCGCCAACAGCTACACGCTGGCCAAGATGAAGCTGTGGACTGGCGGGCGCTGGCTGTGGACGCGCACGATCGGCTCGACGCTGGCCGGGGAGCTGGTCGATTCGTCGCTGTTCTACGTGATTGCGTTCTACGGGATCTGGCCGCTGGAAAAGGTCATCCAGGTAGCCATCGCACAGTACGTGCTGAAGACCGGCTGGGAGGTCGTGATGACCCCGGTCACCTACAAGGTGGTGGCGTTCCTGAAGCGTGCCGAGAACGAGGACTGGTACGACCGCGACACGAACTTCACGCCGTTCCGGCTGCGCGTCTGAGGGCCGGGCCGGAGTTCAAGGAACCCGGCGGTCGACCTCGTCGAGCGTCAGCGCTTCCAGGTGGCTGACATCGCCCCATTGCAGCAGCGTCAGGTTGGCGCTGTCGCAGCGCAGCCGGTTGACGCTGGCGTTGAGCAGTTCATGCGTGCGCGGCGCCTCCAGCGTCATGCCGGTGGCTTCGCGATACAGGCAGTCGAGCACGCCGCCGTGGGCCACCAGCGCGATCCGCTCGCCCGGATGGCGGCGCGACAGCGACAGCGCCACCTCCACCGCCCGCTCGTGGAATTCGCGCAGCGACTCGCCGCCGGGCGGCGCGTAGTCGGGCACGCGGGCCTGCCAGCGCGCGAAATCCTCGGGACGCTTTTCCGCCACCTCGGCATAGGTCATGCCTTCCAGGTCGCCATAGCAGCGCTCGCGCAGCCGCGGCTCGGCGCGCACCGTCAGACCCAGCGCCTGGGCCAGCGGCGTCGCCGTTTCGCGGGCACGGCCCAGGTCGCTGGTGTACACCGCGTCGATCGGCTCGCCAGTCAGCGCCTCGGCCAGCGCGCGGGCCTGCGCCCGGCCCGTGTCGTTGAGCGGGATGTCGATCTGGCCCTGGAGCCGCCGTTCGCGGTTCCAGGCCGTCTCGCCATGGCGGATCACGATCAGGTGGGTGTAGGCCAGCGACTGCGGGCCGGAGCTTTGCAACATGCCGGTTCCTTGGGGGCGACGGATTCGGTTCGGGCGCCAGCTTGCCTACTGGCCCGCCTGCTGCAGGAGCCGGGGGTTGAGCGTGTAGGTGCCGGTGTAGCTGGCTTCGGCCAGCACGTGGCCTTCGATCGCGCGGCGCACATCGGCCCCGGTGAAATGGCCTTCCACGGGTACGCGGTCGATATCCAGCGCGTACACCGTGAAGATGTAGCGGTGCGGGATGGCATCGTTCCACGGCGGGCACGGGCCGTCATAGCCGAAGTAGTGGCCCTTCATGTCCTCGTCGCCGGCAAACCAGCCCGTGTAGTCGTTCACGCCATGGCGCAGGCCGCCCGCGGTGGCCGTGCCCACCAGCGCCTCGGGGCCGGGCTTGCCGCGCGCGATCACGCCGTCACTGTGCGTCGCGGCCGAGATCGTGTTCAGGCCGGGCGGAATGTCGATCAGCACCCAATGGAAGAAGTCCACGCGCGGCAGCGACGCCGGCACCTCGCGGCCTTCCTGGTTCACGTCGTCGCCCCGGCTCGGGACGTCGGGATCGTGCGCCAGCAGCACGAACGACCGCGTGCCGGCCGGCACGTCGTCCCAGTGCAGGTCCGGGTTGCGGTTGGCCGACAGCGTGACATGGGCCGCGGCATCCGGCACGCAGAACGCGAACTCGCCGGGGATCGGCGCGTTGTCCGCAAAGGCGTTGCTCCACAGTTTCATGGCAATCTCCTTCGATATGTCAGGCGGCGCCCGTCAGGCCGTGCCGGCCGGCGGCACGCGCAGCCAGAACGTGACGGGACCATCGTTGGTGAGGCTGACCTGCATCATGGCGCCGAATTCTCCGGTCTGGACCGTCGGATGCGCGGCGCGGGCGCGGGCCACGAAGTGATCATAGAGCCGGCGGCCGTCCTCGGGCGACGCCGCCGGGGTAAAGCTGGGGCGCGTGCCGCTGTTGGTATCGGCCGCGAGCGTGAACTGGGACACCACGAGCAGCCCGCCCGCCGTGCCGTTGCCGTCGATGTTCTGCACCGGCAGGTTCATCCGGCCCTCGGCATCGGCAAACACGCGGTACGACAGCAGCTTGGCCAGCAACCGCTCGGCCTGGGCCTCGGTGTCGCCGCGCTCGGCGCAGACCAGCGCCAGCAGGCCGGCGCCGATCTCGCCGGTGGTCCGGCCGCCGACGGTCACGCGGGCCTGCGATACGCGCTGGATCAGGGCGATCATCGCGGGCTCAGGCCAGCGTCACGCGCGCAAAGCGGCGCTTGCCCACCTGGACCACGTAGGTGCCGGCGGCGATCTTCACCGCCTTGTCGCTGACGGTCTCGCCATCGATCTTCACGCCGCCCTGCTCGATGTTGCGGTTGGCTTCCGACGTCGACGGCACCAGATTGGCCTGCTTGAGCAGTTGCGCGATGCCCAGCGGCGCGCCGGCCAGGCTGACCGCCGGGATGTCGTCGGGAATGCCGCCGCGGGCGCGGTGGTTGAACGCCTCCAGCGCCGCCTCGGCATCGGCCTGGCTGTGGAAGCGCGCCACAATCTCCTGCGCCAGCGCCACCTTGCAGTCGCGCGGGTTGCGGCCCATCGCGATCTCCTGTTTCATCAGGTCGATCTCGCTCATCGGCCGGAACGACAGCAGCGTGAAGTACTGCCACATCAGGTCGTCCGAGATGCTCATCAGCTTGCCGAACATGTCGTTCGGGGCCTCGGTCACGCCGATGTAGTTGTGCTTGGACTTCGACATCTTCTCGACGCCGTCCAGGCCCACCAGCAGCGGCATGGTCAGGATGCACTGCGACTCCTGGCCGTATTCCTTCTGCAGCTCGCGCCCCACCAGCAGGTTGAACTTCTGGTCGGTGCCGCCCAGCTCCAGGTCGGACTCCAGCGCGACCGAATCGTAGCCCTGCATGAGCGGATAAAGGAACTCATGGACCGAAATGGGAATCCCAGACCGGAACCGCTTGGTGAAGTCGTCGCGCTCCATCATGCGGGCCACGGTGTACTTTGCGGCAAGCTGGATCATGCCGCGCGCGCCGAGCGGATCGCACCACTCGCTGTTGTAGCGGATCTCGGTGCGGGCCGGGTCCAGCACCAGGCTGGCCTGCCGGTAGTAGGTCTGGGCGTTGGCCTCGATCTGCTCGCGGGTCAGCGGCGGGCGCGTGCTGTTGCGGCCCGACGGATCGCCGATCGTCGACGTGAAATCGCCGATCAGGAAGATCACCTGGTGACCCAGGTCCTGCAACTGGCGCAGCTTGTTGAGCACGACCGTGTGGCCGAGGTGGATGTCGGGCGCGGTCGGGTCCAGGCCCAGCTTGATGCGCAGCGGCACGCCGGTGGCCTCGCTGCGCGCGAGCTTCTGGAGCCACTCGGATTCGACCAGAAGCTCGTCGCAGCCGCGCTTGGTGATCTCCAGTGCGCGCATCACCGACGGCGTAAGTGGATATTGGGGCGCGGCGGCCGAGGACACTTCACTCATGACGTAAGTCTTTGAAATCTATAAAGAAATTGCGACGGACGGCCAGCATTGTTCTGGTATAATCCGCGCTTCGTGCCTGACGGACCCGATCCGTCGGCCGGCCGCCAAGCAGGCGGCACACAGACAACGCCCGCACCGCACCTCGGGGGAGGAAGGCAGACGAGACATATCGTCGCGGCAGCGGCCTGGCAATACCGAAAGCTTGAATTCTACGTGATGTGGTCTAGTCTCCGCGAAGTTTTCGCGCGTGAGCTGGTGGTCCTTGTCGACCCTACGAATCCCCAGCATGCGCGCCGCCGCAAGCAGTTGACCGTTGCCGTCGGCACGGTCTTCACGCTCGGCATGGCGGCCGCGATGGGCGTTGCCCCCCGCAACGCCTTCGACGATCCGCTCGCCCCGCGCGTGCAGCAGCCCCTGCGCATGCCCGACGTCAGCGAGCAGCTTGCCCAGTTGACCGAAGCCGATGGCGGCAGCGTCTACGTGCGCCAGGAGCGCATGCAGCGCGGCGACACCATCGCCACGCTGCTGCGCCGGCTTGGCGTCGAGGACCCGGACGCCCAGGCGTTCATCCTCAAGAATCCCACCGCCCGCGGGCTGTTCAGCCTGAACCCGGGCCAGACCGTGCAGGCCGAGATCGACGACAGCAACCTGCTGGTGTCGCTGCAGGCCAACCTGGGCGGCGACGCCACGGCGTCGCGCGAACTGGTGATCGAGCGCGTGGCGCCAAAGAAGGACGGCGGCGACTACACGTACAAGGCGCGCATCGCGTCGGTCGACAACGACGTGCACTACGAGATGGCGTCGGGCGCGATCGACGCCGCCGGCTTCTTCAAGTCAATGGACGCCGCTAACGTGCCCGACGAGGTGGTCAGCCAGATGATCTCGATCTTCTCGGGCGTGATCGACTTCCACCATGACATCGCCCGCGGCGACCGCTTCCGCATCGTCTACGAGGCCGGCTTCCGCGACGGCGCATTCGTGCGCAACGGGCGCGTGGTGGCCATCGAGCTGATCAACCGCAACACGCTGTACCAGGCGCTCTGGTATTCGCCCGAGGACGGCGAGCCCGGCGCGTACTACACGTTCGATGGCCGCAGCATGAAACGGCCGTTCCTGCGGTCGCCGGTCGAGTATTCGCGGATGTCATCGGGCTTTGGCGGCCGCGACCATCCGCTGCACCACCAGTGGGCCCAGCACAAGGGCGTGGACTTTGCCGCGCCGCAGGGCACCAAGGTCTTTGCCACCGGCGATGCCACCGTGGAGTTCGTCGGCCAGCAGAACGGCTACGGCAACATCATCGTGCTGCAGCACGCGGGCGGCTATTCCACGTACTACGCCCACCTGTCCGGCTTTGCAGGCATCCGCGAGGGCCAGCACGTGAACCAGGGCCAGGTGATTGGCTATGTGGGTTCGACGGGCTGGGCGACCGGGCCGCACCTGCACTACGAATTCCGCTACAACGACGTGCCGCAGAACCCGCTGACCACGACGCTGATGGAAGCGCCGACGCTGACCGGCAAGTCGCGCGCGGAATTCCTTTCCTACACGAGCGCCATGCTGAGCCGCATCAACATGCTGCGCACCTACAACGTCCTGACCGCCAGCAACTGATCCATGTCCGTCTCGTCCAGCGAGTGTTATGTCGGCCTGATGTCGGGCACCAGCATGGACGGGGCGGATGGCGTGCTCGTCGACTTCTCGGGGCCGCAGCCGGTGGTGCTGGCGGCGGCCCACACCCCCTTTCCCGATAACCTGCGCGCCGCGTTCGGCGCGCTCCAGCAGCCTGGCGAGGATGAGATCCACCGCGAGGCCGTGGCCGCCAACGCGCTGGCGCGCGTCTATGCCGACTGCGTGGCCGAACTGCTGAAGGTGGCGGGCCGCGATCCGGCCGAGGTGGCCGCCATCGGCGCGCACGGGCAGACGATCCGGCACCGGCCCGGCCTGTACGACGGCATCGGCTACACGCGGCAGTCGCAGCATCCGGCGCTGCTGGCCGAGCTGACCGATATCGACGTGGTGGCGGATTTCCGCAGCCGCGACATCGCCGCGGGCGGCCAGGGCGCGCCGCTGGTGCCGGCCGTGCACGCCGCGCTGTTCGGCGCCCGCGACGAAACGCGCGTGATCTGCAATATCGGCGGTATCTCCAATATCAGCATCCTGCCGGCGGCCAGCACAGGCCGGCCGGTGACGGGCTTTGACTGCGGCCCGGGCAATGCGCTGCTCGATGCGTGGATCCATCGACATCGCGGCGTGGCCTTCGACGATGGCGGTGCCTGGGGCGCGAGCGGCCAGGTGCATGCCGAGTTGTTGGCCCGGCTGCTGGCCGAGCCCTACTTCCGCGCGCCGCCGCCCAAGAGCACCGGGCGGGACCTGTTTCATCCGGGCTGGCTACAGGACGTGCTCGATGGCCTGCCCACGCCGCCCGATCCGGCCGACGTCCAGGCGACGCTGGCCACGCTGACGGCTACGGCCATCGCGCGCGACGTCCAGTCGCACGCCCCGAACGCGCACCGGCTGATCGTCTGCGGCGGCGGCGCGCGCAACGCGCACGTGATGGCGATGCTGGGGCAGTTGCTGCCCGGCGTGACCGTCCAGACCACCGACGACTTCGGCGTGCCGGTCTCTCAGGTGGAGGCGCTGGCCTTTGCCTGGCTGGCGCGGCAATGCGTGCGCCGCGCGCCGGGCAACGTGCCGACCGTCACGGGCGCGGCCGGGCCGCGTGTGCTGGGGGCGGTCTACCCGCGCTGAAACCATCGGCCCGCGGCAATAAAAAAAGCGCACCGGGTGGTGCGCTTTTTTCTGGCAAGGCCGTAGGGCCAGGCGTCAGACCGAGAACGACGAGCCGCAACCGCAGGTGGTCGAGGCATTCGGGTTCTTGATCACGAACTGGGCGCCGTTGATGTCTTCCTTGTAGTCGATCTCGGCGCCAACCAGGTACTGGTAGCTCATCGAGTCGATCAGCAGGGTGACGCCGTTCTTGACCATCGTGGTGTCGTCTTCGTTGACGTCTTCATCGAACGTGAAGCCATACTGGAAGCCGGAGCAACCGCCGCCCTGCACGAACACGCGCAGCTTCAGTTCGGCATTGCCCTCTTCCTCGATCAGTTGCTTGACCTTGTCGGCCGCGCTGTCGGTAAAGACGAACGGTGCCGGCACGTCCTCGGTAACGGGTGCCTCTGCGACTGCGTTCATGGGGATTCTCCTGGTTAGATACGCCCGTATTCTAAGCGCTACTCACAAATCGTGCCGAAACCCTTTGTTTTCAAGGGGCTCTGGACGTTTTCGCCACTCAGGCCGGCACCTTGGCATCGGCCGGGGCCTTGTCGCCATCGTCGGCCGGCTCGGCCGTGGCAGCGGGTTCTTCGTTGACCTCGGCAGGCGGCATATGGTTCGGCAAGGCCTTGATCTCGCCCTGGACCAATGGCACCAGGCGGCCTTCGACGATGGCGCCTTGATGCATCTCCAGTGCCGCATAGCGCACCTCGCCATAGACGCGCGCGTTGGCCTGCAGCTCCAGCAGCTCGGCGGCATGCACCGGCCCGGTCACGGTGCCGTTCAGGATCAGATGGTCGACGCGGACTTCCCCCTCGACCACGCCCTTCTCGCTGATCACGAGCATGCTGGGCTTGCCGTCCGCCGCCAGTACGTTGCCGCGAACACGGCCGTCGAGCCGCAAGCCCCCGGAAAAGGTCACATCGCCCTCGATCGCGGCGTCCTGGCCTACCAGCGTATCGATGGACAAACCCTTCTTCTTCGAAAACAGCATGTTCAACCCCCCTCGTGTCGCAGACCCGGCCGCAGCGTCCGGTATGTCGTCCCCTGGCGGCAACCGCGCCAAATGGTCGCCAGCGATCGTCTATTCCTGTGTTCTGCAGGCCCGTGATTGTATCGCCACGCGATCCCCACGCTGATGAAAAGTGTAAGAAATGGCAAGCATGTGCCAAACCGTGATGGCGCCCGCGCAACGGACGAAAAAAACCGCACGACGAAGCGTGCGGTTTTCTGGGTGCCGGATCCGCCCGAAGGCCGGACCCTGCAGGAAGCGGATTAACGCTTCGAGAATTGCTTGCGGCGGCGTGCCTTGTGCAGACCAACCTTCTTACGCTCGACTTCACGGGCGTCACGGGTGACGTAGCCAGCCTTCGACAGGGCCGACTTCAGCGTGGCATCGTAGTCGATCAGGGCGCGCGTGATGCCGTGGCGCACGGCACCGGCCTGGCCGGTTTCGCCACCGCCGGTCACGTTGACCTTGATGTCGAACGTTTCGGCGTGAGCGGTCAGCTCCAGCGGCTGGCGCACGATCATCAGCGAGGTTTCGCGAGCGAAGTACTCGTTGATGGGCTTGCCGTTGACGACGATCTCGCCCTTGCCCGACTTGATGAAGACACGAGCCACAGCGCTCTTGCGGCGGCCAGTACCGTAATTCCAGTTACCGATCATGGATTGGCCCCCTTAGATTTCCAGCACCTTGGGCTGCTGTGCGCCATGCGGATGCTCGCCTTCGGCATAAACCTTCAGCTTCTTGATCATCGCGTAGCCCAGCGGACCCTTCGGCAGCATGCCCTTAACAGCCTTTTCCAGGGCACGGCCCGGGAAGCGCTGCTGCATCTTGCCAAAAGTGGTTTCGTAGATACCGCCCGGGTAGCCCGAATGGCGGTAGTACTTCTTGTCCTGTTCCTTGGTACCCGTCACGCGCAGCTTGGCTGCATTGACGATGATGATGAAATCACCGGTGTCGACGTGAGGAGTGAATTCCGGCTTGTGCTTGCCGCGCAGTCGGCGTGCCACTTCGCTGGCAACACGGCCGAGGACCTTGTCCGTCGCGTCAATCACGTACCAGTCGCGCTTTACCTCTGCAGGCTTGGCGGAAAAGGTCTTCATGATTTTTCCTGAATTTTGAAAACTGCCCGAGATGACGGTCGCCGTTTTAGCGTCCTGTCGAACGGCCGGCCCTTTGGACCTGACCTTCCTGCTTGTATCTGCAGGCTCTCCCTGAATCTCTTCCGGGGGCAATGACCGGAAAGCCGACGATTATACTGTCCGCGGCGCCGATCGCACAAGCAAAGATGTGGCTTTTCGTCAAGATGGCGGCCGGACGCCCGGGAAGCGCCGCCAGCGCCACAGCGGGCGCTGTGGCGGGCCTTGCAATCGGCGAAAAAAAACCCAAGTCGGTTTGGACTTGGGTTTGAATCCACCAAAGGAGGAGGGTGGAGGAGACACCGGGCGATCGACGGGGCCGGTCATGGCGGGCGGTGCGAGGGGCGATGGGGTCTGAAACCGGCTTCGCTTTCGCACTCTGGCGCGCTCTCGTGCGCCGTCGTTCGATGGAATGGATTATACATACGGGTCCGGTGGATGCAAGAAAATTTGCAGTGTGAAATGGCATATCATTATGCGAAATGACGAATCCAGCGCAGACGAATACCATAAATCCATATAAATCAAAAACTTAAGTGCAAACTTGACGTGCTGCGCGGATGCCACACTAGAGGAAACCTTCAGAATCTTAGGGGTAATCCCGTAGCCGGGACGGCCATCGCGATTGGCCTATACTCGCGGAAAGCAAGCTGCGCCAGCGCGCTGGCGTGAGCGAAAAGAACCAAACAGGAACCGAGGAACGAAAAAAATGGAATGCAAAGTGACATGGTCGGGTCCGGAGGGCATGAGCTTCATCGCCCAGACCGGCAGCGGGCACCTTGTGGCGATGGATGGCGCTCCGGACGGCGGCGGCAACAACCTGGCGCCGCGCCCGATGGAAATGGTGCTGCTTGGCACCGGCGGCTGCACGGCCTATGACGTGGTGCTGATCCTCAAGCGCGGGCGGCAGGACATCCGGGGCTGCTCGGTCAAGCTGGAGGCCGAGCGCGCCGACACCGATCCGAAGGTGTTCACCAGGATCAACTTCCACTTCACGGTGACGGGCAAGAATCTCGATCCGGCCAAGGTGGAACGCGCCATCGAGCTGTCGCACGAGAAATACTGCTCGGCGTCGATCATGCTGGCCAAGACGGCCGAGATCACGCACACGACGGAGATCGTCGAGGGCTGAACCCCGACGCACGCCGCCAAAAGAAAAACGCCCGGCCAGTGCCGGGCGTTTCCATATCCGAAGAAGCAAAGACAGGCCGATAAGCCGGATTCTGTGCACACCGCGCACCCTTGCGGGCTGGCGGCGCGTGACAACCATTCCTCTAGGCCGCCCGTTACCGGACGGCTCCAGCTCCCTACCCGCAGACTCGGCGGGCCGCTTCATCGTCTGCCTATTTGGGATTGCTCCAGGTGGAGGTTACCGCGTTTCACCCTTCCCGCCGACCGAAGCCGGCGGCAAGACTCGTCTCTGTGGCCCTATTCCGCACGTTGCCGTGGATGGCTGTTAGCCAACACCCTGCCCTGTGGAGTCCGGACTTTCCTCCCCTTGCCCCTTGCGAGACAAGCAGCGATTGTCTGGCCTGCTTTGCGGGCCGCAGTCTAACACCGATGGCCGGTCCGGTCAGCCCGCAGCGGCGCCGCGGCGTCCGGGGCGGAACACGGCGGTGTCGTCGTAGAAGCCAGGCGCGGCGTTTTCGTCGCACCAGCCGGGGATGCCCATGACCGGCAGCGGCCAGAAGCTGCGGCCGCCGGCCAGCCCGCCCGCGCCTGCCGCGGCGGCCAGCGTGTCGGCCAGACGGCCGTCCAGGGCTTCGGGCGCGATGCCTGGCGCCGCGCGCACCCACCACGCATGGCCCGTCACGGACTTGTACGGCTGCACGAGCTTTTCGAGCAGCGCATGACCGAACGGGATGGCCGTGCACTGGTCGTGCCACGCGTCGCGGCGGGCGACGAACAACTCGCGCCACGCAAACCCGCGCAGGGCGTCGGCCAGCGGCGGCACCTCGGAGATGAAGATCACGGCGTTTTCGTCGAACAGCGTTGCGGCATCGCGCACGCCGCCGCGCACCTGCCCTACCCCGTCGCGGGCGATGGCCTCGGCCTGCAGCCGGTTCAGCAGCCGCTTGGTCTGCGGAAAGTGCAACCAGATCAACCCGTTGAAGGCATCGTGCAGGTTGTCGCGCGTGGGCACCTGGCCGGTGGCGGCAATGTGCGATTCATAGGCGACGCCCGCCGGCAGGTCGGCCTGCGGCACGAACCGCAGCGGCAGGCCGCTGGCGTTGCGCAGCGACCCGGCGCGGGCATTGAGCGCCTGGCGCAGGTCGCCGCCGGTGAAGACCGGGGCCGACGCCGCGAACGGCCGGAACCACGGCCGCGTCCAGTCGATGTCGGCCAGCAACGCCTTAGCTGGCCTTCCAGCGCAGCGTTTCGCCGGCGCGCAGCGGCACCAGCGTGGTATCGCCGTACGGCAGCTCGGCCGGCAGTTGCCAGTCCTCGCGCGTCAGCGTCAGCGTGCCGGTGTTGCGCGGCAGGCCGTAGAAAGCCGGGCCGTTGAAGCTGGCAAACGCTTCGAGCTTGTCCAGTGCGCCGGCGGTATCGAAGGCCTCGGCGTACAGCTCCATCGCGTGCAGCGCCGTGTAGCAGCCGGCACATCCGCAGGCGTGCTCCTTCAGGCCGCGGGCATGCGGCGCGCTGTCGGTGCCCAGGAAGAACCTCGCGCTGCCCGACGTGGCCGCCTTGACCAGCGCATCGCGGTGCACTTCGCGCTTGAGCACTGGCAGGCAGTAGTAATGGGGCCGGATGCCGCCCGTGAAGATCGCGTTGCGGTTGTACAGCAGGTGGTGCGCGGTGATCGTGGCGCCGATCGGGCCTTCGGCCTCGGCCACGTACTGGGCCGCGTCGCGCGTGGTGATGTGTTCGAACACCACCTTGAGCTCCGGAAAATCACGGCGCAGCGGCTGCATCACGCGCTCGATGAACACGGCTTCGCGGTCGAAGATGTCGATGTCGCCGTCCGTCACCTCGCCGTGCACCAGCAGCGGTAGGCCCTCGCGCTGCATCGCCTCCAGCGTGGCGGCGCAGCGGCGGATGTCGGTCACGCCCGCGTCGCTGTTCGTCGTGGCGCCGGCCGGGTACAGCTTCACCGCGTGGATGAAGCCGCTGGCCTTGGCCGCGACGATTTCCTCGGGCGGCAGGTTGTCGGTCAGGTACAGCGTCATCAGCGGCTCGAACGCCATGCCGGCGGGCAGCGCGGCCAGGATGCGGTCGCGGTAGGCGCTGGCCAGGGCCACCGTGGTCACGGGCGGCTTCAGGTTCGGCATGATGATCGCCCGCGCGAACTGGCGCGCGGTATCGGGCAGCACCGCCGACAGCGCGGCGCCGTCGCGCACGTGCAGGTGCCAGTCGTCGGGACGGGTAATCGTTAGCTTCTGGGTCATGGGGACACACACTACTTAGAGAATCAGGATGGCGCGGTAATCGTTGACGTTGGTGCGCGTGGGGCCGGTCACCACGAGGTCGCCGATGGCATCGAAGAAGCCCCAGGCGTCGTGGGCGTCGAGCAGGTGCCGGGCGGACACGCTGGCCGCTTCGGCCCGCGCCAGCGAATCGGGCGCCAGCAGCGCGCCGGCGTTGTCTTCCGAGCCGTCGATGCCGTCCGTATCGGCCGCGATGGCGTGGATGTCGGCCGCGCCGCCCAGCTCGATCCCCAGCGACAGCAGGAATTCCGAACAGCGCCCGCCGCGCGCCTGCTGCGCGCCGCCGCTGGGCAATGTGACGGTGCATTCACCCCCGGAGATCAGCACCACCGGCGCGGAGAACGGCGCATTGTACTGGCGAATCTCGCGCACCAGCGCCGCGTACACGCGCGCCACTTCCTGCGCCTCGCCGGTCACGGTGTCGCCCAGCACCACGGGCTGGATGCCCTGGCGGCGGAACAGCGCGGCGGCCGCCTCCAGGCTGCCGTGGGCCGTGGCGATCATGCGGTTGTCGACGCGGGCGAACAGGGGATCGCCCGGTTTTGGCGTTTCGGCGATCTCGCCGCGCGCGCCGCGTTCAAGGTGCGACTGGACGCTGGCCGGCACCGTCGCGCCATAGCGCTTGAGGATCGCCAGCGCATCGGCATAGGTGCTGGGGTCCGGCACGGTGGGGCCCGAGGCGATGGCGCTGGGGTCGTCGCCGGCCACGTCGGAGACGATCAGCGTGGTCACCGGCGCCCGGCTGGCCTGCGCGAGCCGCCCGCCCTGGATGCGCGAGACATGCTTGCGCACGATGTTCATGTCGGTGATCGGCGCGCCGCAGCGCAGCAGTTCGCGCGTGGTGGCCTTCAGGTCGGCCATCGGAATGCCTTCGGCCGGCAGCGACAGCAGGCTCGACCCGCCGCCCGATACCAGCACGATGAGCCGGTCGTCGGGGCCCAGCGACTGCACCTGGGCCAGGATATCGGCGGCGGCCTGTTCGCCGGCCTCGTCGGGCACCGGGTGGCCGGCCTCGATCACGCGGATGTGCTGCGTCGGCAGGCCGTGCGCGTAGCGCGTGACGACCACGCCTTCGAGCGTGGCCTTGCCTTCGTAGGCGCGCTCGACGGCCAGCGCCATCGACGCGGCCGCCTTGCCGGCGCCCACCACCAGCGTGCGCCCGCCCGCGTGGGGCGGCGGCAGGTGGCCGGCGACGATTTCCAGCGGGTCCGCGGCGGCCACGGCGGCGCGAAAGCTTTCGAGCAGCAAGGTGCGGGGGCAGCCCTGGAATGTCATAGCGCCTCCGCGATGGCCTGGCCCAGGTCGGCCGTGGACGCCGTGCCGCCAATGTCGCGCGTCAGCGGCGCGTGGCCCGGGCCGGCGGCCAGCACCTGCTCGATGGCCTGCAGCACGGCCGCGCCGGCATCGGCATGGCCCAGGTGCTCCAGCATCATCGCGCCGCACCAGATCTGGCCGATCGGGTTGGCAATGCCCTTGCCCGCGATGTCGGGCGCCGAGCCGTGCACCGGCTCGAACAGGCTCGGGTACACGCGGTCCGGGTTGATGTTGCCCGACGGCGCCACGCCGATCGTGCCCGTGCAGGCCGGGCCCAGGTCTGACAGGATGTCGCCGAACAGGTTGCTGGCCACCACCACGTCGAACCAGTCCGGATGCTGCACGAAGTGGGCGGTCAGGATGTCGATGTGGTACTTGTCCACCTTCAGGCCGGGATAGTTGGCCGCCATGGCCTCCACGCGCTCGTCCCAGTACGGCATCGTGATCGAGATGCCGTTGGACTTGGTGGCCGACGTGAGATGCTGCTTCGGCCGTTTCCGGGCCAGTTCGAACGCGAACTTGAGGATGCGGTCCACGCCGTGCCGGCTCATCACGGTCTCCTGCACCACAATTTCGCGCTCGGTGTTCGGAAACATCCGCCCGCCGATGCTGGAATACTCGCCCTCGGTGTTCTCGCGCACCACGTAGAAGTCGATGTCGCCGGGCTTGCGGTCGGCCAGCGGGCTCTTGATGCCGGGCATCAGCCGCACGGGCCGCAGGTTCACGTACTGGTCGAACGACCGCCGGAACTGCAGCAGCGAGCCCCACAGCGACACGTGGTCGGGCATCTTCTGCGGCCAGCCCACCGCGCCAAAGTAGATCGCGTCGTACTTGACCAGCGTGTCGAACCAGTCGTCCGGCAGCATCTTGCCGTGGCGCTCGAAGTAGGCGTAGCTGGAAAAGTCGAAATGGTCCCACTGGAAGTCGACGCCAAAGCGGCGCGCGGCGGCGTCCATGACGCGGATGCCTTCCGGCATCACTTCCGTTCCAATTCCGTCTCCGGGAATGACAGCGATCTTGTATTGACTCATGGCTGGGAAGGGGCGAGGTGGCGGGGCGCGGCACCCGGCTTGGCAGCACCGGGCACGCGCAGGATAATGTCTGCATTCTATTGCAAAGCGGCAGCCCCCTGCCGCACGGTGCCCTTGCCATGTGCCAGCTTCTAGGCATGAACTGCGCCACGCCCACCGACGTGACGTTTTCCTTTACCGGCTTTGCCGCCCGCGGCGGCGTCACGGACCATCACGCCGACGGTTTCGGCGTGGCGTTCTTCGAGGACAAGGCCTGCCGGCTGTTCATCGACAACCAGTCGGCCGGCACCTCGCCCGTGGCCGACCTGATCAAGCGCTACCCGATCAAGTCGAAAAACGTCATCTCGCACATCAGAAAGGCCACCCAGGGCACGGTGCTGCTGGAGAACTGCCACCCGTTCATGCGCGAGCTGTGGGGCCGGCACTGGATCTTCGCCCACAACGGCGACCTGCACGGGTTCACGCCGTTCCTGTCCGGCGTCTACCAGCCGGTGGGCGATACCGACAGCGAACTGGCGTTCTGCACGCTGATGCAGGGCCTGCGCAAGCGCTTTCCGGGCTCGCAGCCGCCGCTGAACGAGCTGGGCCACGCGCTGGCGGACATCACGCGGGACATCACGCTGCACGGCGTTTTCAACTTTTTGCTATGTAATGGACAGGCGCTGTTTGCGCACTGCTCGACACGGCTGTACTACATCGTGCGGCAGTGGCCGTTTTCGAAGGCGCACCTGATCGACGCGGACCTGTCGATCGATTTCGCGCAGGTCACCACGCCCGACGACCGCGTGGCCGTCATCGCCACCGCCCCGCTGACCGACAACGAGACCTGGACGCAGTTCGCGCCCGGCGAGCTGATCATGTTCGAGGCCGGGCGGCCGACCATGACGTGGACCGTGCCCATTCCGCCCGAAGTCCAGGCGAAGAATGCGGCGAATACGGCCTGTACCTGAGGGTTGGGGAAGCTCCCTCTCCCGCACGGCGGGAGAGGGAAGCCAGGCACCGGCTTAGTGGTGCAGGATCTTGGACAGGAACTGGCGGGCGCGCTCCGAGCGGGCGTCGATGTTGCCGAAGAACTCTTCCTTGGCGCAGTCCTCGACGATCTTGCCGGCGTCCATGAAGATCACGCGGTTGGCCACCTTGCGGGCGAAGCCCATCTCGTGGGTCACGCACATCATGGTCATGCCTTCCTGCGCGAGCTGCACCATCACGTCCAGCACCTCGTTGACCATCTCGGGGTCCAGCGCCGAGGTGGGCTCGTCGAACAGCATGCAGATCGGGTCCATCGACAGCGCACGGGCGATGGCCACGCGCTGCTGCTGGCCGCCCGAGAGCTGACCGGGGTACTTGGCCGCCTGGTTCTTCAGGCCCACGCGGTCCAGGTACTTCAGGCCCTTGGCCATGGCTTCCTCCTTCGAGCGGCCCAGCACCTTCATCTGCGCGATGGTCAGGTTCTCGGTGATCGACAGGTGCGGGAACAGCTCGAAGTTCTGGAACACCATGCCCACGCGCGAGCGCAGCCGGGGCAGGTTGGTCTTCGAATCGCCGACCGAGGTGCCGTCCACCAGGATGTCGCCCTTCTGGAACGGCTCCAGCGCGTTGACCGTCTTGATCAGCGTCGACTTGCCCGAGCCCGACGGGCCGCACACCACCACCACTTCACCCTTGGCCACGCGGGTCGTGCAATCGGTCAGCACCTGGAACGTGCCGTACCACTTGGAAACGTTATTAATCTCGATCATACGGCCACCTTTTTCTGATAACGCTTGACCAGCAGTGAAGCGGAGAAACAAATGAGGAAGTACACCAGGCCCGCGAACAGCAGCATCTCCACGATGCGGCCGTCACGCTCGCCAATGCCGTAGGCCTGGCCGAAGAAGTCCGCCAGCGCGCTCACGTACACCAGCGACGTGTCCTGGAACAGGATGATCCCCTGCGTCAGCAGCAGCGGCACCATGTTGCGGAACGCCTGCGGCAGGATCACCAGCCGCATGGTCTGGCCATAGGTCATGCCCAGCGCCTGCGCGGCGAACATCTGCCCGCGCGACACGCTCTGGATACCGGCGCGGATGATTTCCGAGTAGTACGCGGCCTCGAACAGCGAGAACGCGATCAGCGCGGACGTCATGCGCAGGTCGGACGCGGCCGACAGGTTGAACACCTTCTGCAGCAGCTGCGGGATGATCAGGAAGAACCACAGCAGCACCATCACCAGCGGGATGGACCGGAAGACCGTCACGTACGCCTGGGCGAACCAGTTCAGCGGCCGGAACGACGACAGGCGCATCATCGCCAGGATCGTGCCCCACACGATACCCACGATCACGGCCGTGACCGTGATCTTGAGCGACACCGCCATGCCCTCGCCGAGCACGTGGATGGTCGACGCATTGATCGAGCTGAAATCGAATTCGTATGCCATGTTCCAGCTCCTTACTTGCTGCCGATGAAGCCCGGCACGCGGGTGCGGCGTTCCACCCAGCGCATCAGCAGCATCACCGTCACGTTGATGGCGGCGTACAGCAGCGTCACCGCGATGAACGACTCATACGGCCGCGCCGTGTAGTCCACGAGCTGGCGGCCCTGCGCGGCCAGTTCCAGCAGGCCGATCGTCGACGCCACGGCCGAGTTCTTGAAGATGTTCAGGAATTCGGACGTGAGCGGCGGCACGATGACGCGGAACGCCATCGGCAGCAGCACGTGGCGGTACGTCTGGGCCAGCGTGAAACCCATGGCCAGCCCGGCGTTCTTCTGGCCGCGCGGCAGCGAATTGATACCCGAGCGCACCTGTTCGCAGACCCGGGCGGCGGTAAACGTGCCCAGGCACAGCATGGCGGCCAGGAACTGCTGGGTGAACGGGTTCATCTGCTTGATCGCCTCGCCGCCCGGCAGCAGCTCGGGGCCCACGAAGTACCAGATGAAAAGCTGCACCAGCAGCGGAATGTTCCGGAAGATCTCGACGTAGGTGGCCGCGAAACCCGACAGCCACTTGTTCGGCACGGTGCGCAGCACGCCCAGCACGGAGCCGATGATCAGGGCGATGACCCACGACGACAGGCCCAGCGCGATCGTGACCTTGAGACCGGAGATCATCCAGTCCAGGTACGTCTCGTTGGAGGCGGCCTGCTCGAGGAACACTCCCCAGTGAAAGATGTAATCCATAGTGCGTCCTCAAAAAGAAACGGAAGGACTGCTCCTTCCGTTTCGCACTGCTCCGATCGTGCAGATCAGTCGAGTGCCTTGTCGTTCGGGTTCTTGAAGAGCGCCTTCATGTCTTCGGACAGCGGGAAGTCCAGGTTCAGGCCCTTCGGCGGGACCGGCTGCTGGAACCACTTCGTGTACATGGCGTTGATCGAGCCATCCTTCATCAGGCCGGTGATGACCTGGTCGGACAGCTTCTTGAACGGCGCGTCGTCCTTGCGGATCATGCAGCCATACGACTCACGCGACTGCGGCTTGCCCACGACGATCCAGTCGTTCGGGTTCTTGGCCTTGGCACGCTCGCCGTAGAGCAGCGCGTCGTCCATCATGAACGCCACGGCACGGCCCGATTCCAGCGTCAGGAACGACTGGCCATGGTCCTTGGTGCTGATGATGTTCATGCCCAGCTTCTGGTCGTCGTTCATCTTGCGCAGCAGGCGCTCGGACGTCGTACCGGCCGTGGTGACCACGTTCTTGCCCTTCAGGTCGGCCCAGTCCTTGATGCCGCCGTCCTTCTTCACCATGATGCGCGTGCCGATGATGAAGATGCTGGTGGTGAACGATGCCTGCTTCTGGCGTTCGAGGTTGTTCGTCGTCGAGCCGCACTCGATATCGATCGTGCCGTTCTGCAGCAGCGTGATGCGGTTCTGCGAGGTGATCGGGATTTCCTTGACCTGCAGGTTCGGCAGCTTGAGCTGGTCCTTGATGGCTTCCACGATCTTCATGTTGATATCGTAGGAATAGCCCACCTGGCGCACGCCGCCCAGGTTGTAGTTGAACGGAATCGAAGAGTCCCGCACACCCAGCGTGATGACACCCGTATCCTTGATCTTCTGCAGCGTACCCGTCAGCGGCTCGGCTGCCTGCGCGCTCGCGCACAGCATGCCTGCCGCAATCATCAGGCCAGCCAACTTGGCAACATTCATAACATCTCCTTGACCATGAAGAGAAAGGCGGGACTGTATCAGACAGTCCTGCCGGCGAAACAGTATTGCTTAGCAATTGACCCAAGACAACGGGTTTTTCCCCTAAGTGGTGCCATTGCGGGCATGGTTTCGCGGCGATGCGCCAAAATGAGACACATCTGCAAACGCCCGCTTGCCAGTTGCGCCAAACCCCCGCCCAATAAAAAAGCGGCAGCCGGAAAATCGGCCGCCGCTTTTCAGTGGATGCTGAGAACCGGAGGATTTGCTGCATTGCAGCGGCGCCAACCCTCCGGCATCAGACCCGCCTGCATCAGGGGTACAGACCGCGCATCTCGCGCGCCTGCAGGATCCGCGAGCACGCCACGATGAACGCGGCCGTCCGCAGCGTGACCTTGTTGTCCTGGGCAACCTGCCAGATCGCCCGGAAGGCTTCTTGCATAATCCGTACCAGGCGCTCGTTGATCTCCTCCTCGGTCCAGAAGAAGCTGGAGAAATCCTGCACCCATTCGAAGTAGGACACGGTCACGCCGCCGGCGTTGGCGATCACGTCCGGGCAGACCAGGATGTTGCGCTCGCGCAGTATGTCGTCGGCCTGCGGGGTGGTCGGGCCGTTGGCGCCCTCGATCACCAGCCGGGCCGTGATCTTCGGCGCGTTCTCGGCCGTGATCTGGCCTTCCAGCGCGGCCGGGATCAGGATGTCGCAGTCCACTTCCCAGAACTGATCGCCGCGCAGCACCTCGGCCTGGAAGCCGTCGATGGTGCCACTGTGGGACGCGTATTCCATCATGGCCGGCACGTCCAGGCCGGCCGGGTTGTACAGCGTGGTGCGGTGGTCCTGCACGGCCACCACGCGGGCGCCGGCCTCGTGGAACAGCTTGGCGGCCACGGCGCCGACGTTGCCGAAGCCCTGCACGGCCACGCGCGCGCCCTTGATGTCCAGCCCCAGGTTGCGGGCCGCTTCCGAGCCCACGACGAACACGCCGCGGCCGGTGGCCTCGTGGCGGCCCAGCGAGCCGCCCAGCGAGATCGGCTTGCCGGTCACCACGCCGGTGGCCGTGCTGCCCGAGTTCATCGAGTAGGTGTCCATCATCCAGGCCATGACCTGCGCATTGGTGTTGACGTCGGGCGCCGGGATGTCCTTGCTGGGCCCGATGATGATGTTGATTTCACTGGTGTAGCGGCGCGTCAGCCGTTCCAGTTCGCCCTGCGACAGCGTGCGCGGATCCACGCGGATGCCGCCCTTGGCGCCGCCGTACGGCACGTTCACGGCCGCGTTCTTGACCGACATCCACGCCGACAGCGCCATCACCTCGGACAGCGTCACGTCCTGGTGAAAGCGCACGCCGCCCTTGCCCGGGCCGCGCGACAGGTTGTGCTGCACCCGGTAGCCCTCGAAGTGGGCGATGGTGCCGTTGTCCATCTCGATCGGTACGTCGACGATCAGCGCGCGCTTGGGGCGCTTCAGCGTTTCCACCCAGCGTGCCAGCGAGCCCAGGTAGGGCGTGACACGGTCGACTTGCTGCAGGTAGATGCCCCACGGGCCGAGGTGGTCGGCGTTCAGGTACGAAGGCAGGGCGTGAGCATTGGAGACGTTTTGCGTCGGTGCTGCGGAAGACATCGTTGGGTTCCGAGTGAAGGTGACACGCAGCATATCGGCGCCCCCCTGCCGAAATCCAATGCCGATTGGTCATCCGCCCCGGCGCCATTATGCAAGGCACGCATAACGTTGCACCGGCCCCTCCAGCCCGGCTCAGCCGCCCGCCGACCCCGTTGACGGCGCAACCAGCGTCGCCCAGATCTTGTCCACCAGCTGGCGCTTGCGGCGCAGCGGCCCGGCGCGCCGGTCGCCGCCGTTCTCGGCCGGCCGCTCGCGGTAGAGCCGGATCTCCATGTCGATCGACTGGGGCAGCCCGCGCGCGGCCTCGGCGCGCACCAGCCGCCCGGCCGCCACGTCCTCGCGCACGGTGCTCTCGGGCAGGAACGCCATGCCGTGCCCGGCCAGCGCCATGACCTTGAGCGCCTCGGCCATATCGGTCTCGTAGCATTTGTCCAGCTTGAGCGTATCGGCCGACTCGGCCAGCAGCATGTCCACCATGCGGCCCAGGAACGCATTGGGCGTATAGCTCAGGAACGGCACCGGCTTCTTGTCGGTGCCGGGCAGCCGGAACAGCGGCCGGCCGCCGGCGTCGGGCACGCTGTACGGCGACAGCCGCTCGGTGCCCAGCACCAGCATGTCGTAATGGGCCGGATCGAGCTGGATGGCCTGGCGCGGATGGTGATAGACCATGACGAGGTCGCAGCCGCCTTCCACCAGCATCAGCACGGCGTCGTGCACGTTGAGCGCCCGCAGCCGGCACGGCAGCGTGCCGAGCTGGCTTTCCACGCCCTTGAGCCATTCGGGGAAGAACGTCAGCGACAGCGTGTGCGGCACGGCAAATTCCAGCACCTGGGCGTTGGCCGACCGCTGCCCGCGCATCAGCGCACGGGTCTCGCTGACCTGCGCCAGCATCGCCAGCGCCTGCTCGTAGAACACCTTCCCGGCGGCCGTCAGGCTGGTGGGATAGCTGGACCGGTCGATCAGCTCGGTGCCCACCCACGCCTCCAGCGACTGGATGCGGCGCGAGAACGCCGGCTGCGTGACGTGCCGCAGCTCGGCCGAGCGCGAGAAGCTGTGCGTCTCGGCCAGGCTGACAAAGTCTTCAAGCCATTTGATTTCCATGGCGCGGATTATCGCCCGCCCGGCGCCGGAAGGCGTGTCGGGCAATAATTTTCCGGTTCTCGCCCAGAATGGAGAATGGGATTACCATTCCACCGTCTTTCCCACCATATCTTGCAGGTTTCTGCTCTTAGCGGACTTTTAACATGGATGCCATTGCGATCCCCCCACAATCAGCGCGCCATGCCAGCCACGTCCGTCCCGGCCAACCTGTCCGACCTGCCGTTCCCGCCCGTCCCGCCCTCCCCGTTCGCCCGGCTGGCCGCCGGCATGGAGGCGACGCTGGCCCAGAGCGCGCGCATGGTGGCTGCCCACGTGGCGGCCGGCATGGACGATATCGACACGCTGCTGGCCGCCCTGCCGCCCGGCGCGCTGGACGGCAGCCCCGACCACTACACGCGCCACCTGGTGCACGCCGACCCCTTCGAGCGGTTCTCCATCATGGTGCTGGTCTGGCGCCCCGGCCAGCACAGCCCCGTGCATGGCCATCGCACATGGTGTGCGTACCGCGTGCTGCGCGGCACGCTGTCCGAGCGCCACTACCGGTGGAATCCGGCCAGCCGCACGGCCGAGCAGACCGGCGCCGTGCCGCGCGCCGTGGGCGACACGTTCAGCGTGCCGGCCGGCCTGCGCCATATCCACGCGCTCGGCAACGACGGCGACACGGTGGCCGTGTCGCTGCACATCTACGGCGTGGAGCAGGATCGCATCGCCACCGGCGTGAACCTGCTAGTGGATACCATCGTCAGCTAGCACCGGCCGCGCGGGGACGGCCGGCGCCGGCCGACCTACCCCTTCGAGACGCCCATGGACCGCTATGACCGCCAGATCCTGAACATCCTGCAGGAGGATGCCGCCGTGCCCGTCGCCGAGATCGGCGAGCGCGTGGGGCTGACTTCCACGCCGTGCTGGCGCCGCGTGCAGAAGCTGGAGGCGTCCGGCATCATCCGCAAGCGCGTGGCGCTGCTGGACGCCGCCCGGCTGAACGTGGGTGTCACGGTCTTCGTGTCGATCCGCACCAGCCAGCACAACGTGAAGTGGCTGAAGGCGTTCCACGACCTCGTGGCCTCGATTCCCGAAGTCACCGAGTTCTACCGCATGGCCGGCGATACCGACTACCTGCTGCGCGTGGTGGTGCCCGACATCGCCGCCTACGACGCGGTCTACAAGAAGCTGATCCAGGGCGCCGAGCTGGCCGACGTGAGTTCCAGCTTTGCGATGGAGCAGATCAAGTACACCACCGCGCTGCCGCTCGACTACGCCTGAGCCCGGCGCCGCCCGGTCAGCCGCGGTGCGCCCAGCCGGTCATGCGCTTTTCCACCACGGCGAACAGCTCGTACATGCCCATCGCCATGACAGCGATGACGACCAGCCCGGCAAACGCCAGCGGCATCTTCATCGCCGAGCCGGCCGACACCAGCAGGTAGCCGATGCCCTCGTTGGCCGCGTTCATCTCCGACACCGTCGTGCCGACGAAGGCCAGCGTGATGGCCACCTTCAGCGACGCGAAGAAGAACGGCATCGCGCGCGGCAGGCCCACCTTGAGCAGCACGTCGCGCCGCCGCGCACCCAGCACCCGCAGCACGTCTTCCAGTTCCGGCTCCAGCGTGGCCAGCCCGGTGGCGATGTTCACCATGATCGGGAAGAACGAGATCAGGAACGCGGTGAGGATGGCCGGGCCGGCGCCCAGGCCGCACCAGACCACCAGGATCGGCACGAACGCCGCCTTGGGCAGCGCGTTGAACGCGGTCATCAGCGGATAGGTGGCGGCATAGGCCAGCCGCGACGATCCCATCAGCATGCCCAGCACCACGCCCACCACGATGGCCAGGCCGAAGCCGACCATCGTGGTCCAGAACGTGCGCCAGGCGTGGCCGGCGATCACGCCGCCGTATTCCGCCAGCGAGGCGACGATGGCCGACGGGCTCGGCAGGATGAAGTCCGACACGTCGAACACCAGGCAGGCGCCCTGCCACAGCAGCAGGCAGGCGCCAAGAAGAATCCAGGGGGCGACGCGCTGGACGCGCTTCGACTGGGCAGCGGACATGGTTGCCATGATCATGATTGCCTGACGTGGCCGATTTTCTCGCGCAGCAGGTGCACGCGTTCGGCAAAGGGTTCGGTATAGGTGATGTCCAGCGGGCGCGGGCGCGGCAGGTCGATCTCCTTGCGCAACAGGATGCGGCCCGGCCGGGCGCTCATCACGTAGACGGTGTCCGCCAGGAAGACCGCCTCGCGCAGGTCGTGCGTGACCAGGATCACGTTGAAGCGCTGCGCCTGCCAGAGGTCGCGCAGCACGCACCAGAGCTCCTCGCGCGTGAAGGCGTCCAGCGCGCCGAACGGCTCGTCCAGCAGCAGCATGCGCGGCTGGTGGATCAGCGCCCGGCAGATCGACGCCCGCTGCTGCATGCCGCCAGAGAGCTGCCACGGGTACTTGTCCTCGTAGCCGGCCAGCCCCACGGTCTTCAGCAGCGCGCGCGCCCGTTCCTCGTACTCGGCCCGCCGCCGGCGCATCGTCGACCGGTACGGCTCGACGATCTCCAGCGGCAGCATCACGTTGGCCAGCGTCGTGCGCCACGGCAGCAGCGTGGGCGCCTGGAACGCCATGCCTACCTGCTTGAGCGGCCCGGTCACGCGCTCGCCGTCGATGGTCACCACGCCGCGCGTGGCCGGGCGCAGGCCGGTGGCCAGCTTCATGAACGTAGACTTGCCGCAGCCGGACGGGCCGACGATGGCGATGAACTCGCCCGGCGCCGCCTGCAGCGAGATATCCTCGACCGCGAATTCGCCCCGGCGCGCCAGGTCGTCGTCGTAGGCCAGCCAGACGCGGTTGAAGTCGACGAACGGCTTGCCGCCGGCGTCGGTGCCCGCGCCGCCTGCCGCGGGCATCTGTGCCTGCCTTGCCATCATCGCAGCACGTCCAGTTCTGCGGCCGACGGCAGGTAGGCGTCGGTCCACACGGCATCGGCGTCGATGCGGCCCTTGGTGCCGAACGCGTCGGCCACCTGCGACGCCATCAGCGACAGGCGCGGCTTGCTGACGCGGCCAAACCCTTCGGCCTTTGCATCGGGCGACTTGACCACGCTGTCCAGCGCGATCTTCAGCCGGCGCACCTCCAGCTTCTCGTCGATGATGCCGTCGCGCGCCTTCACGGCCTTGATGCCCTCTTCCGGCCGCGCGATGACGTCGCGCGCTGACTTGGCAAACGCGCGCAGGAACGCCTTGACGGCCTCGGGATGGGCCTTGAGGAACTGCTCGGACGCGATGATGGCGTTGCCGTAGAGCTTCACGCCGTACTGCGGGTACGGCAGCACGACGATGTCCTCGTCCTTCACGCCGCGCGCGTTCAGGTTCAGGATCGACGTGAACGAGAAGCCGGTGATGGCGTCAAGGTCGCCGCGCGCCAGCATCGTCTCGCGCAGCGTCGGGTCCATCGCCTGCCAGTTGAACGACGCGGCCTGCAGGCCGTTGGCCTTGGCGAAGATCGGGAACGCGCGGCGGCCGGCGTCGAACACCGGCGCGCCCAGCTTCTTGCCGGTCAGGTCCCTGGGCGCCTTGATGCCGGACTTCTTCAGCGCCAGGATGGCGGCCGGCGTGTTGTTGTAGACCATCATCACGGCCACCGGCTTGTTGCGCGCGTCGGGGTTGTTGCCGTAGAACTCCATCACCGACGCCAGGTCGGCAAAGCCCATGTCGTACGTGCCCGATGCCACGCGGTTGACCACGTTGCCCGACCCGTTGCCGGCGTCGATCGACACGTCGAGCTTCTCGGCCTTGAAGTAGCCCTTCTGCTCGCCCAGCAGGAACAGGGCGGACGGCCCTTCGAAGCGCCAGTCGAGCTGAAAACGCACCTTGGTCGCGGCCTGCGCCTGGGCGGTGCCCGCGCAGAGTGTCGACAGCACCATCGTGGTGCCCAGGGCGGTGCACAGCTTCAGCAGATGACGGCGCACGGGGGATTGCGGCATGGACCTTCTCCAGTTGTTGATCTCTCTGGAGCAGGCTTGCCGCAAGGGGCGTGCCAGCCTTTCACGGGGTTGTCATGCACCGGCGCGAGGCGTGGCCGCGGTGCATTGACGACCCACGATTGTGCGCGGGCCGGTGTCGGCGGGTGTTGCCGTCCGCCATTGTCGACAATCGTCAGGCGTCCTGCGTCGCGTCGCCCACCTCGATGTCGCGCGCATCGTCGCCGTCGGGCACGCCCTTGGCCGCGTTGCGCGCCTGGATCTGCCACATCTCGGCGTAGCGGCCGTTGGCGCGCATCAGCTCGGCGTGCGTGCCGCGCTCGACGATGCGGCCGTGGTCCATCACCAGGATCTGGTCGGCATGGACCACCGTGGACAGCCGGTGCGCGATCAGCAGCGTGGTGCGGTTCTGCGCCAGCCGCATCAGCTCGGCCTGGATGGCCTGCTCGGTGCGCGAATCCAGCGCCGAGGTGGCTTCGTCGAACACCAGGATCGGCGGGTTCTTGAGCAGCGTCCGGGCGATGGCCACGCGCTGCTTCTCGCCGCCCGACAGCTTCAGCCCGCGCTCGCCCACCGGCGTGTCGTACCCCTGCGGCAGTTCGCTGATGAAGTGGTCGATCTGCGCGGCCCGCGCGGCGGCGATCACTTCCTCGCGCGTGGCCTCGGGCCGCCCGTAGGCGATGTTGTAGTAGATGCTGTCGTTGAACAGCACGGTGTCCTGCGGCACGATGCCGATCGACGCGCGCAGGGTGGACTGGCGCACCGCGCGGATGTCCTGCCCGTCCACCTCGATCGCGCCCTGCGACACGTCGTAGAAGCGGAACAGCAGCCGGGCGAGTGTCGACTTGCCCGAGCCGCTGTGGCCGACCACGGCCGTGGTGGTGCCTGCGGCGATCGTGAAGTCCACGTCGTGCAGGATCACGCGGTTGGGCTCGTACCCGAATCCGACATGCCGGAAGCGGACCGCCGCGCCGTTGACGCGCAGCGGCGGCGCGTCGGGGGCATCGGCCACCTCCTGGTTGGTGCCCAGCAGCACGAACATCCGGTCCATGTCGGTCGTGGACTGCTTGATCTCGCGGTAGATCACGCCCAGGAAGTTCAGCGGGATGTAGAGCTGGATCATCAGCGTGTTGACCAGCACCAGGTCGCCCAGCGTGAGCTTGCCGGCCGCCACGCCCACCGTGGCGCGCCAGAGAATCAGGATCAGCCCCGTGGCGATGATGGCCTGCTGGCCGAAGTTCAGGAACGACAGCGAGTTCTGCGAGCGGATTGCCGCCGCGCGGTAGGTGCGCAGGTTCTCGTCATAGCGCCGCGCCTCGTATTCCTCGTTGCCGAAGTACTTGACGGTCTCGAAGTTCAGCAGCGAGTCGATGGCCTTCTGGTTGGCGCGCGAATCCAGCTCGTTCATCCGGCGCCGGAAGTGCGTGCGCCACTCGGTCACGACGATCGTGAAGACGATGTAGCCCACCAGCGCGCACAGCGTGATGGCCGCGAACCAGATGTCGTAGTGCAGGAAAAAGAAGCCGATGACCAGCGACATTTCCACCAGCGTGGGCAGGATGCTGTACAGCGAGTACGAGATCAGCGACTGGATGCCGCGCGTGCCGCGCTCGATGTCGCGGCTCATGCCGCCGGTCTGCCGCTCCAGGTGAAAGCGCAGCGACAGCGCGTGCAGATGGCGGAACACCTGCAGCGCGATCTCGCGCACGGCGCTCTGCGTCACCTTCGAAAAGAGGATCTCGCGCAACTCGGTGAAGAGCGACCCGGAGAGCCGCAGCAGCCCGTAGGCGACGATCAGGCCCACGGGCACCACCAGCAGCGCGGTGGCGTCGCCGGCCTTGATGTCCATGCTGTCGACCAGCTTCTTCATCAGCACCGGCACGCCCAGGTTGGCCACCTTGGCGGCCACCAGGCAGGCCAGCGCCAGCATCACGCGCCACTTGTAGTGCCAGACGTAGGGCAGCAGGTTGCGGACGGTCTGCCAGTCGCTGCGCGGGGCGCCAGCGCCCTGGAACAGGGAATTGGCCGGCTCGGCAGGGGCGGGCTCGGCGGTCGTGGAATAGCGGCGCATACGTTAGAATTCGTGCCAATGCCGCGATTGTCGCAGAGATCGCCACGTCCGGCAGGCCACTGCCCCACCGCCCATGAACGCCCCGTATTTCCCGCTCTCCTCGGTCCCCGACATGTCCACATCCGCCCCCCTCTCCGAACTGCCGCCCGGCAAGAACCCCGCCCTGCGAGTGGTGCCGATGCCCGCCGACGCCAACGTCCACGGCGACGTGTTCGGCGGCTGGATCATGGCGCAGGTCGACATCGCCGGCTCCATCCCGGCCGTGGAACGCGCCCAGGGCCGCGTGGCCACGGTGGCGGTGAATTCATTCCTGTTCAAGCACCCCGTGTTCGTGGGCGACCTGGTCAGCTTCTACGCGGATATCGTCAAGACGGGCCGCACCTCGATCACGGTCTCCGTGGAGGTCTACGCGCAACGCATGCGCCACAGCCACGAGATCGTCAAGGTCACGGAAGCCACGCTGACGTACGTGGCGACGGACGAAAGCCGGATGCCGAGGGTGTTGCCGACGGCTTGACCGGCGTCCTTCCTTGCTCTGGGTTCCCTCTTCCGCATGGCTGAAGAGGGGTCAGGGGCGAGGGCCGGGCGGTTCTGACACGACAGGTCGTCGATTGGCCGCCGGCGCCCTGCTCAATCGAACTTCGAAAAATCCGGCTTGCGCTTTTCGAAGAACGCCGTGAAAGCCTCCTTGGCTTCGGGCGCCACCAGCATGCGGCGGAAGACCTCGCCCTCCTCGGCCATTTTCTTCTCCACGGCCGCCACATCGCCCCCCTTCATCAGCCGCTTGGTCTCGCGCAGCGACGACGCGGGCAGCGCCGCCAGCTTGGCGGCCTGCTGGCGCACGAAATCGGGCAGCTCGGCCAGGGGCAGCACCTTCGTCACCAGCCCGATCGAGAATGCCTCCTGCGCGCTGAACGCCTCGCCGAGCAGCAGCTTTTCCGCCGCACGCTGGTAGCCCACCAGGCGCGGCAGCAGCAGGCTGGACGCCGCTTCCGGGCACAGGCCCAGCTGCGCGAACGGCAGCGACAGCCTGGCGGTGTCCGACGCGTAGACCAGGTCGCAGTGCAGCAGCAGCGTGGTGCCGATGCCCACGGCCGCCCCGCTGACCGATGCCACCACGGGCTTGCTGGCGTGGCTGATCGCGTGCAGGAACTGGAACACCGGCGGCTCGGCGCCGTCGCTGCCCTGCGTGGGCGGGCGCTTCATGAAGTCTTCCAGGTCGTTGCCGGCCGTGAAGATCTCGGGCTTGCCCTCGATCACGATCACGCGCACGGCGTTGTCGGTCTCGGCGGCGCGCAGCGCATCGGCCATGGTCTGGTACATGGCGGCGGTGATGGCGTTCTTCTTGTCGATGCGATCGAAACCAATGGTCAGGACGCCCTGGTCGATGCGGGTAGCAATGCTCATGTCTTCCTCGTCTCGGTCGTAATGGTCGCCGCTCACACGAACGGTGGCGGCACTTCGGAAAGATAACTCAGGCCGAACGCGCCCGCGCCCACGTTCAGCGCGACGGTCAGGCTCATCGGCGCCAGCATGAGCTGCACGTCGTAGCGGCGCGCCGTATCGGCCAGCGACTGCCACGCGGGCCAGGCCGCCACGTCGTCCGGGTCGCCCGCGTAGGCCGCGGCCACGGCCGGGGTCAGCAGGCAGCGGGCCCGGATGCACGCTTCCGCATGGCCCAGCAGGCGGCGGATGCCCTCGTCGGTGCCGCGCACCTTGGCGATGGCCTCGGTCTCGCCCTGGTGCATGCGGATGACCGGCCGGATGTTGAACGCGCTGCCCAGCATGTAGCGGCCCCACGTGATGCTGTTCTCGCCCTTGTGCTTCGCGCGCGTGTACATGTACAGCAGTTCGTCCGGAATCAGGAACATGTGCGCGGCATCGCGCAGGCGATGCTCCACGGCGTCCACCACCTGCGCCGCGCTGGCGCCGTCGGCCAGCATGCGCGCGGCCTCGCGCACGATCAGCGCCTGGCCCGGCCCGATGGCGCCCGTGTCGATCACGGTCAGGTCGAACAGCCCGCTGCGCCCGGCGTCCTTGCGCAGCTTGAAACTGCGCGCCACCGTGCCCACCACGGCGCCCGTGGCATTGGCGTAGAGCTTGCTGCGGCTGCTGGCAATCGTCAGCAGGATGGCGCGGTCGCAGCCGGCCACCACGTGCCTGAGCAGATGGTCTTCCAGCTCGCGTTCAAGCAGCGGGATCGATTCGGCGTAGTGGTCCTGCTTGCCCACCAGGTACTGCTGGTAGAGGTCGGGCAGCGCCGCTTCGTCGCGGGTGTCGACCACGAAGCGGTCGCCGGCGCGAATGCGGAACGGGATGGTGCGCACGCCCAGTGCGTCCATCATCGTGCGCGGCATGTCGCACGCCGCGTCGGCCAGAATGGCTGTCTCCTGCATGTTGTTGTTCTCCTCCGTATCAGTGCGTCAACGTGTTGGCATCTCCGTGTCCATACATTTCCTCATCTGATCGAAGGTCGGGACAGCCCTCGCCGGGCTGTCCCTGTGCGGCGCGTTTGGTCGATGCTTATACGCGCTCGAAGATGCCGGCGGCGCCCATGCCCGTGCCCACGCACATGGTCACCATGCCGTACTTGAGATTGTGGCGACGCAGCGCGTGCACCACGGTGGCCGAGCGGATCGCGCCCGTGGCGCCCAGCGGATGGCCCAGCGCAATCGCGCCGCCCATGCGGTTCACCTTGCCCGGGTCCAGTTCCAGGTCGCGCATCACCGCCAGCGACTGCGCGGCGAATGCCTCGTTCAGCTCGATCCAGTCCATCTGGTCCTGCGTCAGGCCGGCCGCCTTCAACGCGGCCGGAATGGCCGCCTTCGGGCCAATCCCCATGATCTCGGGCGGCACGCCGCGTACCGCGAACGACACGAAGCGGGCCAGCGGCACGAGGTTGAACTGCTTGAGGATCTTCTCCGAGACCAGGATCAGCGCGCCGGCGCCGTCCGACGTCTGCGAGCTGTTGCCGGCCGTCACGCTGCCCTTGTTGGCAAACACCGCGCGCAGCTTGGCCAGCCCTTCGACCGACGTGTCCGGGCGCGGGCCTTCGTCCAGCGCCACGGTGCGCGTCTTGACGCCCACCTGCCCCGTGGCCAGGTCCGGGAATTTCTCGACCACCTCGATCGGGGTGATCTCGTCCTGGAACTCGCCGGCCTGCTGCGCGGCGATGGCCTTCTGGTGCGACGCCAGCGAGAACGCGTCCTGGTCCTCGCGGCTGACCTGCCACTGCGTGGCCACCTTCTCGGCGGTCAGGCCCATGCCGTAGGCAATGCCGACGTTCTCGTCGCGCTCGAAGATCGACGGCGACATCGACGGCGAGTTGCCCATCATCGGCACCATGCTCATCGATTCCACGCCGGCCGCGATCATCACGTCCGACTCACCCACGCGGATGCGGTCCGCCGCCATCGCCACCGCCGACAGGCCCGACGCGCAGAAGCGGTTCACGGTAATGCCGCCCACCGTGTTCGGCAGGCCGGCCAGCAGCGCGCCGATGCGCGCCACGTTCAGGCCCTGCTGGGCCTCGGGGATGGCGCAGCCGACGATGGCGTCCTCGATCAGCGCCGGGTCCAGGCCCGGCACCTGGGCCACGGCGGCCTTCAGGATCGTGGCCAGCAGGTCGTCGGGACGGGTGTTCCGGAACGCGCCCTTGGGCGCCTTGCCGATCGGCGAACGGGTAGCCGCAACGATGTAGGCGTCTTGCAGTTGTTTCATGATGTCGGTTCCTCGTTGGCGGATTAGTTGCGCACCGGCTTGCCCGTCTGCAGCATGCCCATGATGCGCTCCTGCGTCTTGCCCGTGCCGAGCAGGTCGATGAACGCCTTGCGTTCCAGCGCCAGCAGCCATTCCTCGCTGACCAGCGAGCCGGCCTCGACGTCGCCGCCGCAGACCACTTCCGCGATGCGCGACGCGATCAGGAAGTCGTGCGCCGAGATGAAGTTGCCGTCGCGCATGTTCACGAGCGACGCCTGGATCGTGGCGATGCCCGAGCGGCCGGCCACCGGGATCAACTGGCCCGGTAGCGGCGCGCGGTAGCCGGCGTTGGCCAGCGCGCGCACTTCGCTCTGCGCCACGTACAGCAGCTCGTGGACGTTGTAGACGATGGTGTCGGTCGGCTGCACGTAGCCGATCGTCTGCGCGTCCAGCGCCGACGTCGACACCTTGGCCATCGCCGCCGCCTGGAAGCGGTTGGTCAGGAAATTCAGGTAGTTGGTGCTGCCCGCGGCCTGGGCCGCGCGGGCCGCCGCAATGGCCGCCTCCTTGAGGCCGCCGCCGGCCGGCACCAGGCCCACGCCCACTTCGACCAGGCCGACGTAGCTTTCCAGCGCCACCACGCGCCTGGCCGACTGCAGCATCAGCTCGCAGCCGCCGCCCAGCGCGATGCCGGACACGGCGGGCACCACCGGCACCGCCGCGTACTTCACGCGCATCATCGTGTCCTGGAACTTCTTGACGAACGGCTCGATGCCCTTGGCGCCGCCCATCATGAAGGCCGGCATCGCCGCCTCCAGGTTGGCCCCGGCCGAGAACGGGCCGCCCGGCGCGCCCAGTTGCAGCGACGTCGGCTGCCAGACGACCAGGCCCTTGTAGCCGGCCTCGGCCAGTTCCACGGCGCGCACCACCGTGTCGAGCACGTCCGGCCCGAGCGTGTTCATCTTGCTCTTGAACGAGATGATCAGCACGTCATCGGCGCCATCGCTGGTCCAGATGCGGGCGCCGTCGTTCTCCTCGATTGTCTTGCCGGCCTTGCGCGGGTCGGCGGCGTCGGTGCCCTTGAGCGCGGCGCGGAACACCTGGCGCTCATACACGGGCAGCGCGGCGCGCTTGACGAAGCTGTTCGTCGACGGCGACCACGAGCCCTGCGCGCCGTGCACGCCACCGTTGCCGGGCACCGCGCCGTCGAACACCCAGGCCGGCAGCGGCACGTTGGCCAGCGCCTTGCCGGCGTCGATGTCTTCCTTGACCCACTGCGCCACCTGCGTCCAGCCGGCGGCCTGCCAGTCCTCGAACGGACCCGAGTTCCAGCCAAAGCCCCAGCGGATCGCCAGGTCCACGTCGGCCGCCGAACCAGCGATCTGCTCCAGGTAGACCGCGATGTACTGGAACACGTCGCGGAACACGCTCCACAGGAACTGCGCCTGCGGGTTGGTCGATTCGCGCAGCAGCCTAATGCGCTCTGCCGGGTCCTTCTTCAGCATGCGCACGACGATCTCGTCGGCCTTCTTGCCCGCGTCGACGTACTGGCCCGTCTTGGCGTCCAGCACCTTGATGGCCTTGCCTTCCTTCTTGTAGAAGCCGGCGCCGGTCTTCTGGCCCAGCGCGCCGGCATCGACCAGCCCCTTGAGCACGGCCGGCGTCTGGTAGACCGGCGCGAACGGTTCGCCGCCCAGGCCGTCCTGCATCGTCTTGATCACGTGGGCCATCGTGTCCAGGCCCACCACGTCGGCGGTGCGGAACGTGGCGGACTTGGCGCGGCCCAGCTTGGTGCCGGTCAGGTCATCTACGACGTCGAACGGGATGCCGAACTTCTCGGCCTCGGCAAACACGGCCAGGATCGAGAAGATGCCGACGCGGTTGGCGATGAAGTTGGGCGTGTCCTTGGCACGCACCACGCCCTTGCCGAGCGTGGTGGTCAGGAAGGCTTCGAGCCGGTCCAGGATCTCGGGCTGCGTGGCGGCCGTCGGGATCAGCTCCACCAGGTGCATGTAGCGCGGCGGGTTAAAGAAGTGCACGCCGCAGAAACGCGCCTTGAGCTCGGCGTCGAAGCCGTCGGCCAGCGACGTGATCGACAGGCCCGAGGTGTTCGTGGCAAAGATCGCATGCGGCGCCAGGTGCGGCGCCACCTTCTTGTAGAGGTCGTGCTTCCAGTCCATGCGCTCGGCGATCGCCTCGATCACCACGTCGCAGTCCTTGAGCAGCGCGATATCGTCCTCGTAGTTGGCGGCGCGGATCAGCCCGGCCTCTTCCTTGATGCCCAGCGGCGCGGGCGACAGCTTCTTGAGATTCTCGATGGCGCGGGCGGCAATGCCGCTCTTCGGGCCTTCCTTGGCGGGCAGGTCGAACAGCACCACGGGCACGCGGGCATTGACCAGATGGGCGGCAATCTGCGCCCCCATGACGCCGGCACCCAGCACGGCGACCTGCTTGACGATGAAATTGGACATGCGCGCTCCTAGAGTCGTGAGCGTTTGTGGAGAAGATAGGTCTGCCGAAGCCTGACTCCCCTCTCCCGCACGGCGGGAGAGGGGTTGGGGGAGAGGGCCAGCCTCTCAAGATGCGACGGTCGCAACTGGATCCGCCATGCCCTCACCCCCGGCCCCTCTCCCGTGAGACGGGAGAGGGGAGCAAACCCTCAGCGGGTCAGGACAATCAGAACAAATCCGCGTCCAGCGCCATCAGCGTGGCCGAGCCGGCGCGGGCCTTGCGGATTTCGGCGGCGGTCTCGGGCAGCAGCTTGGCGAAGTAGAAGCGAGCCGTGGCCAGCTTGCTCACGTAGAACTTGTCGCCGCTGTCCTGCTTTTCCAGCGCGATCTTGGCCATGCGGGCCCAGAAGTACGAGAAGACCAGGTGGCCCACCACGCGCAGGTACGGCACGGCGGCCGCGCCCACTTCGTCGGGGTTGCCCATCGCCTTCATGCCGATTTCCATCGTCAGCTTCTGGACCTTGTCGCCAATGTCGGCCAGCGGGTTCACGAACTCCTGCATCGCCTCGTTCGTGCCCTCTTCCTCCACGAACTGCTGCACGATCTTGCCGAACGCCTTGAGCTTGGCGCCCATGTCGCCCAGGATCTTGCGGCCCAGCAGGTCCAGCGACTGGATGGTGTTGGTGCCTTCGTAGATCATGTTGATGCGGGCGTCGCGCACGTACTGCTCCATGCCCCACTCGGAGATGTAGCCGTGGCCGCCGAACACCTGCATGCCCTCGTTGGTCGAGGTGAACGCGTTGTCGGTCAGGAACGCCTTGATCACCGGCGTCAGCAGCGCCACCAGGTCGGCGGCTTCCTTGCGCACGGCTTCGTCCGGGTGCGACAGCTCGCGGTCGATCTGCAGCGCCGTCCAGTAGCTGAACGCGCGGCCGCCCTCGGCGTACGCCTTCTGCGTCAGCAGCATGCGGCGCACGTCCGGGTGGACGATGATCGGGTCGGCGGCCTTGTCCGGCGCCTTCGGGCCGGTCAGCGCGCGCATCTGCAGGCGGTCCTTGGCGTAGGCCAGCGAGTTCTGGTAGGCCACTTCGGTTAGGCCCAGGCCCTGCGCGCCCACGCCCAGGCGGGCGGCGTTCATCATCACGAACATGGCGTTCAGGCCCTTGTTGGCCTCGCCCACCAGCCAGCCGCGCGCGCCGTCCAGGTTCATCACGCAGGTGGCGTTGCCGTGGATGCCCATCTTGTGCTCGATCGAGCCGCACTTGATGCCGTTGCGCTCGCCCGGGTTGCCGCTGGCGTCGGGGATGAACTTCGGCACCACGAACAGCGAGATGCCCTTGGTGCCCTGCGGTGCGTCAGGCAGGCGCGCCAGCACCAGGTGGATGATGTTCTCGGCCAGGTCGTGCTCGCCGGCCGAGATGAAGATCTTGGTGCCCGTGATGGCGTACGAGCCATCGGCCTGCGGCTCGGCCTTCGTGCGCAGGATGCCCAGGTCGGTGCCGCAGTGCGGCTCGGTCAGGCACATCGTGCCGGTCCACACGCCCGACACCAGCTTCGGCAGGTAGGCCTGCTTCAGTTCCGGCGTGCCGTGTGCGTGCAGCGCCTCGTACGCGCCGTGGGACAGGCCCGGGTACATCGTCCACGCCTGGCCGGCCGAGTTCAGCATCTCGTACAGCGCGTTGTTGACGACGATCGGCAGGCCCTGGCCGCCGAATTCGGGGTCGCACGCCAGGGCGGGCCAGCCGGCCTCGACGTACTGCTGGTAGGCTTCCTTGAAGCCCTTGGGCGCGCGCACCACGCCGTCGCCCACGTAGGTGCAGCCTTCGCGGTCGCCGGGCTGGTTCAGCGGGAACACCACGTCCGCGCAGAACTTGCCGGCTTCCTCGATAACCTGGTTGATGGTGTCCGCGTCGATGTCCGCGTGCTTGGGCATCGCCTTGAGTTCGGCTTCTGCGCCGAGCAGTTCATGGAGCACGAACTGCATGTCGCGCAACGGTGCGGTGTACTGGCCCATCAAAGACTCCTTGGAGGTTTTCAATGCCGCCACACGCGCATGCCGCACGCCCCCGCGGGGGGCGCGTGCGACCGTTGCCGGGGGCGGCTCAGGTACGGTAAGACTGAATCAGCTTGTTGAGGGCGACCATGGCAAGCTCGGCACTGTCCGGCAGGCGCAGAAAGCGGGCGTCGTGATGCAAGCCTAGTTCAAGGCTGTACATCTCGAACAGCATCAGGCGCGGATCGCAGTCCGCGCGCAAGTGCCCCTCTTCCCGGGCCTGGTCGATCGCACGCATCAGCGCGGCCCGCCAGATCGTGACGCTCTTGACCAGTTCGTCACGTACCGGGCTTTCCGCGCGATCGTCGTACTCGACGGCCCCGCTGATGTAGATGCAACCCGTGGTCACTTCCTGGATGCGCTTTTCCATCCAGCGCCGCACCATCGACCACAGGCGAGGCAGCCCGCGCGGTTCCTGCAGCGAGGGGTAGAACACCTCCTGCTCGAACCGCCGGTGATACTCGCGCACCACTTCCACCTGCAGGTCCTCGCGCGAACCGAAATGCGCGAACACGCCGCTCTTGCTCATCTGCATGCGTTCCGCGAGCAGGCCGATGGTCAGCCCTTCCAGCCCGTCGCGGGACGACAGTTCCAGTGCGGCATCGAGAATCGCCACGCGCGTCATCTCGCCCTTGCGCAAGGGCGCGGGCGCGGCGGCGGATTCAAGACGAACTGACTGGTGTCGCATGGTTTCTCTCCGTTCTCTGCAGCATCCCGAAGGCTGCTGTTCCTGGCCTGACACTGCGTTCGGCAGGCACTGTCGACAGCGAGATTGCCGTCGTAAATGCACGAAGTCTAAGCCAAAAAAGAACGGTCGTTCAGATTATTCTGGCGAGGCCGACTGGCATCAAGTTTTTAATTAGACCGGTGTTTCTAAACACCCGGCGCGCCGCAGCGCAATGCAGCAAAGGCTGAAAAGCGCGCCGATCCGGCGGGTGACGCGGGGGCGCCATGGCCGTGCTGCGGCAGGGCAACATGTTACCGTGAGGCGCCTCAGTAGCGCCCCGTCACACCCGCGATGACGACGCCGAGACGCAACACGTAGTAGGCCGCCCAATTGGCAAATCGCCGCAAACGCGGCAGTCCGGCGTGGGCTTCGGGCATGACCCGCGCGCTGCGCTGGGCCATTGCCGCCTCCAGCCGCGTGCGCAGCGTGCCGGCAAAGGCGGGGTCGTAGACGGCCACGTTGGCCTCGCGGGCCAGCAGCAGGCTGAACGGGTCCATGTTGCTCGATCCCACGGTTGCCCAGATGTCGTCCACCACCGCCACCTTGGCGTGCAGGAAGCTTTCCTCGTACTCGTAGATCTCGACGCCGGCCTCCAGCAGCCGCGCATAAAGCGCGTGGGTGGCGTAATGCTGCAGCCGGTATTCGACCATGCCCTGCAGCAGCAGCCGCACGCGCACGCCGCGCTCGCGGCAGGCCAGCAGCGCACGGCGCATCTTGTGGCCGGGCAGGAAGTAGGCGTTGGCCAGGATCACGTCGTGCCGCGCGGCGCCCAGCGCGTACAGGTATTCGCGTTCGATGGTGCGACGGTTGCGCAGGTTGTCGCGCAGCAGCAGGCTGGCCGGCACCCCGCCCGGCTGCACGTCGGACCGCGCCTGGCGCGCGCCGCGCGTCAGCGTTTCCACTTCGGCAAAGGCGCTGGCGGTCTCGCGCAGGCCCCGGCGTTGTGCGATGCGGAACCAGAGCCGCGCTGACGCCAGCGCGATCTGCGCCACCAGCGGACCCCGCACGCGCACCGCGAAGTCGAAGCGCGGGCCGATCTCGGGCAGATCCACCGGGCCGTGGTTGTGGTCGTCGATGATGTTGATGCCGCCGACAAAGGCGACCTTGCCGTCGATCACGGCGATCTTGCGGTGCAGCCGCCGCAGATGGCGGCGCGCGAACTTGAAGCCGCGCAGCGGGCGGTAGATCTCCAGCACCACGCCGCCGTCGCGCAGCCGCGCCTGCAGGGCGGCCGGCAGGTCGCCTGCGCCAAAGCCGTCCACCACCAGCCGGACGTCCACGCCGCGCTGCGCCGCCGCGATCAGCGCATCGCCGACGCGGGCGCCGACGGCGTCGTCGGCATAGATATAGGTCTCCACCACGACGTGCACGCGCGCCGCGTCGATGGCCTCGATCAGCGCCGGAAAGAACGCCTGGCCGTTGCAGAGCAGGTCGACATGGTTGCCCGGCACCGGGCTGCCGCGGCGGCGCATCCAGTGCAGCACGCGGGCCCGGGCACGGGCGCTGGCGGTGCCCAGGTCCGGCACCGATGCGGGCATCCCCGCCTTGGGCGCGGTGGCCGGCGGCTGGGGGTCTGGCGGTGTGTTGCGGTCGTAGATCCCTGACATGGCTCGATTATCGGCCAACGGGCGGCTCCTGCACATCGCCCGGACCAACTCTGCTATTGTCAGGGCATTCTGACGCCCAAGAGGGAAAGCATTGTGAAGGTATTCGGCATTGCCGGTTCCTCTGGCAGCGGCAAGACGACGCTGCTGGACCAGTTGATCCCCCGCTTCGTGGCCGACGGCCTGCGCGTGGCCGGCATCAAGCACACGCACCACGGCTTCGACCCCGACACGCCGGGCAAGGATTCCTGGCGGATGCGCCAGGGCGGGTGCGAAAACGTGGTGCTGGTCGGCGCGCGGCACCTGACGCTGATGCGCCACTACCCCGAGGACAAGCCGTCGCCCGAGATTGGCGAGGCGCTGGCCGTGCTGCCGCGCGACACCGACCTCGTCATGGTCGAAGGCTACAAGTGGAGCGATTTCCCGAAGCTGGAAATCTACCGGCCCGCCCACGGCAAGCCACCGCTCTGGACCGAGGTGCCGTGCATCGTCGCCGTCGCCACGGACGCCGTGGACGAAGTGGCCGCCAACACCGCGCTGCCGGTCATCGACCTGGCCGACGTCGACGCCATCTACGGCTGGATCCGCGACTACCTGGCGTCGGCCTGACGCCCAGGCCCGGTCAAGCCTCGGGAATCGCCAAGCGGTGGGCCAGTTCGGCCATCAGCGGCACGTGGTCCGAGCGCTCCGCCCATTCGCGGCCCGTCAGCGCCTGCGTCCGCTCGATGTCGAAGCCGCGCACGTAGATGCGGTCGAGCTGCCACCACGGCATGTGGCTCGGAAAGGTATGAATCCGGCCGTTCTTGGCATGGGCCGATTCCACCGCATTGAGCGTGTTGCAGATCTTGCTGTCGAGCTTGTGGTTCCAGTCGTTGAAATCCCCGGCGATGACCAGCGGCGCGCCGTCGGGCACCACCGAGCGCACGCGCTCCACCAGCGCCGTGGCCTGCCGCACGCGGCTGCGCGCGAACAGCCCGAAGTGCACGCAGATCAGGTGCGCCTCCACGCCGTGGATGTCCGCCACCGCGTGCAGCAGCCCGCGCTGCTCGAAACGGTGATCGGAAATATCCAGGTTCTCGGACATCAGGATCGGATGGCGCGAGAGGATCGCGTTGCCGTGATGGCCATGCTCGTACACCGCGTTGCGGCCGTAGACCGAGTGCGGATAGGCGTCCGTGGCCAGGTAGTTAAGCTGGGTATGGTCCGGGTCGAACAGCTCGGCGGCGACCAGACGGTCGTTGCGGTCCTGCACTTCCTGCAGGAACACGATGTCGGCGTCCATGGCCTGCAGCCCGGTGCGCACGCTCTGGATGCGCGGCTTGCCGCTGAACCCCTTCACCCCCTTGTGGATGTTGTAGGTAACGACGCGCAGCTTCATCGTGCCACCTCCCCGGCATCCTCCCGCGCCGCCGCGCGCCACGCCAGCTGGCGTACCGCCTCGGCATTGCTGCGCGAAAAGCAGCGCGCCGCGGCGTCCTGCCAGGGCAGCCACGCGTACTGCAGGTGCTCGCGCGGCGCCAGCGTCACGGGCAGCGGCTCGGGCACGCACAGGCCGAACCAGTGTTCCGTATTGCGCGTGATGCCGGGCGCATAGCGGTGGCGCCACTGCGGGTAGATCTCGTAGTCGATCGTGTGCTGCCAGTCGGTTAACTGGTGCTGGCTGGCGACGATGCCGGTTTCCTCGGCCACCTCGCGGGCGGCGGTGGCCGCCAGCGGCTCGTCTTCGGCATCGAGGCTGCCGGTGACCGATTGCCAGAAGCCCGGCCGGTCGGCTCGCTCGATCAACAGGACTTGCAGGTCTGGCGTGTGAATCACGACCAGTACCGATTCGGGAATCTTGTAGCGCATGGGGCGGTGAAGGCGACAGAACCCAAGCATAGCGCAGCCGCGCGGGCTTGGGCGTCCTCCGCTGTCCGATTACCGCGATGTGGAATCAGGCGATCGTCCGCTCGCCAGGATGGCGCGGCGTCAGGAAATGGCCGCCGTCGGGGCCCGGCGCGGCCATGCCGTCCGGGGTAGCGCCGGGCATGCTGCGCAGCCAGGTATCGAACACCTCCGGCGAATCGCCATGGCCCCAGGCCGCGCGCAGTTGCTGCATCAGCGGCGCCAGCGCCTGCGTGTAGCGCTGCGACGCCACATGGGCATGCTCGGCCAGCGCGTCGGTACTTTCCTGCACCTGGGTGGCCAGTTCGGCCCGTTCCTGGGCGATATCCTTCTCGCGCGTGCCGAGCTGGTTGTACTTCTGGATCAGGAAGCGCTGGTAGTCGCCGGCTTCCACGCCCTGGGCGGCCTGGGCGTTGACCTGCTCGAAGCGCATGACGATGCTGGCGGTTTCCTGCTCGACGTGCGCCGCCTCCGCGCTGAGCTGCTGCAGCGCCTCCTGCAGCCGCAGCGCCTCGCGCCGGTGGGTCTGCAGCCGCGACGCCTCGTCGTCGAACGTGCGCTGGGCGGTCAGGTACGCCTGCACCACCGGCTGCGGCGCCACCACGAGCAGCGGATCGGCGCCACCGGAGCGGCGGCCCGACAGCAGCGCATCCTCGGGCAGGCGCAGGTTGCCGACATCTTCAAGCCAGCGGCCCCGGGCCATCACCGTCGCCACCGTGTCCAGCGCCAGCTTGCGCAGCGCCTCGGCGCGCTGCGCCGCCACGGGCTCCGGCCCCTGGGCGGCGGCGCCGTAGTCCACCACCGGCTGGGCGCCCTGCGCCGCGTGGGCGATGTCAGGCACGCAGGCAGCCACCGTGGTGGCCACCGATTCGGACATGGCCTGCGCCGACTTGCGCACCGCGCGGCGCAGCTCGAAGCGCGCCAGCAGCATCATCAGCAGGCCGGCCACGAGCCAGGTCAGTATGGTTTCGGCATGGGCCAGCAGGAAGGCCCGGATCGTTTCCGCATCGAGTTGCAGCATGGTGGTTTGTCCTCCCGCGTCACGGCCGGCCTTTCGGGTGGGCAAGCATCGCGCGCATCAGGCAGAAAGACATCATGCGGCGCCGCTTCGTTCCGGGTGGTAACAAATGGAAACGCATCCTTGCGCCGAAAACAAGAAAGCCGCGCTTTCGCGCGGCTTTCGATGCCGGAACCGGAATGATCCGGTTTGGCGACGCCGGTCAGGCGGTCGTCTTGGGCTCCTGCGCGCGCAGGCGGATATGCAGTTCGCGCAGTTGCTTCTCGTCGACGGCGCTCGGGGCCTGGGTCAGCAGGTCCTGGGCGCGCTGCGTCTTCGGGAAGGCGATCACGTCGCGGATCGAGTCGGCGCCGGCCATCATCGTCACGATGCGGTCCAGGCCGAACGCCAGGCCGCCGTGCGGCGGCGCGCCATACTGCAGCGCGTCCAGCAGGTAGCCGAACTTGGCCCGTGCCTCCTCGTCGCCGATCTTCAGCGCGCGGAAGACCTTGCTCTGCACGTCCTCGCGGTAGATCCGCACCGAGCCGCCGCCCATTTCCCAGCCGTTCAGCACCATGTCGTACGCCTTGGCGATGCACTTGCCGGGGTCGGTTTCCAGGTACTGCAGGTGCTCGTCCTTGGGGCTCGTGAACGGGTGGTGCATCGCCACCCAGCGGGCGTCTTCCTCGTCGTACTCGAACATCGGGAAGTCGATCACCCACAGCGGCTTCCAGGTGTCCTCGAACAGGCCGGTGCTCTTGCCGAACTCCGAATGGCCAATCTTCAGGCGCAGCGCGCCGATGGCGTCGTTCACGACCTTGGCCTTGTCGGCGCCGAAGAAGATGATGTCGCCGTCCTGGGCTTCGGTGCGCTTCAGGATCTCGGCAATCGCCGCGTCGTGCAGGTTCTTGACGATCGGCGACTGCAGGCCGTCACGGCCCTTCGCCACCTCGTTGACCTTGATCCAGGCCAGGCCCTTGGCGCCGTAGATGGCCACGAACTGCGTGTAGGCGTCGATCTCGCCGCGCGAGATGGCATGGCCGCCCGGCACGCGCAGGCCGACCACGCGGCCGTTCTCGCTGTTGGCCGGGCCCGAGAACACCTTGAAGTCGACGTCCTTCATCACGTCGGTCAGCTCGGTGAATTCCAGCTTGACGCGCAGGTCGGGCTTGTCCGAGCCAAAGCGCGCCATGGCCTCGCGGAACTCCATGACCGGGAACTTGGCGTCCAGGTCCACGTCGATCGCGTTCTTGAACACGGTGCGCATCATGTCCTCGAACAGGTCGCGGATCTCCTGCTCGGTCAGGAACGACGTCTCGCAGTCGATCTGCGTGAATTCGGGCTGGCGGTCGGCGCGCAGGTCCTCGTCGCGGAAGCACTTGGTGATCTGGTAGTAGCGGTCGAAGCCCGAGACCATCAGCATCTGCTTGAAGATCTGCGGCGACTGCGGCAGCGCGAAGAAGTGGCCCGGGTTCACGCGGGACGGCACCAGGTAGTCGCGCGCGCCCTCGGGCGTGCTCTTGCCCAGCATCGGCGTCTCGATGTCGATGAAGCCCTGGGCGTCCAGGTACTTGCGCACTTCCATCGCCACCTTGTAGCGCAGGCGCAGGTTGTACTGCATCTGCGGGCGGCGCAGGTCCAGCACGCGGTGCGTGAGGCGCGTGGTTTCCGACAGGTTGTCGTCGTCGAGCTGGAACGGCGGCGTGACCGACGGGTTCAGCACGGTCAGCTCGTGGCACAGCACCTCGATCTTGCCCGACGTCAGGTTGGCGTTCTCGGTGCCGGCCGGGCGCGGACGCACCTTGCCCACCACGCGGATGCAGAACTCGTTGCGGATTTCCTCGGCCGCCTTGAACATCTCCGGGCGGTCCGGATCGCACACCACCTGCACCAGGCCCTCGCGGTCGCGCAGGTCGACGAAGATCACGCCACCATGGTCGCGGCGGCGCTGCACCCAGCCCGTCAGGGCCACTTCCTGGCCGGTCAGTTGTTCGGTCACCAGACCGCAGTAGTGTGTACGCATGGAAGACATAGGAGAGAGTCCCTGTAAGACGCGGCACGCCGGGCGCGCCGCGCGAGAATCAGTTGGTATGGGTGTCGGCAACTTCGTCGGCGGCGGTCACGGCGTCGGCCGGGCGGCCCTCGCCGTTCCTGCGCGGCAGCTCCGTGGGCGCCACGACGCCCATCGACACGATGTACTTGAGCGCCGCGTCGACGCTCATGTCCAGCTCGATGGTGTCGGCCTTCGGCATCATCAGGAAGAAGCCGGAAGTCGGGTTCGGCGTGGTCGGCACGTACACGCTGACGTATTCGCCTTGCAGGTGATTCTGCACGTCTCCGCCCGGTCGCCCGGTCAGAAATGCAATGGTCCACGATCCCTCGCGCGGATACTGCACCAGCAGCGCCTTGCGGAATGCGTTGCCGGACGACGACAGCAGCGTGTCCGACACCTGCTTGACACTGGTGTAGATCGGCCCGACCACGGGGATATGGCCCAGCAGCGCCTCCCACCAGCGCACCAGCCGCTGCCCGATGAAGTTGTGCGTCAGCACCCCCACCAGCAGGATGAACAGCAGCGTCAGGATGGCGCCCAGCCCGGGGATGCGGCGCCCGAACAGGTTTTCGGGCTGCCACGCCAGCGGCAGCAGGGCCATGCTCTGGTCCATCGTGCCGATGATCAGGTTCAGCACCCACAGCGTGATGCCCAGCGGCACCAGGACGAGCAGCCCGGTCAGGAACCAGGTCTTGATGGCGGACGTTTTCTTGGTAGCCACGGTGTGCCCGGCACTCAGTGGCTGGCGCTCGAGCCGGCGCCGCCGCCGGACGGGGCGGCCGATGCCGTGGAGGAAGCCGGGGCGGTGCCCGCCGACGCGGCCGGGGCGGCCGACGCGCCGTCAGCGGCCGGGGCGTTGCCCGAAGCCGTGGCGCTGGTGCCGCCGCTGCCGCCGCGGAAATCCGTCACGTACCAGCCCGAGCCCTTGAGCTGGAAGCCGGCCGCGGTCAGTTGCTTCTTGAAGGTCCCGGCGGCGCCGCAGGATGGGCAGTCCGTGAGCGGGGCATCGCTCATCTTCTGCAGCACATCGCGCCCGTGGCCGCAGGCGTCGCAACGGTAGGCATAGATCGGCATGGTTCTTTCGTGGAATCTGAACGTAAAACGGGTAGATGGCAGCGCCGCCCCGGATCGACAAGGGTGCGGACCCAAAAAAACGGCATGCGCGGCGATGCAAAGCCTCGGATTATAAACCGTCGGCGGGGCGTCTACCGGGAGGAAATGGGGGCTTTCGGGGGCGTAATCGTCGCGATGCCGTCCCGCCACTTAAAAGTTAAGCAATATGCACTTCTCGGACCTGCGGCCGGTCGCTGATCCACTGCGGTAGCAGCGACCCGAACACCATGCCGCCGATCGAGAACAGCAGGCCAACCATCTGCGGCGGCACCGTCGCGTCGGCAAAGGCGACCTCGCAGGTCAGCCACGACGTCAGCCCCAGGATGATGGCCAGCAGGCCGCCCTGCCGCGTGGCCGGCTTCCAGAACAGCCCGAACGCCAGCGGCACGAACGCCGACACCAGCGTCACCTTGTAGGCGTTCTCGACCATGTGGAAGATCGACAGGTGCGAATTCAGCGCGAACAGCGTGACCAGCGTCGTGAACACCAGCACCACCGCCTGCATCACGCGCAGGAACTGCTTGTCGCTCAAGTGGCGGAAATACGGCCGCAGGATGTTCTCCGCGAACGTCACCGACGGCGCCAGCAGCGTGGCCGACGCGCAGCTCTTGATGGCCGACAGCAGCGCGCCGAAGAACATGACCTGCGCGAACATCGGCGCGTGGGTCAGGATCAACTGCGGCAGGATCAGTTGGGAATCGGAATTGATGTATTTCTCGACCATCTGCGGGTCGATCATCGTGGCCGAATAGGCCAGGAACATCGGGATGAACGCGAAGAAGAAGTACAGCACGCCGCCCAGCACCGACGCGCGCCCGGCGATCTGCTCGGTCTTCGACGACGTGACGCGCTGGAACACGTCCTGCTGCGGGATCGACCCCAGCATCATCGTGAACAGCGCCGCCGCAAACCCGATGATCTGCACCAGGTCCAGCGACGGCAGGAACTCGAACTTGCCCGCCGCAGCCGCGTGGGACACCACGGCCGACACGCCGCCGGCCTGGCCGCTCACCTCGTAGCCGATATAGAGCAGGCCGATCACGATGATGATCATCTGGATGAAATCGGTCACCGCCACCGACCACATGCCGCCGAACAGCGTATAGACCAGCACGCTGGCCGCGCCGATCATCATGCCGGCGTCCTGCGACAGCGCGCCGTCGGACACCGTGTAGAACACCAGCCCCAGCGCCTTGATCTGGGCGGCCACCCAGCCCAGGTACGACACCACGATGCACAGCGTGGTCAGCACTTCGGCCAGGCGCCCGTAGCGGTTGTGATAGTAGTCGCCGATCGTCAGCAGGTTCATCCGGTACAGCGGCCGGGCGAAGAACAGGCCCACGAGGATCAGGCAGAGCGAGGAGCCAAACGGGTCCGAGACCACGCCGGACAGCCCTTCCTTGAGGAACACGGCCGGGATGCCCAGCACGGTCTCAGAGCCGAACCATGTGGCAAACACCGTGGCGGTGACGATGTAGAACGGCAGGCTGCGGCCGGCCACGGCAAAGTCGGCGGTGCCCTTGACGCGCAGCGCCGCCCACAGGCCGATGCCGACCGAGATAACCCAATAGGTGATGACGAACCAGATCAGCATGCCGCTGCCCTATCCCAATGTGCCAGAGATGCCCTGGAGGCGAAAAACCGAATGCCGGCCGGTGGCCTGGGATGTCCCGGGCCGACTCCGCCCGGAGTCCAATTCATCGGTCGGGGCCGCGGGCGCCCTGGAACGGGCAGAGGCGGTCGTAGCCGAATCAAAACGCGGATTATAGCGACGGAGACTTTTCCGGTCGAAAAAAATTCCCAGACAGCCGCCAAATGCACGAATTCGTGCACAAATGTGTTGTTTGCGGGATTTTCGCTACCAGTACCCGGCCCAGGCCATCGCCTGGACGATCACGATGCCGGCCAGGAAGCCACCCATCAGCAGCAACGCCGTGGACAGCCGCCGGTTGGTCCGCCGTTGCTCGATCACAAGCTGGGCCAGCAGCCGTTCCTGCTCGCCGTTGCCCTGCAGCGCCCGGCGTTCCAGGAACTGGTGGGCCAGGCGCGGGAAGTCCGGCAGCATCTTGGCCCACTGCGGCGCCTCCACCTTGACCCGCTCCCAGGCGCCCTTCCAGCCCACCTGCTCGTACATCCACCGTTCCAGGAACGGCTTGGCGGTCTTCCAGAGATCCAGGTCGGGATCGAGCTGGCGGCCCAGCCCTTCGATATTGAGCAGCGTCTTTTGCAGCAGCACCAGTTGTGGCTGAATCTCCACATTGAAGCGGCGCGAGGTCTGGAACAGCCGCATCAGCACCATGCCCAGCGAGATTTCGCGCAGCGGCTTGTCGAAGTACGGCTCGCAGCAAGCGCGCACGGCCGACTCCAGTTCCTCGACGCGTGTCTCGGCCGGCACCCAGCCCGACTCCACGTGCAGCAGCGCCACGCGGTGGTAGTCACGCCGGAAGAAAGCGATGAAGTTCTGCGCCAGGTAGTTCTTGTCGAATTCGGACAGCGCGCCGACGATCCCGAAGTCCAGCGCGATGTAGCGCCCGAACGTCTCCGGCTGCACCGACACCAGGATGTTGCCCGGATGCATGTCGGCGTGGAAGAAGCCGTCGCGGAACACCTGCGTGAAGAAAATCTCGACGCCTTCCTCGGCCAGCTTGTGCATGTCGACGCCAGCGGCCTTCAGCGACTCCGTCCGCGAGATCGGGATGCCATGCATCCGCTCCATCGTGAACACGGTGCTGGTACACCAGTCCCAGTACACCTCGGGCACGCACAGCAGCTCGCTGTCGGCAAAGTTGCGGCGTAGCTGGCTGGCGTTGGCCGCCTCGATCATCAGGTCCAGTTCGTCATGCAGGTACTTGTCGAACTCGGCCACCACCTCGCGCGGCTTCAGGCGCCGGCCGTCGACCCAGACCCGCTCCAGCCACGTGGCCATGTCGCCCATCAGCGCCAGGTCGCTGTCGATGACCGGCAGCATGCCCGGCCGCAGCACCTTCACGGCCACCTCGCGGCCATGGTTCGGCCCGCCGCGCAGCGTGGCAAAGTGCACCTGGGCGATGGACGCGCTGGCCACCGGTTGCAGCTCGAAATTCTCGTACAGGTCGCCCAGCGGCCGACCCAGCGACTTCTCGATGATCTTCACCGCCAGCGCCGAATCGAACGGCGGCACCTGGTCCTGCAGCTTGGCCAGTTCGTCGGCGATGTCGGGCGGCATCAGGTCGCGCCGGGTGGACAGCACCTGCCCGAACTTGACGAAGATCGGGCCCAGCGCGGTCAGCGCCAGCCGCAACCGCTCGCCGCGCGGCTGCTCCAGCTTGCGGCCGATGGTGATGACGCGAACCAGAAACTTGATGCGCCGGCTCTTGAAACCGGACAGCACGAGTTCGTCGAGCCCGTAGTACAGGACGACGAAGATGATCTTGCAGAGACGCAGCAGGCGGGTCATTCGGGATGTTCAGGTGGCAGCGCCGCGCGGGGCGGCAACGGGGGACGGCATGGCGGTTAGCGGTGGGCCGACGGGAGCGAGCCCGGCGCGTGATCCCCCTGTCCGCCCCCGCGTTCCAGGCGTTCCAGCCGTTTTTCGAGCCGCGCCAGGTCGTCGCGCAGCCGTGCCACATCGGCGCCGAACCCGTCGAGCGCGGAATGCCGCACCAGGGTCGGCTGTTCGTCCAGCAGGTATTCGGTCACATTGTCGAGCAGGGCCCGGCCAACGCGGGTGGCGCTTTCATGCGCCTGGCGCGCGCCGTCCACCACGCGCTGCGCCACGCTATCGCTGATCGGGCCGCCCATCACGCCACGCAGCGCGCGCGACAGGTCTTCGGCCGCATCCCAGCGCAGGTTGCGCGCCAGCGTCGACACCGCATTGGCCAACTCGGCGTCGCCGTCTATCCGCACATGGCGCATCGCGGCGGCCTGGCCGCCCTCGGCCACGTCGGCCACCACCAGCGGCCATTGCTGCAGCGGCACGATCAGCGTCACGGCCGCCACCTCGGACTCGGCCGCCCGCTCGATGCAGCCCTGATCGGTGATCCGCAGCGACAGCGCAAACGCGGCGGCATCGAACCGGATCACGCGGCCGGCAAACGGGGCCAGCAGGCTGCAGGCCCATGGCTCCTGTTCGATCAGGTGATTCAACGCGGCGACGATCGGCGCGGCCAGCGGTGAGGGCAAGGCGTTCATGGCGTCGGGTATCCGGGCAGTGCTGCCCAATAAAAAAGGCCCACGCTTACGTGGGCCTCCATTCTAAGCTACTCGGCCGCCGCTTCATGTCATCCATGCGCCGACGGCCCAGACGCCACTCAGGATTCCTGCTGGATGCCGGCCAGCAGCCAGCCGCCGTCGCCGGACGCCGACTTGGCCAGGTTCCACACCTCGCCGAACGGCTGCGCCGGCTCGCCGGCGGTCTCGCGGATCATGCCCGAGAAGCGCACGCTGGCAACGTGCTGCGACGGCGTCGACTCGATGCCGAGCAGCTGGGCTTCCAGCGTGACGACGTCGGTCTTGTTGACGGCCACTCCGCGGTCGGACAGGTCCATCTTGATCTCGGCAAACATTTCCGGCGTGGTGAATTCGCGGATGTCGTCGAGGTTGCCGGCATCCCAGGCGGCCTGCAGGCGGACGTAGTGAACCTTGGCATTGCGCAGGAACGCTTCGGTATCGAAGTCGGCCGGCACGCCCCACGGCTGCTGCACCGTTGCCGCCGCGGCACCCGCGGCCGCGCCACCCATCACGGGGTTGGCCGCCGCGCCACCGTAGCCACCGGCCGGCTGCACCGGTTCGGCCTGGCGCAGCGTCGGTTCGGTGTTGCGCTCCATGCCGCCAAACGGCGAGTTATTGCCCTGGCTGTTGCCCATGCCGGCATAGGCCGGGGTCCGCGACCGGGCCGCGCCGCCGCGGAACTTGCGGATCAGCCAGAACGCGATCATGGCGATGATGGCGATCAGGATGGCGTTGGCCAGGAAGCTGGCCGCCGCGCCACCCAGGCCGAAGTGCGACAGCAGGTAGCCAAGACCCAGGCCGGCTGCCAGGCCGCCGAGCATGCCGCCCCAGTTACGCTTCGGGGCGGCCGCGGCTGCCGTGCCGGCGGCGCCGGCCGTGGCCGGTGCGGCCTGCTGCGCGGGCTGCTGGGCCGGCGCGGTCTGTTGCGGCGGCGTGGCCTGGCGCTGCTGCGTCACCGTCGACGATTGCTTGCCGACGCTGCGCGACCCGCCCAGGCGTTTCGCGTTGGCGTCCAGCGCTGCCCCCAGGGCCAGCGTCGCCATCAGCGACACGGCCAGGAATTTTCCACGAAAAGAAGACATTTTTAGCTTTCCCCTGTCATTTCCGGCCTATGCGGCCGAACATGGCGAATTAGTACTTTCTCCCGACGTGGAGCGCCACGACTCCGGCCGTCAGATTGAAGTATTCGACTTGTTCAAGCCCGACTTGTTCCATCAAGCGTACAAGTGAACCCTGGTCCGGATGCATTCTGATCGATTCCGCCAGATAGCGATAGCTCGGGGCATCCCCAGCCACGCGCTGGCCCAGCCAGGGGAGCACCTTGAAGGAATAGATGTCGTAGAACTTCTCCAGCGGTTTCCAGACCTTGGAGAACTCCAGCACCATCACCTTGCCGCCCGGCTTGACCACGCGGCGCATCTCGGCCAGCGCCCGGTCCTTGTGCGTCATGTTGCGCAGGCCGAACGCCACGGTCACCAGGTCGAAGTAGTTGTCCGGAAACGGAATCTTCTCGGCGTCGCACAGCGCCACGGGCGTCACCACGCCCTTGTCCAGCAGGCGGTCGCGGCCCACGCGCAGCATCGACTCGTTGATGTCCGTGAGCCAGACCTCGCCCCTGGGGCCGGCCTGCCGGGCGAACGCCTTGGCCAGGTCGCCCGTGCCGCCGGCGATGTCCAGCACCTTGTGCCCGGGCCGCACGTTGGCCTGGGCGATCGTGAACATCTTCCAGACCCGGTGCATGCCGCCGGACATCAGGTCGTTCATCACGTCGTACTTGCCGGCCACCGAATGGAACACGCCGGCGACCTTGCCAGCCTTTTCCGTTTCGTCGACCTTCTCGAACCCGAAGTGGGTTTCGCTCATTCTTGGACTCCAGGTGCTTGATTCAGTGATGATGGCCGCAGGCGTGGCCGCCAGCCGCCGGCATCGGCGCGTCGCGGTCCAGCCCGGCGGCTTGCAGCCGCTGCAGGTAGCCAGTCCACAGCGATTCCTGCTGGTCGCCCAGGCGGTACAGCAGTTCCCACGTGTAGATGCCGGTGTCGTGGCCGTCGTCGAAACGGATCTGGATCGCGTAGTTGCCCACCGGCTCCACGGCGGCGATGCCGACGTGGCGCTTGCCGGTCTGCAGCGTTTCCTGTCCGGGCCCATGGCCCTGGACTTCGGCGGAGGGCGAGTATACGCGCAGCAGCTCGAACGGCAGCCGCCAGGTGCGGCCATTGTCGAAGCCGATTTCCAGCACGCGCGATTGCGTGTGGACGGTCAGCGCGGTGGGATGAGGAGTGTCTTTGTCCAGGCCAGCCATGATCAGGAGTGCCGCGCCGCCGGCCCGGCTCCAGGGGCGGTGCCGGCGTCGTCACGCGTCTTGTACGACCCGATAGCTTACTCCACCCCCCTCGCCTTGCCCATCCCGCGGCCCGCCGCCACTTTCGTCGCGGGCGCCGTTGGCCGGGCCGGCCGCCGGCACGTAGCGCAGGCGCCGGTTGTGGAAGGCGGCCACCGTGCTGCGGTGCGCAATGCTGACGATGGCCGCGCCGGGCAGCGCATCGACCATCAACTGGTACATGGCGCGCTCGGTGTCCTCGTCCAGCGCGCTGGTGGCCTCGTCCAGGAACAGGAAGTCGGGCTTCTGCAGCAGCGCCCGGGCGAAGGCCAGCCGCTGCTGCTCGCCGGGCGACAGCCGCAGCGACCAGTTGTCGAAGACGTCCAGATGCCGCGCCAGGAAGCCTAGCTGCGCGCGCCGCAGCACGTCGGCCAGCGTCTCGCGCGAATGGGCGTTGCCGGCGTCCGGGTAGGACAGCGCATCGGCCAGCGTGCCGATCGGCAGGTAGCTGCGCTGCGGCAGGAACAGCGTGCGGCGCGCCGGCATCGTGATGCGGCCGCACCCGTAGGGCCAGATGCCGGCCAGCGCGCGGAACAGCACGCTCTTGCCGCAGCCCGACGGGCCGCTTACCAGCCAGCGCTCGCCCGGCGCGATCGACAGCGAGAACGGCGCCACCAGCGGGCGCATGCCGGGCTGGCCGGCGCCTTCCACGCCCTCGCCGGCCACGCCTTCGTCGTCCACGCCAAACCCGCCGCGCACCGGCAGCGCCAGCGCCAGCCCGCTGATGGCGATGCCGGCATCCGCGCCGTCGGTGGCCGTCACCACCTCGATGTCGCCCGGGCCCTCGTGCGTCAGGTCCTGCCGCTCGGCCACGCGCATGGCTTCCTGGAAGTCGATCAGCCGGTTGGCGGCCGCCTTCCAGCCCACCAGCGTCGCGTAGCTGTCGACGAACCAGGACAGCGCGCCCTGCACCTGGCCGAATGCCGAATTAATCTGCATCAGGCCGCCCAGCGTCAGCTTGCCCGAGAAGTAGCGCGGCGCGGCCACCAGCAGCGGGAAGATGATCGCGAACTGGCCGTAGCCCGAGTTCACGAACGTCAGCCGCCGCGTGTAGCGCATGAGCTGGTTCCAGTTGGCCCGGATCCGCTCGAAGCGGGCGCGCAGGCCGCCTTCCTCGGTCGGCTCGCCGCGGTAGAGCGCCACGGGCTCGCTGTTCTCGCGCAGCCGCACGAGCATGAAACGGAAATTCGCCTCGTACTGTTCCTGCTGGAACGACAGGCCGATCAGCGGCCGGCCGACGAAGTGGGCGATCAGCGAGCCCACCACGGCGTACCCGATCGCAAACCAGACCATGTAGCCGGGGATGGTCACGTCGACGCCGCCGAGCACGAAGCTGATGGGCCCCGACACCACCCACAGGATGCCGATGAACGACACCAGCGTGACCACCGAGTTCAGCAGCCCCATCGACAGCGTCAGCGCGCCGTCGGTGAACTGGCGCAGGTCGTCGGCCAGCCGCTGGTCGGGGTTGTCGGTCGAATGGGTCTGTTCGATGCGGTAGTACGCCTGGTGGCCCAGCCAGCGCCGCAGGAACGTGCCGGTCATCCACGTCCGCCAGCGCATCTGCAGCATCATCTGGTAGTACTGGCGCGAGATGGCCAGCACGATGAAGCAGGCCGCGATCCACGAGAACCGCAGCAGCAGCGCCTTGAACGACACGAAGTCGCGCTGCTCGATGGCGTTGTAGAACACGCGGTTCCACTCGTTGAGCAGCACGTTGATGTAGACGATGCCCAGGTTCAGCGCCACGACCAGCGCCAGCAGGCCCAGCCCGGCCTTGCGGTCCTCGGAGCGCCAGTACGGCTTGATCAGCGCCCAGGTGGCCGCCAGGCGCAGCCGGCTCTGGTTCTTCAGGGCCTCGGCGGGGACGGCCGGGCCCGGCACGGTAACGGACGAAGGGGTGGAAGACATGGCGCCAGCGGTTGGCCCGCCGCCGACGGCCGGCGGGCATGTTGTTGTTCGACCGGTGTCAGACGTACCGCCACCGGGGCGGGTTCCTCGCCTGACGGCTACGGCACTTTACCAAGGACGGCGTCAGTCGGCAGCGCCCAGCGCGGACAGGGCCGCCCGCAGCGTGGGCAGCCGCGTCTGCAGCTCGGCAATGCGCGCCGCGTCGGCGTTGCGCTGCGGCGCGGCCCAGACCGCTTCGGGAAAGTGAGTGTCCCAGCGGTAGCGCGGGATGATGTGCCAGTGCAGGTGCGGCACCATGTTGCCGAACGCCGCCAGGTTGACCTTGTCCGGCCCCATCACCTCGCGCACCACCCGCTCCACGCGCGCCACCAGCCGCATCAGCCAGGCCTGGTCGGCCTCGTCGAGGTCGGTCAGCTCGGCCGCGTGGTCGTTCCAGACCACCCGGCAGAACCCTGGAAACCGTTCCGCCTCCACCAGGATCACGCGGGCGCGGTCGCCCATCCAGACCAGCTCGCCGCCGTCGGTTTCGCAGAGGGGACAGGAGGGCAGTCGGTGCATGGTGGTCGGCCTGGGGATGTGGATGGTTGGCGCCCCTCTCCGCCGAGCGGGCGAGGGGCGTTGAGACGGCGCGGACGGACGTTGCCGCGTTACACCAGCACCCGCTCGATCCCGCCCGCGTTGGCCTTGGCCACGTACTCGGGCATCCAGTTCTCGCCCAGCAGGTGCCTGGCCATTTCCACCACGATGTAGTCGGCGGTGACCGCGGCGTCCTCGTTGTAGCGCGACAGGCCCTGCAGGCACGACGGGCAGCTCGTCAGGATCTTGACGTCGCCGTTGAAGTCGTCGGCGCGCAGCTTGCCGGCGCCCTTGCGCATTTCCTCTTCCTTGCGGAAGCGGATCTGCGTCGACACGTCCGGCCGCGTCACGGCCAGCGTGCCCGATTCGCCGCAGCAGCGGTCGTTCTTCTCGATCTTGCCGCCGCCCTGGTTGCCGCCCATCAGGTCGTTGACCAGCCTGGTCGGGTCCATCGTCTTGATCGGCGTGTGGCAGGGGTCGTGGTACATGTACCGCGTGCCGGTCACGCCTTCCAGCTTCACGCCCTTTTCCAGCAGGTACTCGTGGATGTCGATGATCCGGCAGCCCGGGAAGATCTTGTCGAACTCGTAGCCGGCAAGCTGGTCGTAGCACGTGCCGCAGCTCACCACCACGGTCTTGATGTCGAGGTAGTTCAGCGTATTGGCCACGCGGTGGAACAGCACGCGGTTGTCGCTGACCATCTTCTCGGCCTTGTCGTACTGGCCGGCGCCGCGCTGCGGGTAGCCGCAGCACAGGTAGCCCGGCGGCAGCACGGTCTGCACGCCCACGTGCCACAGCATGGCCTGCGTGGCCAGCCCCACCTGCGAGAACAGCCGCTCCGAGCCGCAGCCCGGAAAGTAGAACACGGCCTCGGTCTCGGGCGTGGTCAGCCTGGGGTCGCGGATGATCGGGACGATCTCGTTGTCTTCGATGTCCAGCAGCGCCCGGGCCGTCTTCTTGGGCAGGTTGCCCGGCATCTTCTTGTTGATGAAGTGAATCACCTGCTCCTGCACCGGCGGCTTGCCCACCGTGGCAGGCGGATGCTGGGTCTGCTTCTTCGCGAACTTCTTCAGCACCTCGTTGCCCAGGCGCTGGGCCTTGTAGCCCACGCCCATCATGGCCGTGCGGGCCAGGTTGATGGTCTGCGGGTTGGTCGCGTTCAGGAAGAACATCGACGCCGCGGCACCGGGGTTGAACTTCTTCTGGCCCATCTTGCGCAGCAGGTTGCGCATGTTCATCGACACGTCGCCAAAGTCGATCTTGACCGGGCACGGCGTCACGCACTTGTGGCAGACCGTGCAGTGGTCGGCCACGTCCGAGAACTCGTCCCAGTGCTTGATCGACACCCCGCGGCGCGTCTGTTCCTCGTACAGGAACGCCTCCACCAGCAGCGACGTGGCCAGGATCTTGTTGCGCGGGCTGTACAGCAGGTTGGCGCGCGGCACGTGCGTGGCGCAGACCGGCTTGCACTTGCCGCAGCGCAGGCAGTCCTTGACGCTGTCGGCAATGGCGCCGATGTCGCTCTGCTGCATGATGATCGACTCGTGCCCCATCAGCCCGAACGACGGCGTGTAGGCATTGCGCAGGTCGGCGCCGGGCAGCAGCTTTCCCTTGTTGAAGCGGCCCTGCGGGTCCACGCGCTGCTTGTACGCGCGGAATTCGCCAATCTCGTCTTCGGTCAGGAATTCGAGCTTGGTGATGCCGATGCCGTGCTCGCCGGAGATCACGCCGTCCAGCGACCGCGCCAGGTCCATGATGCGGGCCACCGCGCGGTGCGCGTCCTGCAGCATGTCGTAGTCGTCGGAGTTGACCGGGATGTTCGTGTGGACGTTGCCGTCGCCGGCGTGCATGTGCAGCGCCACGAAGACCCGGCCGCGCAGCACCTGCTTGTGGATCTTCTGCGCCTCGTCCAGGATGGGCTTGAACTCGCCGCCGTTGAAGATCTTGCGCAGCTCGGCGCGGATCTCGCTCTTCCAGCTCACGCGGATCGTGCGGTCCTGCATCAGGTGGAACACGGCCGCGTCCGGCTGCACCTGCAGCCGCTGCTCGAAGGCCGGCCCCAGCAGGCCCAGCCCGTGGCCGATCAGCGACGCGCGGGCCGTCTGCAGCGGCGTGTCCAGGTGGTCCTGCAGGTAGCGCCAGCGGGCGCGGATCTCGCGCAGCAGCGTCAGCGCGTGCTGCACGCGGTCTTCCAGCAGCTCGGCGCTGGGAATCTCGTTGGCGTCGTCGCTGCGGCCCAGCGGCAGGTTGCCGCGCGCAAAGAACGCTTCCAGCTCGTCCACGAGCTTGAGCTTGTTCTTGACCGACAGCTCGATGTTGATGCGCTCGATGCCGTCGGTGTACTCGCCCATCCGCGGCAGCGGAATCACCACGTCCTCGTTGATCTTGAACGCGTTGGTGTGGCGGGCGATGGCCGCCGTGCGCGAGCGGTCCAGCCAGAACTTCTTGCGCGCCTCGGGGCTCACGGCAATGAAACCCTCGCCGCTCTTGCCGTTGGCCATGCGGATGACCTCGGACGTGGCGCGCGCCACGGCGTCCTCGTCGTCACCGACGATGTCGCCAATCAGCACCATCTTCGGGAACGCATTGCGCTTGCTCTTGGTGGCGTAGCCCACGGCGCGCAGGTAGCGCTCGTCCAGGTGTTCCAGGCCGGCCAGGATCGCCCCGCCCTCGCGCTTGGACTCGCTGTCCAGGAAGTCCTTGATCTCGACGATGCTCGGAATGGCGTCGCGCGGCTGGCCGAAGAACTCCAGGCAGACCGTGCGGATGTGCTTCGGCATGCGGTGCAGGATCCAGCGCGCGCTCGTGATGATGCCGTCGCAGCCTTCCTTCTGCACGCCGGGCAGGCCCGCCAGGAACTTGTCCGTGACGTCCTTGCCCAGCCCTTCCTTGCGGAACTTGCGGCCCTCGATGGCCAGCGTCTCGGTGCGCAGCACCTTTTCGCCGGGCCGGCGGTTGCCGTCCGACCACGTCAGTTCGAACGTCGCCACGGCCACGTCGTGGATCTTGCCGAGGTTGTGGTCCATCCGCGTGATTTCGAGCCAGTTGCCCTCGGGATCGACCATGCGCCACCACGCCAGGTTGTCCAGCGCCGTGCCCCACAGCACCGCCTTCTTGCCGCCGGCGTTCATCGCCACGTTGCCGCCGATGCACGACGCATCGATCGACGTCGGGTCCACTGCGAACACCAGCCCGGCCTTGTCGGCCGCGTCGGCCACGCGGCGCGTCACCACGCCGGCGCCCGAGTAGATCGTGGCCACCTTGTGGTCGACGCCCGGCAGGTCGGTCATCTCCACGTCGCCCAGCTGTTCCAGCTTCTCGGTGTTGATCACGGCCGAGAACGGCGTCAGCGGCACGGCGCCGCCGGTGTAGCCCGTGCCGCCCCCGCGCGGAATGATCGTCAGGCCCAGTTCGAAGCAGCCCTTGACCAGCCCGGCAATCTCTTCCTCGGTGTCGGGAGTCAGCACCACGAACGGGTATTCCACGCGCCAGTCAGTGGCGTCGGTCACGTGCGACACGCGCGACAGGCCGTCGAACTTGATGTTGTCCTTCTGGGTCACCTTGCCCAGCACGCGCTGGGTGCGCTTGCGCAGCGCGTAGGCATCGGCAAATTCCTGCTGGAACGCCTCGATCGCCTGCTTGGCGAATGCCACCAGCTGCTCCACGCGGTGCGAGCGGTCCTCGGCGGCCGGCTCGGCGTGCTCGGCACGGTCGGCGGCGCGGCGTTTCTCGATCTCGGCCAGGCGGTGGTGCAGCGCGCTCACCAGCATCTGGCGGCGCTTGGGATTTTCCAGCAGGTCGTCCTGCAGATAGGGATTGCGGCGGACTACCCAGATGTCGCCCAGCACCTCGTAGAGCATCCGCGCCGAGCGGCCGGTGCGGCGCTCGCCGCGCAGTTCGTGGAGGATGCGCCAGGCTTCCTCGCCGAGCAGACGGATGACAATCTCGCGATCCGAAAACGACGTGTAGTTATAGGGGATCTCGCGCAGGCGCGGCGGGGCGTCCTGCGCTGCGAGCTTGGCGTCGAGCACGAGTGGGGCATTCATGGGCGGGACCGCTTCGAAACTGCGCACGGGGACAGTGCGCGTTTTTCATTAAAGCGCGATTGTACTGCACCGCTTCGTTTTGCTGCGCCGCACCATCGGCGTTTCGGGCCAATAACCCCGGAATTTGTCAGGAATCGCGCGCGGATTGCATGCAATTCCCGACTTCCGGCGCATTCAGAACCACTGGCGGATCGCCTCGCCGGCGCCCTGCCAGAACGAATCCGGGATCCAGAGCAGGCTGGCGGTCATGACCAGGTAGCGCAGGAACTTGCCGATCGCCATATAGAACAGGCTCGGCCAGAACGGCATGCGCAGCCAGCCGGCCAGTGTGCAGAGCGGATCACCTATGGCGGGCAGCCACGACAGCAGCATCGTCGGCGGGCCGTGGCGGCGCATCCAGCGCGAATATTTCTTGTCCAGCTTGGGCTTGTGCGGCTTGCGCGGGTGCGGCCGGTGCTCGGCGTGCTCCACCTCGTGCTCGTGGTGCTGGCGGTGCTGGCGAAAGCGCACCACGGCCAGCTTGGCCGCGTAGCCCAGCCACCAGTCGATGGCGCCGCCCACCGTGTTGCCAGCCGTGGCGACCAGCACGGCCGGCCAGAACATGTCCGGATTCAGCTTGACGTAGCCGAACACGGCCGGCTCCGAGCCCAGCGGCAGCAGCGTGGCCGAGATCAGGCTGACGACGAAGATGGCGGGCAGTCCCACCTTGGGCAGGGCAACGGTGTCGAACAGCCAGTCGAGAAAGGCTTCCATGGGCGGCGCGTGGGCCAGGCCGCCTGGCCGCGGGCCCCGGAGGGCAACCCGCATGGCAGGGCCTGAGGATTTGTGATTTACTTTTAGAGCCAGTTGCGGCGATTCGTTCACTACGCCGCGCCGGCCGGGGCAAACCCGGCAGCACCAATATCACGAAATAGCCGTCTCAACCAAGCGGCAGTACCGCGTCGTGGCCAGTCCCGCGCAGTCATCCATTCGGGAATCGGCGGAGCTGGCCATGCGCGCACACCCCACATGGAGACAAGCATGGCCATTCCGATCCGCCTGACGGTCAACGGCAAGCCCGTTGACGCCCAGGTCGAACCCAACACCCTCCTGGTCCAGTTCCTGCGCGAACAGTTGCGCCTGACCGGCACGCACGTGGGCTGCGACACCGCGCAGTGCGGCGCCTGCACCGTCCACCTGGACGGCCAGGCCGTGAAGTCGTGCAACCTGCTTGCCGTGCAGGTCGACGGCGCCACCGTGACCACCATCGAGGGGCTGGCGCCCGATGGCCAGATGCACCCGGTGCAGCAGGCATTCCGCGAATGCCACGGCCTGCAGTGCGGGTTCTGCACGCCGGGCATGGTCATGGCCGCCACCTCGCTGCTCCAGCACCAGCCCAACGCCGACGCGCAGGCCATCCGCGAGCAGCTGGACGGCAACCTGTGCCGCTGCACCGGCTACCACAACATCGTGCGGGCCGTGCAGAAGGGGCAGGCGATCATGCAGGGCCAGGGCACGCCGCAGCAGAGCGACCTGGCCGCGGCCAGCGCCGAATAACGGAGACCGACATGAACGCACCCGAAAAGCACCCGTTCATCGGCACGCCCGTCCTGCGCAAGGAGGACTACCGCTTCCTGACCGGCAACGGCCAGTACACCGACGACGTCACGCTGCCGCACCAGAGCTACGGCTACTTCCTGCGCTCGCCGCACGCGCACGCGCGCATCCGGTCGATCGACACGCAGGCGGCGCGGTCCGCGCCGGGCGTGATCGCCGTGCTGACCGGCGACGACATGGCCGCCGACAAGGTGGGCGGCCTGCCCTGCGGCTGGCTGATCCACAGCATCGATGGCACGCCGATGAAGGAGCCGCCCCACCCCGCCCTGGCGCACGGCAAGGTCCGCCACGTGGGCGACCAGGTGGCGCTGGTGATCGCCGAATCGCTGCAGCAGGCGCGCGACGCCTCTGAGCTGATCGACGTGGACTACGACGAGCTGCCCGCCGTGGTCAGCCCGGCCAACGCCGCGTCGGCCGCCACGCTGGTCCACGACGACGTGCCCGCCAACACCTGCTACACCTGGGGCCACGGCGACAAGGCCGCCACCGACGCCGCCTTTGCGCGCGCGGCCCACGTGACCACGCTGGAAATCGTCAACAACCGGCTGATCCCGAACGCGATCGAGCCGCGCGCGGTCAACGCCAGCTACACCCGCCAGGACGACAGCTACACGGTCTACGTGGCCAACCAGAACCCGCACGTGGAACGGCTGCTGATGGGCGCCTTCGTGCTGGGGCTGCCCGAGTCGCGCCTGCGCATCATCGCGCCCGACGTGGGCGGCGGCTTTGGCTCGAAGATCTTCCTGTACCCCGAGGACGTGGCGCTCACGTGGGCGTCGAAGAAGGTGGGCCGGCCGGTCAAGTGGACGGCCGAGCGGTCCGAGTCGTTCCTGACCGACGCCCACGGCCGCGACCACGTGACCAGGGCCGAGCTGGCGCTGGACGCCGACGGCAAGTTCCTGGCGATGCGCGTGCACACGGTGGCCAACATGGGCGCGTACCTGTCCACGTTCGCCAGCAGCGTGCCGACCATCCTCTACGCCACGCTGCTGGCCGGCCAGTACGCCACGCCGGCCATCTACGCCGAGGTGCAGGCCGTCTTCACCAACACCGCGCCGGTCGATGCCTACCGCGGCGCGGGCCGCCCCGAGGCCACCTACGTGGTGGAACGGCTGGTGGAAGCCGCCGCGCGCGAGACCGGCACCGACCCGGCCGCGCTGCGCCGCAAGAACTTCATCCGCACCTTCCCGTACGCCACGCCCGTGGGCCTGACCTACGACACCGGCGACTACGAGCCGTGCCTGGCGCGGGCCGAGGAGCTGGCCGACGTGGCCGGCTTTCCCCAGCGGCGCGAGGCGGCCAGACAGCGCGGCAAGCTGCGCGGGCTGGGCTACTCGTGCTACATCGAGGCGTGCGGCCTGGCCCCGTCGAACATCGCCGGCGCGCTCGGCGCCCGGGCCGGGCTGTTCGAAGTGGGCGAGATCCGCGTGCATCCCACCGGCACCGTCACGGTGTTCACGGGGTCGCACAGCCACGGGCAGGGCCACGAGACCACGTTCGCGCAGATCGTGGCGGACCGGCTGGGCATCGGGCTGGACGCCGTGGAGATCGTGCACGGCGATACCGGCCGCGTGCCGTTCGGCATGGGCACCTACGGCTCGCGCTCGCTGGCCGTGGGCGGGTCGGCGATCATGAAGGCGCTGGACAAGATCGAGGCCAAGGCCAAGAAGATCGCGGCCCACCTGCTGGAAGCGTCCGACGCCGACATCGAGTTCCAGGACGGCGTGTTCCGGCTGGCCGGCACCGACCGCACCAAGACCTTCGGCGAGGTGGCGCTGACCGCCTACGTGCCGCACAACTACCCGCTCGACAAGCTGGAGCCGGGCCTGAACGAGAACGCGTTCTACGACCCCACCAACTTCACGTACCCGTCCGGCGCCTACATCTGCGAGGTGGAGGTGGACCCCGACACCGGCGAATCGGAAGTCATCAAGTTCACGGCCGTGGACGACTTCGGCAACGTCATCAACCCGATGATCGTCGAGGGCCAGGTGCACGGCGGGATTGGCCAGGGGCTCGGGCAGGCGATGCTGGAGCAGTGCATCTACGACCCCGACAGCGGCCAGTTGCTGACCGGGTCGTACATGGACTACGCGATGCCGCGCGCGGGCGACCTGCCCGACTTCACGGTGGAAACCTCCAGCGGCACGCCCTGCACGCACAACCCACTGGGCGTGAAGGGCTGCGGCGAGGCCGGCGCCATCGGCTCGCCGCCGGCCTTCATCAACGCGCTGGTCGACGCGCTGGCGCCGCTGGGCGTGCGCGACGTGCAGATGCCCGCCACGCCGCACCGCGTGTGGCAGGCCATCCAGTCCGCGCAGGGTAGCGCGGCATAACCGGGGAAACGACCATGTACGCATTCCAGTACGAACGCGCCACGGACGCCCAGTCCGCCGTGGCCAAGCTCAAGGCCGACGGCGACGCCAAGATCCTGGCCGGGGGGCAGAGCCTGCTGGCCGCGATGAAGCTGCGGCTGGCGGCGCCATCGACGCTGATCGACATCAACCGCATCCCCGGCATGGCCGAGATCCACGTGCAGGGCGACGAACTCGTGATCGGCGCCTGCGCCCGGCACGCCGACGTGGCGGCGCACCCCGACGTGATGCGCCGCATCCCGGCCCTGGCCGCGCTGGCCCACGTGATCGGCGACCGGCAGGTGCGCGCGGTGGGCACGCTGGGCGGATCGCTGGCCAACGACGACCCCGCCGCCGACTATCCGGCCGCCGTGCTGGGGCTGAACGCCACCGTGGTCACGGACCGCCGCAGCATTGCGGCCGACGACTTCTTCAAGGGCCTCTACGAGACCGCGCTGGCGCCCGACGAGCTGATCACGGCCGTGCGCTTTCCCGTACCGGACCAGGCCGGCTACGAGAAGATGCGCAACCCGGCATCGCGCTTCGCCCTGGTCGGCGTGATGGTGGCCCGCACCGGCAACACCGTCCGCGTGGCGGTAACCGGCGCGGCCGACAGCGTGTTCCGCGCCCCGGCGCTGGAACAGGCCCTGTCGGCCAGCTTCACCCCCGCCGCCGCCCGCGCGGTCAGGATGGACCCGTCCGGCCTGAACGGCGACCTCCACGCCTCTCCCGAGTACCGGGCCCACCTGATCCCCGTGCTGGCCGCCCGCGCGGTGGAGCAGGCGCTGAAGGGGTGATGGCGCCTGGGTGCGCCCCTCTCCCGCGCGGGAGGGGGGCCGGGGGCCGAGAGCCCGGCCTGCCAGGCCGCCACCGGCCCGGATCGACCCGGCAGCGTTGTCCCATGTCTCTAGCGGCGTAGCCCATGCTCCCCACCTCCATCGACCAGACCCTCGCCGCGCTGGAAACCCAGCACTATTACGCCGACCGCGAAGCGGCCACGGTGCTGTACCTGGCCCTGCGCATGCAGCGGCCGCTGTTCCTGGAAGGCGAGCCCGGCGTGGGCAAGACCGCGCTGGCGCATGCCATGGCCGGCATCCTGGGCACGCGCCTGCTGCGGCTGCAGTGCTACGAGGGCCTGGACGCGGCCAGCGCGCTGTACGAGTGGGACTACCCGCGCCAGATCATGGCGCTGCGGCTGGCCGAGGCACGCGGCGAGCGGCCCGAGCAGCAGTCGCTCTACCACGACGACTACCTGCTCAAGCGCCCGCTGCTCGAAGCCCTGCTGCCCGACCCCGCCGCGCCCGGCGTGCCGCGCGTGCTGCTGATCGACGAGATCGACCGCGCCGACGAGCCGTTCGAGGCGTTCCTGCTGGAGATCCTGTCCGAATACCAGGTGTCGATTCCGGAGATCGGCGTGATCCAGGCCGAACGGCCGCCGCTGATCGTGATCACGTCCAACCGCACGCGCGAGGTGCACGACGCGCTCAAGCGCCGCTGCCTCTACCAGTGGATGGGCTACCCGGGCCGCGACCGCGAACTGCGCATCGTGGCCGCCCGCGCGCCCGAGGCCGCCGCCGCGTTGCAGCGGCAGGCCGTCGACTTCATCCACCGGCTGCGCGGCATCGACCTGTTCAAGGCGCCCGGCATTGCCGAGGCCATCGACTGGTGCCGCGCGCTGGCCGCGCTGGGCGTGACCGAACTGGACCCGCAGTCGGTGCGCGACACGCTTGGCGTGCTGCTCAAGTACCAGGACGACCTGGCGCGCGCCGACGGCCCGACCATCGCCGAGCTGCTGGCCGGCGCCACCCCGACGGCCTGAGATGACACCCGCCGCCGCACCCGCCCTGCCGATGCTGGCGCGCAACGTCACGCATTTCACGCGGCTGCTGCGCGATGCCGGCTTCGGGCTGTCGCCGGCGCACGCCGTGGATGCGCTGGAGGCGCTGCGCCACGTCGACATCGGCGCCCGGCAGGAAGTACGCGCGGCGCTGGCGGCGCTGATGCTGTCCGGGCCAGACCAGCGGCCGCTGTTCGACGCCGCCTTCGACCTGTTCTGGCGCGACCCCGACTGGGAAGGCAAGCTGCGCGCGATGCTGCTGCCGCGCGTGGATGCCGGCGCGCCGCCGCCCCGGCGCAGCAACCGGCTGGCCGACGCGCTGGCCGCCCGCCAGCCGGCCGCCGCCCGCCCCGACACGCCGATGCGCGAGGAACGCTTTACCGCGCCGCTGACGTTCTCGGCCCAGGAACGGCTGTCGAGCCGCGACTTCGACACGCTCTCGGCCGACGAATGGCGCGCGCTGCAGCACCTGGTCCGCACCCGCCGCGCCCACCTGGCGCTGCAACGCACGCGCCGGCTGCGCGCCGCCACGGCCGGCACCCACGCCGACCTGCGCGCCAGCGCCCGGCTGGCCGTGCGCCAGCATGGCGAATGGCTGCGCTGGAAGCACCGCAGGCAGGTCGCGCGCAAGCCGCCCGTGGTGCTGCTGCTCGACATCTCGGGGTCGATGAGCCAGTACTCGCGCGCGGTGCTGTACTACTGCCACGCGCTGATGCAGTCGCGCGAGCGCATGCACGTGTTCCTGTTCGGCACGCGTCTCACCAACGTCACGCGCCGGCTGCGCGAGCGCGACCCGGACGACGCCGTGACGCTGATCGCCGGGCAGGTGCGGGACTGGGCCGGCGGCACGCGCATCGGCGCTGCGCTGGCCGCGTTCAACCGCCAATGGGCGCGCCGCACGCTGGCCGGGCGCGCCACGGTGCTGCTGGTCAGCGACGGCATCGACCTCGAACACATTGACCTGCTGGCGCAGGAAATGGCCCGGCTGCGGCGCTTTGCGCACCGCATCGTCTGGCTGAACCCGCTGCTGCGCTATGCGGGCTTTGCGCCACAGGCGCGCGGCATCCAGGCCATCCTGCCGTACGTGGACGCGCTGCGCCCCGCGCACAACCTGGACAGCCTGCTGGCGCTGGAAACGCTGCTGGCGGACGACCGCCCGCCCCCGTCTGTCCCACCGGTGAGACAAACCGGCCCTACAGGAGGAAATCCGCGATGGAAATGACCCAGACCCAGCGGCTGCCCGTGCCGCAGCAGGTGGCATGGGAGGCGCTGAACGACACGGCCCTGCTCAAGCAATGTATTCCCGGATGTGAGAGCATCGAGCCCGATGGCGACAACGCCTACCAGCTTGCGCTCACCGCGGCGGTCGGCCCCGTCAAGGCGCGCTTCAAGGGCCGCATGGCGCTGCAGGACATCCAGGCGCCGGACAGCTACACGATCCAGTTCGACGGACAGGGTGGCGCGGCCGGCTTCGGCAAGGGGTCGGCCCGCGTCACGCTGACCCCCGACGGCGACGCGGCCACGCTGCTGGCCTACACGGTGCAGGCGCAGGTGGGCGGCAAGATCGCGCAGATCGGCTCGCGGCTGGTGGACGCCGCCGCGCGCAAGATGGCGGACACGTTCTTCGCGCGCTTCACCGAGGCGGTGACCGGCGGCCCCGCAGAGGCGGGCGATGACGGCGACGGCATGGCGCCGGGCAGTGACAACAACGACAACTCCCAGAGCAATGGGGCCACCGAAGGCGGCGACGCCGACGGTGGCGAGGAACAGGCAGGCAAGCGGAAACGATCATGGACAGCGTGGATCTCGAAGTCCTGAAGAGCAGTGTGAAGTGGCAGCAGGCCGGACACGGCGTGCTGCTGGTGACGGTGGTCAGGACGTGGGGCTCGTCGCCCCGCCCCGAAGGCGCGATGCTGGCGGTGCGCGACGACGGCCTGGTGGTCGGGTCGGTCTCGGGCGGCTGCATCGAGGACGACATCATCTATCGCGTGCACAAGGAGGGCATCCGCGCGGCGGGCCCGGAGGCGATGAAGTACGGCATCAGCGCCGAGGAAGCGCACCGCTTCGGGCTGCCCTGCGGCGGCACGATCGAACTGGTGGCCGAGCCGCTGGGGCCGCAGAGCGGCATTGCCGAACTGCTGGACGCCGTGGAGCAGGGCCGCCTGGTGGCGCGCTCGCTGGACATGGCCACCGGCCGCGCCACGCTGAGCCACGCGCAGGCGGCCGACGGGCTGTCGTTCGACGGCCGCACGCTGATGACCATCCACGGGCCGCGCTACCGCATGCTGGTGATCGGCGCGGGGCAGCTATCGAAGTACCTGTGCCAGATCGCGGTGGGGCTGGGCTTCCAGGTCACCGTCTGCGACCCGCGCGAGGAATACACGGAGACGTGGGACATCCCCGGCGTGACCATGGTCCGCACGATGCCCGACGACACCGTCGAGGCCATGCGGCTGGACGAGCGCTGCGCGGTCATCGCGCTGACGCACGACCCCAAGCTCGACGACCTGGCGCTGATGGAGGCGCTGCGCACGCCGGCGTTCTACGTCGGCGCGCTGGGCTCGCGCCGCAACAACACCGCGCGCCGCGAGCGGCTCAAGGAGTTCGACCTGAGCGAGCAGCAACTGGCCCGGCTGCACGGGCCGGTGGGCATCTACATCGGCAGCCGCACGCCGCCCGAGATCGCCATTTCGATCCTGGCCGAGGTGGTCGCCGCCAAGAACCACGTGTCGCTGCCCGACATCCTCCAGGTGGAAGGCGCCAAGGCCGCGCGCGAGATTGCCGCGGGCGAAGCCGAGTGCCCGATCCTGCCGGGCGGCGCACCCGTGACCGCCAGCCAGCCATGACCAGGCCCGCCCGCGCCCCGCTCACGCAGACCGACCTGCCCACCGGCATCCTGCTGGCCGCCGGCTTCGGCCGCCGCTTCGACCCGGCCGGCCTGCGCAACAAGCTGCTGGAAACGATGGCCGACGGCCGCACCGTGGCATGGCGCAGCGCCCGCACGCTGGCGGCCGGCCTGCCAAACTCGATCGCGGTGGTGCGGCCCGGCCACCCGGAACTGGCGGCCGAACTGAAACGCGGCGGCTGTAGGGTCATCGAATCGGCCGAAGCCGAAGCCGGCATGGGCGCCGCGCTGCGCGCCGGCGTGGCCGCCAGCGCCGACGCCCGCGGCTGGGTGGTCGCGCTGGCCGACATGCCGTGGCTGTCGATGGAACTGGTCCGCGCCGTGGCGCTGACCATCACCTCGCGCGACACCATCGCCGCCCCCTGGCGCGACGGCCGCCGCGGCCATCCGGTCGGCTTCGGTGCCGCATGGCGCGACGAACTGCTGAAACTGGACGGCGACGAAGGCGCCCGCGCGCTGCTGAAATCCCAGCCGGTCACCCGCATCCTCACCGAGGACGACGCCGCATTCCGCGATATCGACGTGCCGGGCGATCTGGTCTGAGAGACAGCGATGCGCCGGCGGCTGGCTCGCCGATGCCACGTGATGGCTAACGCGGCCTGCACCGACCACCGTTTCGCTCCCCTCTCCCGCGTTGCGGGAGAGCGGAGCAAACAAGCGTCGCGCGCAAACGCAGTGCTGGCTGACGCGGCCTGCATGACCGCATCCCGGCTCCCCTCTCCCACGCAGTGGGAGAGGGGTTGGAAGAGGGCGTCGAGCATCTGCTTGCCGACAGGTCGCAATTTGGACCGCCAGCCCTCTCCCCCGGCCCCTCTCCCGCGTTGCGGGAGAGGGGAGCAAACAAGCGTCGGGCGCAAACGTAGTGCTGGCTGACGCGTCCCGCATGACCGCATGCCGGCTCCCCTCTCCCACACAGTGGGAGAGGGGCTGGGGGTGAGGGCGTCGAGCATCTGCTTGCCGACAAGTCGCAATTTGGACCGCCGGCCCTCTCCCCCGGCCCCTCTCCCGCGTTGCGGGAGAGGGGAGCAAACAAGCGTCGGGCGCAAACGCAGTGCTGGCTGACGCGGCCTGCATGACCGCATGCCGGCTCCCCTCTCCCACGCGGTGGGAGAGGGGTTGGGGGTGAGGGCGTCGAGCATCTGCTTGCCGACAAGTCGCAATTTGGACCGCCAGGCCTCTCCCCCAGCCCCTCTCCCGCGTTGCGGGAGAGGGGAGCAAACAAGCGTCGCGCGCAAACGCAGTGCTGGCTGATGCCGCCCGCATGACCGCATGCCGGCTCCCCTCTCCCACGCGGGAGAGGGACGCAAAGCACCAGCCCTCAGCCGCCCTCTGTCTCCATCAGCGCCCGCAGGTATTCGCTGCTCCACCAGTGCACGTCTTGCTGGCGGATACGTTCCAGCAGTTTCTGGTGCCGTGAGCGGCGTTCCGACAGCGGCATGTGCAGCGCCTGCTGGATGGCCTGGGCCGTGGCGCGGGTGTCGTACGGGTTGACCAGCAGCGCCTCTTTCAACTGCTCCGCCGCGCCGGCGAAGCGCGACAGCACCAGCACGCCGGGGTCGTCCGGGTCCTGGGCGGCGATGTATTCCTTGGCGACAAGGTTCATGCCGTCGCGCAGCGGCGTGACCAGCGCCACGGCGCTGGCGCGGCATAGCCCGGGCAGCCGGCGGCGCGATGTCGAGCGGTGGATGTAGCGCACCGGCATCCAGTCCAGCTCGCCGTACTCGCTGTTGATGGCGCCGGTGATGCCTTCCATCTCGCGGCGCAGGTCGGCGTAGGCGTCCACCGATTCGCGCGACGGTGCCGCGATCTGGATCAGCGTGGCGCTGGAGCGGTTCTCCGGATACTCGGACAGCAGCGTCTGGAACGCCTTGAGCCGCTGCGGCAGGCCCTTCGAGTAGTCGAGCCGGTCGATGCCCAGCAGCAGCCGGCGCGTCGAGTACTGGCCGCGCATCATCTCGTAGGTTTCCATCGCTTCGTCGCCACGGCCCAGTTCCGCGAACTCGTCGACGTCGATGCCGATCGGGAACGCCTGCGCGCGCACCGTGCGGTGGAAGGCCCGGAAGCGGTACTCGCCCATCGGCTCCGCGCCGGCCTCGCCCTGCACGTAGCGCGAGAAGTGGTCCAGGTCCGCCTGGCTCTGGAAGCCCAGCAGGTCGTACGCAAACAGCGCGCGCATCAGCCATTCGTGCTGCGGGATGGCCGCCAGGATCAGCGGCGGCGGCAGCGGCACGTGCAGGAAGAAGCCGATGCGCTGCCCGCAGCCGATGGCGCGCAGTTCCGCCGCCAGCGGGATCAGGTGGTAGTCGTGGATCCAGATGACGTCGTCGGGCTTCAGCAGCGGCGCCAGCTTGCGCGCGAACAGCTGGTTCACGCGGCGGTAGGCGTTGAGGTTGCCGCCGGCGTCGAAGTCGGCCAGGTCCACGCGGTAGTGCAGCACGGGCCAGAGCACGCCGTTGCTGTAGCCCAGGTAATACGCGTCGTGGTCCTCGCGGCACAGGTCCACGGTGGCAAGCGTCACGTTGCCGGCCTGCGTCTGATGCAGTTCGCCCTCGCCGGGCGTGCCGCCCTGCGCGGTTTCCAACACCTTGCCACTCCAGCCGAACCAGAGGCCGCCCGTCTTGTTGAGCGCTTCGGAAAGCGCCACTGCGAGCCCGCCCGCCGCGTGGTTGCGCGGGTCCGCGACCCGGTTCGATACTGCTACTAGTCTGCCCATATATCGCTTCTTGTTGTTGCGAATCCTTTCCTCAGATCACGGTGTCCCAGGGTGCCGACAGCCGCATGGCACCGTTGATCAGGCCGACCATCGAATAGGTCTGCGGGAAGTTGCCCCACATCTCTCCGGTGACCGGGTGGGTGTCCTCTGACAGCAGGCCCAGCGGGTTGCGCGCGGCCAGCATGGCCTCGAAGATCTCGCGCGCCTGCTCGCGCCGGCCAATGCGCGCCAGCGCGTCGATGCGCCAGAACGTGCAGATGTTGAACGCGGTCTCGGGCTTGCCGAAGTCGTCGGGCGCCTCGTAGCGCCGCATGTACGGGCCGTCGCACAGCGATTCTTCCAGCGCCTTCACGGTCGACACGAAGCGCGGGTCGCGGGGGTCGATGAAGTTGACCTCGGCCATCAGCAGCACGCTGGCGTCCAGTTCCTTGCCGCCGAAGCTTTCCGCGAATGCCTGGCGCTTCTCGCTCCAGGACTCCTCCAGGATGCGCCGCTTCATGCGGTCCGCGTGGTCGTGCCAGTACGCGGCCCGCGCGGGCTGCTCCAGCTTCACGGCGATCTTGGCCAGGCGGTCGCACGCCACCCAGCTCATCAGCGCCGACGACGTATGGATGCGGGCGCGCGTGCGCAGCTCCCACATGCCGGCGTCGGGCGTGCCGAACACGCGCACGGCCTGCTCGCCCACGTCCTCCAGCTTCTGGAATTCGGCCGGCCCGCCGCGATGGAGCAGCCGGTGGTCGTGAAACGCCTGCGCGGCGGCCAGCACCACGTTGCCGTACACATCGTGCTGGAAATGTTCCTGCGCCTGGTTGCCCACCCGCACCGGCCCCATGCCGCGGTAGCCGCCCAGGTGGTCCAGGATGCTTTCGGGCAGCTCGCGCTCCAGGCCGATGCCGTAGAGCGGCTGGATATGGCCGTCCTGGGATTGCATCACGACGTTCGACAGCCAGCGCAGGTAGTCCTCCATCGTGCCGACCTCGGACAGGCTGTTCAGCGCCCGCACCACGAAGAAGGCGTCGCGCAGCCAGCAGAACCGGTAGTCCCAGTTGCGGCCGCTGCCCGGCGCCTCGGGGATGCTCGTGGTCATGGCGGCCACGATGGCGCCGGTTTCCTCGTAGAGCGACAGCTTCAGCGTGATGGCCGCGCGGATCACCGCGTCCTGCCACTCGCGCGGCACGGCCAGCCGGCGGCTCCACAGGCGCCAGTACGCCGTGGTCTCCTGCTCGAAATCGCGCGCGATGTCCTCCACGCTGTGCGTGAGCGTCTCGTCGGGTCCCAGGATGAAGTTGTAGCCGCGCGTGACCAGGAACGGCGTGTTCGACAGCACGTAGGCCAGCGGCGCGTCGGTGGTCAGGCGCAGCGTCATGTCCTCGCCGACGAACCGCGCATGGCTGCTGCCGCGCGTGACGTGCGGCGCGTGCCGGCCGTAGTTGTAGCGCGGCGCCAGCGTCACGCGCACGCGCGGCGCGCCCCGGATCGGGCGGATGCGCCGTACCAGCGTCAACGGCCGGAAATAGCGCCCGAGCCGGAAGAAGCGCGGGCAGAAGTCGGTGATTTCCAGGCAGCTCCCGTGCCGGTCGGTGAGCTGGGTGCGCAGCACGGCCGTGTTCGGCTCGTACCACTGCGTGGCTTCCTGGAAGTCCTCGATCTCGATGTTGAAGTGTCCGGCGTTCTCGCTGGGGTCCAGCAGCGCGTTGAACACCGGGTCGCCGTCAAAGCGGGGCATGCAGCACCAGACGATGCGGCCGCGGCCGTCCACCAGCGCCGAGAACGCGCAATTGCCGATCATCCCGAGCGACAGCGACGGATCGGCATGGCGCGACGAGGTATCGGAATCGGTATTGACGGCGGGGGCCTCCGTGGCGATGGCAGGGTTCAGGTTGACAGGTTCGCTCACAACGTATCCTCCCGGGCAGATGGGGGTGAGAGGGGGTCGGACGGGGGGTCCTGGCGCTGCGCCAGCAGGTGCGTCAGCGCATGGGCGGACTGGTGCAGCCATTCGCGCAGGTCCGCCGGGCGGGGCAGGCTGTGCGACGCGGCAGAGGCGCGCTGGCCCACCAGCAGGCCGATGCCGCCCAGTTCACGCACCACGGTGAAGCCGGCTTCGTCGGTGACATCGTCGCCGGCGAACAGCGGCAGGCGGCCGGCGAACGGCGGCGAGCGCATGAACGCGGCAATCGCGCCGCCCTTGTCCACGCCGGCCGGCTTGATCTCGATGACCATCTTGCCGGGCAGCGCCTCCAGCCCGATGGCGTCGCGCAGCACGTCGGCCACGGCGGCCCGCACCAGCGGCTCCAGGTCTGGCACCTGGCGATAGTGGACGGCCACGGCCACGGACTTGCGTTCGAGCCTGAGCCCCGGATGCCGGGCGACCAGCGCCTCAAGCTTGGGCAGCAGCGGGCCGATGCCCGGCGCCGGCGGCCGCGCGATGCGCTCGGCGCCGTTGCGGAACTCGGCGCCATGGATGCCGGCGGCCGGCAGGCGCAAGGGCTGCAGGAAATCGTCCAGCTCGGCGACGGGCCGGCCGGACACGATGGCCACCGCGCCGCCCAGGCAGGTATGCAACGCGCGCAGCGTGCCAACCAGTTCCGGTTCCACCCGCACCAGGTGCGGAAGCGGCGCAAGATCGGCAAGCGTGCCGTCGAAGTCCAGGAATAGCGCGGTGTTGGGTTCGATCAGAGGTAACGGGGGCATCGCGTGAAACCGTAACACGGGGTTTTGACAAGCGTCCACCGGGCGCTGTCCTACAACTGTGGCCCTTGCGGCACGCCGGCGTGGCCGGTGCGCGGTGCGGCCGTGGTGGGGCCCGCGCCGGCGCCATCCATTATCATTGGCGGTTTCCGCCGATTTTTCCGGCTTTTTTTGCACGCCGCCCGCGTGGCGCCCCCGCTGACCATGACCCGCACCCCGCCCAAGCCCGACTATTTGAAGAAGATCCTGACCGCCAAGGTCTACGACGTGGCCCAGGAGACCGAGCTGACGTACGCCCCGGCCCTGTCGGCGCGGACCGGCAACGCGGTCTGGTTCAAGCGCGAGGACACCCAGCCCGTGTTCTCGTTCAAGTTGCGCGGGGCGTACAACAAGATGGCGTCGCTGAAGCCCGAGGAACTGAAGCGCGGCGTGATCGCCGCGTCGGCCGGCAACCACGCCCAGGGCGTGGCGCTGGCCGCCGCCCGGTTGCAGTGCAAGGCCATCATCTGCATGCCCACCACCACGCCGCAGGTGAAGATCGACGCGGTGCGCGAGCGCGGCGGCGAATGGGTCCGCATCGTGCTGCACGGCGAGTCGTACAGCGACGCCTACCTGCACGCGGCCGAGCTGGAGGCCAAGCAGAAGCTCACCTTCATCCACCCGTTCGACGACCCGGACGTGATTGCCGGCCAGGGCACCATCGCCATGGAGATCCTGCGCCAGCACCCGGGCCCGATCCACGCGATCTTCGTGGCCATCGGCGGCGGCGGGCTGATCTCGGGCATTGCCGCCTACGTCAAGGCCGTGCGCCCCGAGATCAAGGTCATTGGCGTGCAGACGTTCGATTCCGACGCGATGAAGCGCTCGGTCGACGCCGGCAAGCGCGTGGAACTGAAGGACGTGGGCCTGTTCTCGGACGGCACGGCCGTGAAGCTGGTGGGCAAGGAAACCTTCCGCATCACGCGCGAGTTGGTGGACGACATCATCCTGGTCGATACCGACGCGATCTGCGCGGGCCTGAAGGACGTGTTCCAGGACACCCGCAGCATCCTGGAACCGGCCGGCGCGCTGGCCGTGGCCGGCCTGAAGGCCTATGCCGAGCGCGAGAAGCTCAAGGGCCAGCAGCTCGTGGCCATCGCCTGCGGCGCGAACATGAACTTCGACCGCCTGCGCTTCGTGGCCGAGCGCGCCGAGGTGGGCGAGGCCCGCGAGGCCGTGTTCGCCGTGACGATCCCCGAGGAACGCGGCAGCTTCAAGCGCTTCTGCGAGCAGGTGGGCACCCGCAGCGTGACCGAGTTCAACTACCGTATCGCCGACAAGGGCGTGGCGCACATCTTCGTGGGCCTGCAGATCGCCGCGCGCAGCGAGAACGACAAGATCGCCGCCAACTTCCGCCGCCACGGGTTCGACACGCTGGACCTGTCCAACGACGAACTGGCCAAGCAGCACATCCGCTACATGGTGGGCGGCCACTCGCCGCTGGCGCAGGACGAACTGCTGTACCGCTTCGAATTCCCGGAGCGGCCGGGCGCGCTGATGAAGTTCCTGTCCAGCATGGCCCCGAACTGGAACATCAGCCTGTTCCATTACCGGAACCAGGGCGCGGACACGTCGAACATCCTGGTGGGCATCCAGGTGCCGAAGAACGAGAAGCGCGCGTTCCGCACCTTCCTTTCCACGCTCGGTTACGTACACTGGGACGAGACCGACAACCCCGTTTACAAGCTGTTCCTGGCCTGAGACCCGCAATGACGCTTCCTGAGCACTCGCCGCTGGGCAAGCCCTCGGCGTACAAGACCGAATACGACCCGACGCTGCTGTTCCCGATCCCGCGCCAGCCCAAGCGCACCGAGATCGGGCTGGCCGAGGGCCGCGCGCTGCCGTTCTTCGGCGTGGACATCTGGAACGCGTACGAGGTGTCGTGGCTGAACCTGAAAGGCAAGCCGCAGGTGGCGCTGGCCACGTTCATCATCCCGTCCGACACGCCGAACATCGTCGAGTCCAAGTCCTTCAAGCTGTACCTGAACTCGTTCAACCAGAGCCGGATCGCCTCTGCCGAGGCACTGCAGCAACTGCTGCACCACGACCTGTCGCAGGCCACGGGCGGCACCGTGCAGGTGCGGCTGGTCACCGAGGCGGACCTGGGCACGCAGAAGATGGGGGAACTGGACGGCCTGCTGCTGGACCGCCTGGACATCGAGACCGACATCTACGAGCCCGACGCCTCGCTGCTCAAGGCCGACCAGGAGGCATCGCCGGTGGAGGAAACGCTGGTGTCGCACCTGCTCAAGTCGAACTGCCTGGTCACGGGCCAGCCCGACTGGGGCAGCGTGCAGATCCGCTACGTGGGCGCCCCGATCGACCAGGAAGGGCTGCTCAAGTACCTGATCTCGTTCCGCAACCACAACGAGTTCCACGAGCAGTGCGTGGAGCGGATCTTCACGGACGTGCTGCGCATGTGCAAGCCGGTCAAGCTGGCCGTCTACGCCCGCTACACCCGCCGCGGCGGGCTGGACATCAACCCGTTCCGCACCAACTTCAACACACCGTGGCCGGATAACCGCCGGAACGCGAGGCAGTAAGGAGCGGGGCGACGGCGAGTCGTGCCGACACCGGGTTTTGCTCCCGCCCCCCGGTCTTGCTCCCCTCTCCCGCGCGGCGGGAGAGGGGCTGGGGGTGAGGGCGTTGAGGTTCAAAACGCGACATGTCGCAAATAGAACCGCCAGCCCTCTCCCCCGACCCCTCTCCCGCAGCGCGGGAGAGGGGAGCAAAGCCCTACAGCTCGATCGGCCCCCTCAAAACTCCGCGTGCGCCCGTACGCCGATGAACTTCGCCGGGCCGCGGTCGCGGTTGTAGCCGGGGTTGCGGATGTACTGGAAGTCGGGGCTCAGCGTCAGCGTCTTCCACACGGCGAAGCTGTAGTAGATCTCCACGATCTGTTCCGGGCCGTAGCGCAGCGCGCCGTCGCCCAGGAAGGCGCCCAGGCCGCCGGCCGCCAGGTAGTTGCGGTGCGCGGGGCTCAGCATGTTGACGGCCATCGCCAGTCCCACCTCGTCCTTCGGGCGGCCCCATAGCGCGCCCTTGAGCGTGCCGCCGCCGGCCACCTGCCGGCCGATCTCGGTGAAGGCGTAGGTCTCGGTCTTGTCGTCGGACCAGTTGGCGCGCAGGAACACGCCCGCGTCGCGCGTCACTTCCTGCAGGAACGCCAGCCCCACGCCCCACTTGGTGTGTTCGCGCCGCACGTCGGCCACGTCGGGCGTCACGCCGTTGGCCTGGCCGAACGCGATGGCGTCGTTGAAGGCGCCCATGTTGGCGCGGTTGCGCCACAGCAGCAGCCGCGCCTGCCCGGGGCGGCCGGCAATCTCGTAGCGCTTTTCCAGCTCCAGCATCTGGCCGTAGTGCTTGAACGCGCGCGTGTCCAGCTCGCGCCCGTTGGACTCCAGCGGCTGCAGGAAGTGGCCGACGCGCGCCGACCAGCCGTCGCCGATGTACTCCAGCGCCGCGCCCCAGTTGTAGCCGCGCGAATCGGCCGGGTAGTCCCACGAGCCATGCGTCAGGAACGACCAGTTCATGAACTGCGTGCGCGGGTCTGACCCGTACGGGTTCTGGTCGAACACGTCGATCACGCCGAAGTTGCCGGCCGTCAGCACCAGCCGCTGCTTGTCCACCGTGCGCGCGAACTGGTTGAAATCCGCCTCCAGCGTCTCGTCGCCGCCGCCCATGCCCCAGTACTGGCGGACGAACGCGCGCGCCCGGTAGAACTTTGGCGACGTGCTGGCCGTCTTGGCCAGCTCGCCGTTGGACAGCCCGCCCAGCCCGTGCAGGTCCGAGAACGGTACGCCCTGCGACACCTCGGGATTGAAGTGGAACTCCGCGCCGCGCCACAGGCGCAGCCCCAGGTCCAGCGTGCTCGTGAAGGAATAGCTCTTGGCGCGCTCGGGCGTCAGGCTGTTCTCGCCCGAATACGGCGCGTCGAACGCCGGCTTGCGGGTCCAGATGTAGGTGGCCTGCCCGTGGATGGCGAACGGGCTCTCGGTATCGGGCGGCGTCGCGGCCTCTTGCGCCTGCGCCGCCCACGGCAAGGCCGCGCTGGCCAGCAACGCGGCGAGTCGACGGACAAAGCGGGGGCGCGGCCGCCGGGCGGCCAGCAATACGTGACGCGGCATGGAAGATCGGAAAGAAGGGTTGGATACGCCGCCCGGCTGGGCGGCCCCTTGGCTGCGCGAGCATAGCCAAGCCGACATGACCTGTCCACCGCCCATGCTGCATTGCAACAACGCCGCCCGACTTGTAACAGTCCTTGTATTAATTAATTCGAAAATTAATATTCGAGCGAAGCCCGCCAGCATCCAGACCATTCCATGCCCTCCGCCCCGTCCGACCCGAAACGCCGCCCCGGCCGACCGACCACCCGCACGGCCGACGCCGGCCAGCGCGACCTGCTGATCGACGCCGCCGTGACGATGTTCGCGCGGCACGGCGTGGCCGCCACGTCGACCAAGGCCATCGCCACCGAGGCCGGCGTCACGCCGGCGCTGGTCCACTACTACTTCCGCGACCGCGAGGCGCTGCTGGACGCGATTTTCGAGGAACGGCTGCAGCCGATGATCGACCACGTGTTCGGCGCGCTGCAGGCCGGCGACGCCGACCCGGTCACGCGCATCCAGGGCCTGGCCGCGCAGCTGATCCGCACCGCGGCGGGCACGCCATGGTTTCCGGGCCTGTGGATCCGCGAGATCGTCAGCGTCGACGGCCATCTGCGCGAACGGCTGCTGCAGCGCGTGGCCCCGCAGCGCGCCCAATTGATCGCCGGCCCGCTGGCCGCCGCCCATGCGCAGGGCCAGCTCAATCCGGGGCTGGAGCCGGCGCTGGTCATGGTCTCGCTGATCGGCCTGACGATGCTGCCGCTGGCCACCACCCACATCTGGCGCGCGCTGCCCGGCGCGGCCGATATCGATACCGACACGCTGGTGCGCCACGTCACCGCGCTGCTGGGCCACGGCCTGTCCGTGCCGCCCAAGGATCCCGCCTGAACCGTCATCTCTCCGGAGCCCGCATCCATGTCCCTGATCCTCCGCACCCCGCCCCTGCTGCTGGCCGCCGCGCTGCTCGGCGCCTGCGGCAACGACAAGCCCGACACGTGGCAAGGCTACGTCGAAGGCGAATTCGTGGCCGTGGCCTCGCCGTTCGCCGGCCGCCTGGAAACGCTGTCGGTCGAGCGCGGCCAGCAGGTGGGCACCGGCGCCCCGCTGTTCGTGCTCGAATCCGACGACGAACGCGCCGCGCGCCAGCAGGCCGCCGAGCAGGTGCGCGTGGCCGAGGCGCAGCTTGCCGATATCCAGACCGGCAAGCGGCCGGTGGAAGTGGCCGTCAACCAGGCCCAGCTCGTGCAGGCCCAGGCGCAGGCCACCCGCAGCGCCGCGCAACGCAGGCGCGACGAGGCCCAGTTCGAGATCGGCGGCATCTCGCGCGCCCAGCTTGACGAGAGCCGCGCCACGGCCGATGCCGACGCCGCGCGCGTGCGCGAACTGCAGCGCGACATCGACGTGGCCCGCCTGCCCGGCCGCAAGGACCAGCTGGCCGCCCAGCGCGCGCAGATCGACGCCGCGCGGGCCGCGCTGGCGCAGGCCGAGTGGAAGCTGTCGCGCAAGTCGGTCAACGCCACCGTGCCGGGCCTGGTCTACGACGTGCCGTTCCGCCCCGGCGAATGGGTGCCGGCCGGCAGCGCCGTGGTGCGGATGCTCCCGCCGGGCAACGTCAAGGTGCGTTTCTTCGTGCCCGAAGCCGTGGTCGGCGCGCTGCAGCCGGGCCAGGCCATCACCATCCGCTGCGACGGCTGCGCGGCCCCGGTGCCGGCGAAGATCACCTACGTGTCGAACGAGGCCGAGTTCACGCCGCCGGTCATCTACAGCAACGAAACGCGCGGCAAGCTCGTGTTCCTGATCGAGGCCCGCCCCACCGCCGCCGACGCGCCCCGGCTGCGCCCCGGCCAGCCCGTGGAGGTGGTTCGGTCATGAGCACGTCCCCCTCCCCCGCCCGCAACGGCGAGCTGGCCATCGACGTGCGCGACCTGAACAAGCATTTCGGTGACAAGCACGTGGTCAACAACCTGACCATGCAGGTGGCGCGCGGCGAGATCTTCGGCTTCCTGGGCCCCAACGGCAGCGGCAAGACCACGTCGATCCGGATGATGTGCGGCCTGCTGACGCCAGACTCCGGCTCGGGCACCTGCCTGGGCTACGACATCCTGACCCAGGCCGCCGAGATCAAGCGCAACGTCGGCTACATGACGCAGCGCTTCTCGTACTGGGAAGACCTGTCGATCCGCGAGAACCTGGACTTCGTCGCCCGCGTCTACGACATGCCCAACCGCCGCGAGGCCGTGGACCGCGCGCTGGAAGACCTGGGCCTGCAGTCGCGCGCCGAGCAGCTGGCCGGATCGCTGTCGGGCGGATGGAAGCAGCGGCTGGCGCTGGCCGCCTGCCTGCTGCACGAGCCGCAGCTACTGCTGCTGGACGAGCCCACCGCCGGGGTGGACCCGAAGGCCCGGCGCGACTTCTGGGAACAGCTCCACCAACTGGCCGCGCGCGGCATCTCGGTGCTGGTCAGCACGCACTACATGGACGAGGCCGAGCGCTGCCACAAGCTGGCCTACATCGCCTATGGCGCGCTGCTGGCGCAGGGTACGTCCGACGAGGTGGTGGCCAGCCAGCACCTGAGCACCTGGAGCGTGGAAGGCGACAACCTGGCCGAGCTGTCCGCGCAGTTGCAGGGCAAGCCCGGCGTCGACCAGACCGTGGCCTTCGGCACCGCGCTGCACGTGACCGGCAAAGACGCCGGCCAGCTGGAACGCACGCTGCGGCAGTACGCCGGCACCGGCCATCGCATCGCCCAGGCGCAGACCAGCCTGGAAGACGTGTTCATCCACATGATGGGCGGCGCGCAGGACAACATGGCCACGCCGGCCCGCCAGCCGGCCGCCAGCCCGAAGGAGGCGCCATGAGCACCGCCCGCCCGGCCGCCCCGCGCCAGCGCCGGTTCTCGGTGCAGCGCTGGTGGAGCATCGTCCTGAAGGAATTCCTGCAGCTGCGGCGCGACCGCATCACGTTCGGGATGATCGTCGGCCTGCCCATCGTGCAGCTGCTGCTGTTCGGCTTTGCGATCAACAGCGACCCGCGCCACATGCCCACGGCCGTGATCGTGGCCGAGCACAGCGATTTCTCGCGGTCGTTCGTCGCCGCGCTGGAAAACACCACGTACTTCAAGGTCGTGCGCACGATGCCCGACGAGCGCAGCGGCCGCGAGGCGCTGCTGCGCGGCGACGTGCAGTTCGTGGTCACCATCCCCACGGACTTCTCGCGCCGGCTGCTGCACGGCGACCGCCCGGCGATCCTGGTGGAGGCCGACGCCACCGACCCGTCGGCCACGGGCCCGGCCATCGGCGCGCTGGCGCAGTTGCCGGCCACCGTCGCCCGCATCGACCTCAAGGGCGCGCTGGCGCCGCTGGCCGGCGGGGCGCCCGCGTTCGACGTCAACGTCCAGCGGCTGTACAACCCGGAGGGCATCACGCAGTACAACATCGTGCCGGGGCTGATGGGCGTGATCCTGACCATGACGATGGTGATGATGACCGGGCTGGCGATGACGCGCGAACGCGAGCGCGGCACGATGGAGAACCTGCTGGCCACGCCGGTGCAGCCCATCGAGGTCATCTCGGGCAAGATCGTCCCGTACATCTTCATCGGCCTGATCCAGGCCACGATCATCGTGCTGGCCGCGCACTTCGTGTTCGGCGTGCCGTTCCTGGGGTCGGTGGTGGCGGTCTACCTGGCGGCGCTGCTGTTCATCGCGGCCAACCTGACGGTCGGCATCACGCTGTCGTCGCTGGCGGCCAACCAGCTCCAGGCGGTGCAGCTCACGTTCTTCTACTTCCTGCCCAACATCCTGCTGTCGGGCTTCATGTTCCCGTTCGCGGGCATGCCCACCTGGGCGCAGTGGATCGGCAACGTGCTGCCAATGACCTATTTCAACCGGATGGTCCGCGGCATCATGCTCAAGGGCAGCGGCTGGACCGAACTGTGGCCCAACGTCTGGCCCGTGGCGCTGTTCACGGTCATCGTCATGGCCATTGCGGTGCGCTTCTACAAGCGCACGCTCGACTGACTGCGGAGCGTCGTCATGCGTATCCCACCCCTTCTTGCCACCGCTGCCGCCGTCCTGCTGACGGCCGGCTGCGTGGTCGGCCCCGACTTCCGCACGCCCGACGCGCCGGCCGACCCGCGCTTCACGGCCGGCCCGCAGCCGTCGCAGATGGCCGCGCAGGGCTATCCCACCCAGACCGTGGCGCCTGGCGATGTCCCGGCCGACTGGTGGACCGCCTTCGGCAGCGCGCCGCTGGACGAGACCGTGCGCCTGGCGCTGGCCAGCAGCCCCACGCTGACGCAGGCCCGCGCCCGGCTGCGCGAGGCGCAGGAGAACCTGAACGCGCGCACCGGCGCCACCCAGTTCCCGCAGGTGGACGCCAAGCTCAACGCCACGCGCCAGCAGGTGGACCTGACGTCGGTCGGCATCACGCAGTTCCCGAGCCCCGGGCCATTCACGCTGTACAACGCGAGCGTGCAGGTGTCGTACGCGCTGGACCTGTTCGGCGGACAGCGGCGCGAGCTGGAGGGCCTGCGGGCCGCCGTGGACTACCAGCGCTACGAACTGGAAGCGGCGCGCCTGTCGCTGGCCGCCAACGTGGCGACGGCCGCCATCCGCGAAGCCGGCCTGCGCGCGCAACTGGCCGATACGGTAGCCATCGCCGCCGCGCAGCAGCGCCAGCTCGACATCATGCGGCAGCGGCTGCAAGCGGGCGGCGTGGCGCGCGTGGACGTGCAGCGCCAGCAGGCGGAACTGGCGCAGACGCAGGCGCTGATCCCGGGGCTGTCGCAGCAGCTCGACGCCACGCGCCACCAGCTCGCCGTCTATACGGGCCAGACCCCGGCCAGCGCCCAGCTGCCGGAATTCCGGCTCGAAGACCTGCACCTGCCCGAATCGCTGCCGGTCAGCCTGCCCGCCGAACTGGCGCGCCGCCGCCCCGACATCCGCGCGGCCGAGGCGCTGCTGCACCAGGCATCGGCCGACATCGGCGTGGCAACGGCTAACCTGTACCCGCAGATCACGCTGACCGCCAGCGGCGGCACGCAGCAGATGCGCGCGCGCGACCTGTTCAGCAGCCTGAACGTCTGGAGCCTGGCCGCCGGCGTGGTGCAGCCGGTGTTCCACGGCGGCGAGCTGCGCGCGCAGAAGCGGGCCAAGGAAGCGGCGTACGAGCAGTCGCTGGGCGCCTACCAGCAGGCCGTGCTGCAGGGCCTGCAGAACGTGGCCGACACGCTGCGCGCGCTGGAAGCCGACGCCGCCACGCTACAGGCCCGCGCCGACAACGCCCGCCAGACGCGCGACACGCTGGCCATCGTCAGCGAGCAATACCGGCTCGGCGGCGTCAGCCAGTTCACGGTCATCGACGCCGAACGCCAGGCCCGCCAGGCCGCACTGGACCTGGCCCAGGCCCGCGCGGCGCGGCTGGCTGATTCCGCCGCGCTGATGCAGGCGCTGGGCGGCGGGTGGTGGCAAGGGGAGACGGTGGTGGGCGGGCGGTGAGGTGTTGACGGGGGCGGTGGTGGCAGTGGGATGCGCTGGCCCTCTCCCCCGGCCCCTCTCCCGCGGGCGGGAGAGGGGAGAAAACAGTCGGAGCTTCAGACGCTGTCGGTTTGCTCCCCTCTCCCGCCTGGCGGGAGAGGGGCCGGGGGTGAGGGCGTTGACCCTCTGCTTGCCGACCTGTGGCAATTTGAACCGCCTGACCGTCTCCTCCGATCCGTCTCAAGCGCGAGAGAGGAGAACCAAAACCGCCCCCCTACCGCCCCAGAAACCCCGCCAGCCGCTGCACGCCTTCGTCCAGCCTGGCCGTGTCGCACGCATAGCACCACCGGACGAACCCCTCGCCCTCGTCGCCGAAGGCGCTGCCGGGGGCCAGGCCCAGCCGGGCCTCGCGGACCAGGCGCTTGCATAGCGCCAGGCTGTCCGTGGTGCCCGCCAGCCGGAAGAACACGTACATCGCGCCGTCGGGCGCGTGGGCTTCCACGCCGGGCAGCGCTGCCAGCCGGGTCACCAGATGGTCGCGCGACGTGTGCAGCCGCTGCACCAGATCCTGCGTGAAGGGCTCGCCCTCGTTCACGGCGACGATGCCGGCCTGCTGGACGAACGATGGCGCGCACGACGTGTTGTACTCGATCAGCTTGCCCAGGTCGTCCATCAGCGACGCCGGCAGCACCATCCAGCCGAGCCGCCAGCCCGTCATCAGCCAGGCCTTCGAGAACGAGTTCACGGCGATCACGCGCTCGTCGCGGCTGGCGATGTCGAGGAACGACGGCGCGTTGCCGCCCTCGGCGCCGTAGTAGAGCCGCTCGTAGACCTCGTCGGCGATGATCCAGATGCCGTGCCGGCGGCAGTGGTCCAGCACCGCCTGCTGCTGCACGCGCGGCATGACCCAGCCCGTGGGGTTGTTCGGCGAGTTGATCATCACGGCGCGCGTGCCGGGCGTCAGCGCGCGCAGCAGCTTGTCGACGTCGAGCGTCCAGCCGTCGGCGCCAAAGTCCAGCGTGACCGTTTCCACGGTGGCGCCCAGGATGCGCGGGATTTCAACGAGGTTCGGCCAGAGCGGCGTGACGCAGACCACGCGGTCGCCCGGCCCGGTCACCACCTGCGCGGCCAGCATCAGCGCGTTGACGCCGGCGCTGGTCACGACGATGTGGTCGACGGCCGTGTCGCCGTGCAGCCGCGTCACGTAGCCGGCCAGCGCCGCGCGCAGCGGCGCGATGCCGAGGTTGTGGGTGTAGAACGTGGCCCCTTCGGCCAGCGCGCGGGCCGCGGCGTCGCGGATGAACGCCGGGGTCACCTGGTCCGATTCGCCGAACCAGAACGGCAGCACGTCGGGCAGGCCGATGCCGGCGTTGGCTACCTCGCGGATGCGCGACGCGCGCAGGCCGTGGACGACGTCCCGCGCCAGCGGCGCGGTGTCTGGGGCGGAAGACTGGCGGGGCAGGCTGGTGGACATCGGCACTCCTTGCGGCGGAAATGGATGAAGCGCCTAGCGTACCGGATTTCCGCCCACGCCCGCTGCCGATCGGAATCAAGCGGCCGGGGCGTCGGCGTGGGCTGCCGAGCGGGCCAGCCGCATCGCCTCGACCAGGGTGTCGTGGTCGCCGATGTGGTTGGCCAGCAGCAGGATCAGCCGCGCGTTGGCGGCCTGGCTGGCGGCGTCGTCGAGGTCGCGGTGCATGTCGATCAGCGCCTCGTAGAAGTCGTCGGGGCGGGCGAGGTTGGGGGCGGTGTTCAGTGGCATGGGCCTGTCCTGGGTTGCGGGGCCGTCAGGCCAGGGCCGCGGCGGTGGCCGGGGCCGGCTGCGGCAGCGGCGATGCCGGGGCGTTGCCGGTTGCGCGGGCCAGCGCGGCGCCGATGCGGGCGCTGTCCACGCCGCGCCAGCGGGCGCAGACGTGCTGGTCCGGGCGGATCAGGTAGCACGTGCCGGCGCGCGCGTCGTAGCGGCGGGCGGCCAGCCCCTCGGCGTCGCGCAGCACGGTGGCGCCGGGCCATGCCTGCGCCGAGGCCGAGATCGACGCATCGGTCACGAACACCACGCGCAGCGGGATGCCGCCCTGCTGGAGCGTGCGCAGCGCCTGGGCCTGCGCGGCGTCGAGGCCGGACGGCGCGCCGAACACCAGCACGACGAACGCATCGCCAAGGTGCTGGAGCAGCCAGGGTCGCCCCGCCCCGTCGGCGGCCTCGGCCACGGGCGCATCGACGCAGGCCGCGCCGGGCACCATCGGGCCGGCAAACCCGTCGGCATCGGCCGTGTTGAGCGGCGAGCCGTGCAGCACCGCCGGCACCGACAGCCGGCCGCTGTTCACCAGTTGCCGGGCGAATGCATGCTCGCGCGCCAGCGTCAGCACGGCATCGCGGAACACGCGGCTGACCGGGCTCTTGGGCGTGATGAAGTCGGTGGAACGCGTGGAGTTGCGGATGTTCTCGTCGGCGGCGAACTCGCGCTCGCTGGCGTAGCTGTCCAGCAGGCTGTCGGGCGCCTTGCCCTGCAGCACGTAGGCCAGCTTCCAGGCCAGGTTCTCGGCGTCCTGCACGCCGCTGTTGGCGCCGCGCGCGCCGAACGGCGACACGCCATGCGCGGCGTCGCCGGCAAACAGCACGCGGCCGTGGCGGAAGCTGTCCATCCGCACGCACGAGAACGTGTAGACGCTGACCCATTCGAGTTCGAACCTTGCGTCGGGGCCGAGCAGTGCCTGCACGCGCGGGATCACGCGCTCGGGCGCCTTCTCGGCCACCGGATCGGCATCCCAGCCGAGCTGGAAGTCGATGCGCCAGACGTTGTCGGGCTGGCGGTGCAGCAGCACCGACTGGTTCGGATGGAATGGCGGGTCGAACCAGAACCAGCGCTCGGCCGGGAACGGCGCCTCCATCTTCACGTCGGCGATCAGGAAGCGGTCGCGGAACGTGTGGCCGTGGCTTTCCTGCCCCAGCAGCTTGCGCAGCGGGCTGCGCGAGCCATCGGCCGCCACCACGTAGCGCCCGCACAGCGGGTAGCAGCCGTCGGGCGTCTCGATGGTCAGCGCCACGTGGTCGGGGTGCTGGGCCACGCCCACCGCCCGGCTCTTCCAGCGGATTTCCAGGTTCGGCAGCGACTGCGCCAGCTCCAGCAGGTAGCCTTCGACGTAATACTGCTGCAGGTTGATGAACGCCGGGCGCTGGTGGCCGCCTTCGGGCAGCAGGTCGAACGCGTAGATCTGCCGGTCCTGCAGGAACACCTTGCCGACGTGCCAGCGCACGCCCTTGTCGACCATGCGGCCGCCGCAGCCCAGCCGGTCGAAGATGTCCAGCGTGCGCTTGGCGAAGCAGATGGCCCGCGAGCCGGTGGAAAGCGTGCAGTCGTCGTCGACCAGCACCACGGGCACGCCCTGGCGCGCGAGGTCGACGGCCGTGGCCAGGCCCACGGGCCCGGCGCCGACCACCACCACCGGGTGCGGGGCGCCGGCGCAGTGGCCCGGCTGCTGCTCGGCGCACGGCGCGTAGGCGTACGTTTGCTTCTGGTAGTCGATGTCGACCGGCGTACTGCGCATGGTGTCTCCGTCCATGTGTGCGTGTCGTCACGCTTGTGCTGCTGCCCGCCCCCGCCATCCGGGCGAGCGGGAAAACCGCCGCCCTGCCCTACGCCTGCAGCGCGGCCCACATCTCCTGGTCGCGCTGGGCCGTCCAGATGCGCGGATGCTGGATGCCTGCGGCCTCGTCGTAGGCGCGCGAGACGTCGAACGGCAGGCAGTGCTCGTAGATGAAGACGTGGCCGAACTTCGGGTCCATCGACTTGCGGGTGTGCGCCATGGCGGCCTTCAGGTCCATCTTGCCGGCCACGGCCTCGCGGCCGGCCTGCAGCAGCGTGGAGACGAAGTCCTTGGTATAGGCCAGGCCCTTGGCCACCTCGGCCGGGCTGGTCAGCGCGGGGCCACGGCCGGGCACGAGCTTTTCGGGTTGCAGCGCGGCCAGCGCGTCGAGCGTGGCGGGCCATTGTTCGAGCTGGGCGTCGCCGCAGTAGCAGGCCGCGTCGTACTCGACCAGATCGCCCGAGAACAGCACCTTCTGCTGCGGCAGCCAGACCACGGTGTCGCCCTTGGTGTGGCCGGCGCCCAGGTGGGCAATGCGCACTTCCAGCTTGCCCAGGAACAGCGTAATTTCCTGGTCGAAGACCAGCGTCGGCCACGTCAGGCCGGGCACGGTCTCCACGCCGGCGAACAGGCGCGGAAAGCGCTCGATCTCGGACTTCATGTCGGCCTCGCCGCGCTCCACGATCATCTCGTAGGTGCCGCGGCTGGCAATCACCTGCTGCGCGCCCTCGGCAAAGTAGGCCGACGCGCCCAGCACGCGCACCGCGTGGTAGTGCGACAGCACCACGTACTTGATCGGCTTGTCGGTGATGGTGCGGATGCGGGCAATCAGGTCCTGCGCCATGGCGGGCGTGGCCGTGGTGTCCACGATCATCACGCCGTCGTCGCCGATGATCACGCCCGAGTTGGGGTCTCCCTCGGCCGTGTAGGCCCAGGCGTTCTCGGAGAGCTGCGTGAAGGTGATCTGCTTGGCTTCCAGGTCGGCCTGGGATGCGAATGCTTTTGCCATGTCTGCCTCGTTGTCTCGATAGGTATGGGCCAGCGATCTGTGGGGATCGGCGTGACTGAATCTTAGGAAGGCCGCCTTTTTTAATCAATGGCAAATCCGCTTGCTATTGGATAAACAGACCGCAAACCCTTGCCGCACCGTGCCCGCCCCCGGGAAAACCCCCAGCGCCACGCAGCGGCCCCATGCGGCGCCGGGGCCGCCCGCGCGGGGCGGATCGCTTACCATGGGCACCTTTCCAACCCGACACGCGGACATGGCACGACCCCCGGGCGAACCTGCCGGCAAGACGCAGCGCGGCATCCAGAGCGTGGAGGTGGGCGGCCGCCTGCTGCAGGCGCTGGCCGATGCGCGGCGGCCGCTGGGCCTTGCCGAACTGGCGGCCGCCGCGCAACTGGCGCCGGCGCAGGCCCACACCTACCTGGTCAGCCTGACGCGGCTCGGGCTGATCAAGCGCGACCACCTGGACGGCAGCTACGAGCCCGGCCCGCTGGCGCTGCGGCTGGGCATGCTGCACCTTGACCATGCACCCGCCTATCGCGCGGCCGTGCCGCACGTGCGCGCGCTGGCGGCGGCCATCGGCTGCAACGTGGCGATCAGCCTGCCGACGCCGCAGGGGCCGACCATCGTCCACTTTGCCCCGGCCGGCACGCCGCTCCACGTGAACCTGCACGTGGGCACCGTGATGGCGCTGGCGACCACGGCCACGGGCCGCACCTATTGCGCGTTCCAGCCCGCGTCGCACTGGCAGCCGATCTGGGCGCGCCAGCAGACCGGCGCGTCGGCCGCCGCGCTGCCCGCCTTCCAGGCGCAACTGGACGCCATCCGCGCGCGCGGCATGGAACACAGCATCGACACCCCCAGCCCGGCGGTTAGCAGCCTGGCGATGCCGCTGGCCGGCGCCGACGGCGCGCTGCGGCTGGTGCTGACCGCGATTGGCTCGACGGGCGCGATCGACGTCGGCTGGCGGGGCCCCGTGGCCCGCGCGATGCGCGACACGCTCGACCGCATCGCCCGCGAGATGGAGCCCGCATGAGCCAGCCGGAAGACAGCAAGCCCCAGCGCGGCATCCAGTCGCTGGACAACACCGGCCAGTTGCTCGATGCGCTGGCCGACGCGGGCCGCCCGCTTTCGCTTGGCGAACTGGCGCGCGCGGCCGGCATGGTGCCGGCCAAGGCGTTCCCGCACCTGGTCAGCCTGCAGAAGATCGGCCTGCTGGCGCGCAATGCCGATGGCGATTTCGAAGCCGGCCCGCTGGCGCTGGACCTGGGGCTGGTGGCGCTGCAGCGGCTGTCGCCCACGCGCGAGGCCGAGCCCGAGGTGGTGGCGCTGGCGCATGCCACGGGGCTGTCGGTGGCGATGGCGGTATTCGGGCCGTTGGGTCCCACGGTGATCCGGCTGGAAGAAGCGTCGCGCCCGCAGCATGTGAGCCTGCGCGTGGGCACGGTGCTGTCGATGGTCAACACGGCCATCGGCCGGACCTTTGCGGCCCACCTGCCCGACGACGTGCTGGCGCAGGCGCTGGCGCAGGACGCGATCCGCATGGCCGGCGTGGCGGTGGACGCCGCGCTGCAGGCCGAATGGGCGCCGCGCTGGCGCGCAATCCGCGCGGCCGGCATCGACCACGCCGTGAGCCGGCCGGTGCCCGGCATCGACACGCTCGCCGCCCCGGTGTTCGACCACACCGGCGCGCTGGCGCTGGTCATCGCCGTGATGGGCAGCAGCGGCAGCTTTGACAGCGCGACCGACAGCGACGTGGCCCAGGTGGTGCGGCAGGCCGCGCGGCGGCTGTCGTGGCGCTTCGGCGCCGCGCTGGGCGGCTGACCGTCAGCGCCAGCTATTCGGGCGGCTTGCGCATGCCGCGGCTGTCCATGTAGTCGTCGACCGCGCTGCCCACGGTCGGGTGGAAGCGGTGGTCGCTGAACACCTCGGTCAGCTCGAAGCGCTTGAGCTTGTCGCGCACCGGGTCTTTCATCTCGGCGAAATGGAGCGCGATGCCGTCCTGCGCCAGGTGCTGGCCCAGTTCGCGCAGCATGTCGGCCGACGTCACGTCGACGCTGGTCACGGGCTCGGCGGCCACCACCACACGGCGCACGGGCGTGGGCGATGCCTCCACGGCCTCCAGCAACCGTTGCTGGAACAGCTCGGCGTTGGCGAAGAACAGCGGCGCATCCCAGCGGAACAGCACCAGCCCGTCCACGCGCGCCGCGTGCGGGTAGCGCTTCAGGTCGTGGTAGCCGCGCAGGTTCGGCACGCGGCCCAGCACCGCGAAATGGGGCCGCCAGCCGTCCCACAGGAACTCGACCACGGCCACGACGATCGCCAGGCAGATGCCCGGGATGGCGCCGAACACGGCCACGGCCGCGAAGCACAGCATCGACAGCCAGAACTCCCACTGCTGGATGCGGTAGATGCGCCGCAAGTCCTTGAACTCGAACAGGCCGATGGCGGCGGCGATGACCACGGCGGCCAGCGCGCTGTTCGGCAGGTAGCGCAGCAGGTTGGGCGCCACCAGCAGCAGCGCCGCCACGGCCAGGGCGCCGACCACGCCGGTCAGTTGCGAGCGCGCGCCGGCCGCCTCGGCCACCGGCGTGCGCGATGCGCTGCTGCTGATCGGAAAGCCCTGGAAGAAACCGGCCGCCAGGTTGGCCGCGCCCAGCCCCACCATCTCCTGGTTCGGATCGACCTTGGTATGGGTGCGCGCGGCGTACGTGCGCGAGAGCACGCTGGTATCGGCAAACGCGATCATCGCCACGGCGCAGCCGCCCAGCACGATCTTGACCACGTCGGCGCCGGTCAGCCACGGGATGGCAAAGACCGGCAGGCCCTGCGGGATCTCGCCCAGCACCTTGACGCCGCGGTCATCCAGCTGGAACACGCTGACCGCCAGCGTGGCCAGGATCACGGCGATCAGGATGCCCGGCACGCGGTCGAAGCGCTTGAGCGCCAGGATCACCGCCAGGCTGGCCGCGCCCACGCCAAAGCTGTACCAGTTGGTCTGGCCCTGCGCGATGCGCTGCACCAGTTGCCAGAGTTCGCGCAGCGGGCCGGCGTCGTCGATCGGGATGGCGAACAGCTTGGGTAGCTGGCTGACCAGCACGGTCAGCGCGATGCCGTTCATGTAGCCGTAGCGGATGGGCTTGGACAGCAGTTCGGTGATGAACCCCAGCCGCAGCAGGCCCAGCACGATGCAGAACACGCCCGAGACGATGGCCATCAGGCTGGCGGTGGCCACCGCGCGCGCCGGGTCGCCGCCGGACACGCTCAGCACCACGGCCAGGATCGGCGCGGCCAGCGCGGAATCGGGGCCCAGCACCAGGATGCGGCTGGGCCCGAACAGCGCGTAGGCCAGCAGCGGGATGATCGTCGCGTAGAGCCCGTAGACGCCCGGCACGCCCGACGCCTCGGCGTAGGCGATGCCCACCGGCACCAGCATCGTGGTCAGCACCAGCCCGGCGGCCAGGTCGCGCGGCAGCCACGCCGGCTGGTAGGTCTTCAGCATGGCCAGCCCGGGCAGCCAGCGCAGCCAGCCAGCCGGGGGCGCGGGGGCGTCCAGTCCCGAGGGGCCGGAGGGGTTGGGCGTGGGGGTAGTCGATGCCATGGAACCCTTCTTGTCGTGGAATCACGCCGGGCGACCGGTCGGATTCAGCATAGGCCCCGGGGCGGCCAAAGCAAGCCGGGCGTGACCGATCCGGCAAACCCGAAACGGCTGCGCGCTGCACAAAACGGCCGGCGCCGCCGCGCGGCCATGCTGGCGGTCATGACGACATGCGCCCGACGCGCAGGAGATTCCCATGAAGCGATCGATCCCGACCTGGCTGTCCGCGCTGGCCCTGGCCGCCGCAGCCGCCGCAGCCGCCGCGCCGGCCCTGCACGCCGAACCCGCCACCCCGGACGGCGTGGCGCCGAACGGCGTCCGCATCCCGCCCGGCTTCCGCGACTGGAAGCTGGTGACCGTGGCACGCGAGGAAGGCAAGAACGACGACATCCGCGCCATCCTGGGCAACGACGTGGCGATTGCCGCGCTGCAACGCGGCAAGTACCCGCTGCCCGACGGCACCGTGCTGGCGCGGCTGGCGTGGAGCTACGACGCGCTGCCCGAGAGCGCCGCCGCGTTCGGCAAGGCGCAGTCGCACGTGGCCGGGCATCCGAAGAACGGCGTGCAGTTCATGGTCAAGGATTCGGTCAAGTACGCGTCCACGGGCGGCTGGGGCTATGCCGAGTTCGACAGCGGCAAGGCGGCGGGCAACCCGCAGGCCTGCTTTGCGTGCCACACCGTGGTCAAGGACCGCGACTACGTGTTCAACCGGCTGGCCCCGGTGGATACCGGCGGCATCGGCCAGTAGGCGGGCCCGGTCAGCACACGTGCAGCGCCACGCTGGCGTGCTCGCAGAGGGCCGGCAGCGTGGGCAGCGTGTCGGTGGCGCCGGCGTCGGTGAACAGGTGGTCGATCTGTTCCAGCCCGGCCACGCGGCATGGCGCGTTGCGCAGGCACTTGCTGCTGTCGGCCAGCAGCACGCGCAGATGGCTCTGCGCCAGCAGCACCTGGCTCAGTTCGGCCTCCTCGGGCTGGAATTCGTAGAACGTGCCGTCCTCGTCGAGCCCGGCGGCGCTGCAGATGGTGACGTGCGCGCGGAACCGGCGCATGAAGTCCAGCGTGGCGCTGCCCATCACGTCCAGGTCGCCCGTGCGCAGCCGGCCGCCGGCCACCCAGGTCTCGATGCGCGGCTTGTCGGCCAGCGCGTGCACCACGCCCAGGTTGTTGGTCACCACGCGCAGCGGCAGGTCGGCCGGCAGTGCGCGCGCGAACTCGGTGACCGTGGTGCCGTAGCCCAGGAATACCGTGGCATCGGCCTCGACCATGCCGAGCGCGGCCTGCGCGATGCGGCGCTTGCGCTCGACGTGGGCCGTGCTGCGCTGGAGGTAGCTGATATTGTGCTGGCTGGCCGGCAGGCTCAGGCCGCCGTGCATGCGCCGTGCCAGCCCCTGCAGGCTCAGTTCGTTGATGTCGCGCCGGATGGTCTGGCTGCTCACGCCGTAGCGGCTGGCCAGTTGCTCGGTGCTCAGGTAGCCGGCGTCGTTCAGCCAGCCGAAGATTTCACGCTGCCGCGGGGTCAGGGTCGGGCTCATCGAGTTTCATTCGCGCATGGTGCATGGTCGAACGAAAATGTAAGCCGGGAATGTGACACTTCCGTGACGCCTTCCCACTGACCCGGCGCCGCGTGCGCCGCCTAGAACACGCGGGTCAGGAATTCCCGCGTGCGGGCATGGGCCGGGGCGCCGAACAACTGCGCCGGCGCGCCTTCCTCGACCACCTTGCCGCCGTCCATGAACACCACGTGGTTGGCCACCTCGCGGGCAAAGCCCATCTCGTGCGTGACCACCAGCATCGTCATGTGCTCGTCGGCAAGCTGGCGCATCGTGCGCAGCACCTCGCCGGTCAGCTCGGGGTCCAGCGCCGACGTGGGCTCGTCGAACAGCATGATGTCGGGCGCCATCGCCAGCGCGCGGGCAATCGCCACGCGCTGCTTCTGGCCGCCCGACAGCCGCGACGGGTAGCTGTCGCGCTTGTCGAACAGGCCCACCTTGCGCAGCAGGTCGTCGGCCACCGGCACGATGCTGTCGCGGGACAGGCCCTTGACCGTCATTGGCGCCTCGATCAGGTTCTGCAGCACGGTCAGGTGCGGGAACAGGTTGAACGACTGGAACACCATGCCCATCCGGCCGCAGATGCGGCGCAGGTCGGCGCCCCGCGCGTAGTGCACGACGCCGCCCTCCGTGTACGCCAGCCGCTCGCCCTCGATCTCCAGCGTGCCGGCGTCGATCACCTCCAGGTGGTTCAGGCAGCGCAGCAGCGTGCTCTTGCCCGAGCCGGACGGCCCGATCACGGCCGTCACGTCGCCCTTGCGCAGCGACAGCGACACGCCCTTCAGCACTTCCAGCGGCCCGAACGACTTGTGGATGTCGCGCGCCGCCACCATCAACGGGCGCGCGCGCACGCCGGCGGGCTCATTGATCGTATCTTGCATAGCGTTTCTCCAGCCGTTGGAACATCCACGTCAGGACCAGCGTCATCACCAGGTAGAAGAGCGCGGCCACCAGGAACGGGGTGGTCGTGAAATCGCGCTGCACGATGCTGCGGGCGGTGCGCAGGATGTCGTTGAGCGCGAGCACGTAGATCAGGGACGTGTCCTTGACCAGCGTGATGGTCTCGTTGCTGACCGGCGGCAGCACGCGGCCGATCATCTGCGGCAGCACGATGCGCCGCATGGTCTGGAAGTAGTTCAGGCCCAGCGTCTTGCTGGCCTCGTACTGGCCGCGCTCCACGGACTGGATGCCCGCGCGGAAGATCTCGGCGAAGTACGCCGCGTAGTTCAGCGCGAACGCCACCACGGCGGCCGGGAAGTCCGGCAGCCGGATGCCGACGTACGGCACGAACGGCAGCGCGAAGTAGATGAACAGCATCTGGAGCATCAGCGGCGTGCCGCGCATCAGCCAGATATAGCCGTTGACGAGCGTGCTGACCGGCTTCCAGGCCGAAATGCGCAGCAGGGCCAGCACCAGGCCCAGCGGGACCGACAGCGCGAGCGTGATGGCGAACAGGGTCAGGGTGACCCTGGCCCCGTCCACCATCGGCGGCAGGAGAGAAAGAACGTAGTCCATGCTGAAACGTCACGCCGCTGGCCCGACCGGGCGCCGGCGGCGTGGGTGAGTCTTACTTGGTGATGTCGGCGCCGAACCACTGCGTGGCCAGGCGGCCGGCCGTGCCGTCCTGCTTCATCGCCGCCAGCGTCTTGTTCAGCTTGGCCAGCAGCTCCGCGTCGTCCTTGCGCACGCCCACGCCGTAGTCCTCGGTGCCGAAGTTCTCGGTCAGCACGCGGTATTCGCCGGCGCGCTTGCCGGCCAGGTAGCGGCCCACCACCTCGTCCACCACCACGGCGTCCAGCCGGCCGGCGGACAGGTCCATCAGCGCGGTGACGTTGTCGCCAAAGGTCTTCAGCTCCTTCATGCTGGCGGCCAGGCTGGCTTCCTTCTTGATGGCGTCCACGGCGCTGCTGCCGTCCTGCGCGCCGACGATGCGGCCGGCCAGGTCGGCCTTGGCCTGGATGGGCGACTTGGCCGTGACGATGACGATCTGGTGGTTGGTCATGTACGGGTCCGTGAAGCTGATGTTCTTCTTGCGCTCCTCGGTGATCGTCAGCCCGTTCCAGAGCACGTCCACGCGCTTGCCGTTCAGCTCGGCCTCCTTGGCGCTCCAGTCGATCGGCTTGAACTCGACGGTCATGCCCAGGCGCTGCGCGGCCTCCTTGGCCATGTCGATGTCGAAGCCGACGAGCTGGTTGTTGGCGTCGCGGAAGCCCATCGGCGGGAAGTTGTCGTCCAGGCCGACGACGATGGCGGTGCTGGCGCTGGGCTGGCTGGCCGCCGGCTTCGGGTCGCCCTTGCCGCAGGCGGCCAGCAACGAAAGACCGGAGATCAGGAGTACGGCTGCAATTTTCTTCATGGTTCGAGGAGATAAGGGTGTCGCGGTGGCGCGTCCGGCATCCGCGTCACGCCGCCGGCCCAAGGACGGTGTCGGCCGGCGGGCAGGAAAAGGCGGGATCGGGATTGCGATCGGCGGAGTCGCGCTGGGCGATTCGCGCAGGAAAGCGGGGATGCCTGGACGCTCGGCTACCCGGCGCGGGCGGCGTCGCAGGGCGCGCCGGGCCGGCCGGGGAGTCGGCAGGGCGCTATTCTACAGCGCCCCTCCCCGCGAAAACCCTGATGCGGCGGCAAAAATCCGTGCGAAAGCGGCGCAATATGTTGCGCGCGAGGCACTTCGACAAGACCACACGCCGGGCCGGATCCTCCCCGGCCGGCGCCGGCGGGCTACCTGGCAGCGCCCGGTTCCACGGACACCGCCACGGCCTCGGTGTAGACGGCCTGCACGCGGTCGCCCTTCTTGACGTCCTTCATCTGGTCGGGATCGCTGACCATCAGGTCGACGATCTGGCCGCGCGGGCCCTTGACGGTCACGATCTGCGCCTCGCGGTTCACGGCCACCACCTGGGCCACCACCGTGACCTCGCGGCCCACGGTGCCGCCGGGACGCGCGCCCGGCTGCGCGCGGTCGGCAATCTCCTTTTCCTGCATCGACGCGGCGCCACTGCCCTTCTTCAGGCTCACGGTCAGCGCCTCGCGGTAAGACACCGTGACCTTGTCGCCCACCTTGAGCTGCTCGAAGTTGCGCGCCTCGGGGCCGACCGTCATCTCCACGGTCTTGCCCTGCTGCGTCTTCAGCGTCAGCTTGCGGTTGGCCGCGTCGATGGCGGTGATGACGGCGGTCGCCGTGACCGTGCCCGACGCGGTGGCCTGCCCCGGCGTGCGCGTCAGGTCGGTCTTCATGTCGGGTTGTGCATGGCCCGGCAGGGCGGCCAGCAGCCCGGCAGCCATGAACAGGGATGCGAGCAGCGTCTTTCTCATCGTGGTACTCCTTCGCGGTCAAAGAGGCGTTGCGGCGGCCCCGGCCGGGCCGGGCCTGCGTTCGATCTCGATTCTAGGAGTTCGCGCCGCATTCCCGAATGGCCTTTGGGCCAACGTCAGCCCCGGTCCGCCCGCGCCCCGTCGCCATCCGTGCCCAGCGCTTCGGGGCGGATCAGCTCCAGCCCGCGCGCCGCGTTGAAGCCGTGGATCTCCTTCACGTCCAGCTTGCGCATGAACATGATGGTCTCGGGCGTGATGACCTGCCCCGGCACCATGATCGGAAAGCCCGGCGGGTACGGGATGACGAACTTGGCCGATACCAGTTCCGGGCCGTCGGCGAGCCGCTGGTCGATGCGCGGGTCGTTCAGCCTGATGCATTCGCAGCATTCCGGCCGGTATGCCAGGTAGTACGCGCGACGCATGTCGCCCTCGGGCGTCTGGCTGCGCGGGTCCAGCCGCAGCGCGTCGTGGAAGCGGCTGAAGTTGGGCAGGTCCGGCACGTCCTCCACCAGCGCCTTGACGCGCGCGGCAAACGTGGCCCGCTCGCTCTCGCCGCCTTCCTCCAGCCTGCGGTCCAGGTTGCGCGAGATGTCGGCCAGCGCCTTGATCAGGTGCGCCAGGTCGCTGCGGGTGTTGTTGATGTTGATCTGCACCAGCACGCTGTTGCGCGACGTCTTGTTGATCTGGATGTCGTACTGCTCGGCCAGCAGCCCCTTGAACTGGGTGCCGTCGTAGCCGGCCGCGCCGCACAGCAGCGTGATGCGGGTGGGATCCAGGAAGAACTCGTCCTCGCGCACGGCCTGGGCGGTGTCCGCCAGCGTCTTGTCGGGCGCGGCGTAGTCGGCAAAGCCGGACAGCCGGTACTGCTCGGGGATCATCTCGGCCGGCGTGGCCGCGCGGAAATACTTCGAGATCAGCGGGTGCTCGTTGATCTCCTGGCGCAGCTCGATGGCAAGCTGCAGCGCGCGCTGCACCAGCTCGTAGCCCTCCAGCTCCATCTGGCGCCGCGCGAGGTCGATCGACGCGATGATCTGCAGGTTCGGCGACGTCGACGTGTGCGTGAAGAACGCCTCCTTGAACGGCGCCTCCACCGTGTGGAAATCCTGGTCGGCCACGACGATGATCGACCCCTGCCGCAGCGCCGACATCGACTTGTGGACGGACTCGGTCTGGTAGACCCGCACCCGCGTGCGCGCCGGGTCGGGCAGCAGTTCCATGTCCAGCAGGCGCGGGTCGTCGTCGGGGATGTCCTTGACCGTCTCGCGGTACGCCCCGTACCGGCTCTGGTAGGCCGGATCGGCCATCATCCGGCGCAGCTTGTAGGCGGCGCCCATGGCGGTGCGCATGCGCAGCAGCGGCGAGAACCGCGCGTAGCCGTACCAGGCTTCGTCCCACAGGAAGACCAGGTCCGGCTTGATGGCCAGGCATTCCAGCATGGTGCGCCGCACGTTGGCGATGTGGCCGTCGAACGTGCAGTTGGTCAGCACCAGCATCCGGGCACGGTCGAGCTTGCCTTCGGCCTTCAGCGCCAGCAGCGCCTGCTTGATCGGCCGGATGGCCAGGCTGCCGTACATCGAGTACTGGGTCAGCGGGTAGGCGTCGATGTAGAGCGGCTGCGCGCCGGCCAGCACCACGCCGTAGTGGTGCGACTTGTGGCAGTCGCGGTCGATCAGCACGATGTCGCCGGGCATCAGCATCGCCTGGTGCACGATCTTGTTGGCGGTGGACGTGCCGTTGGTGACAAAGAAGCTGCGGTCGCCACCAAACGCGCGGGCCGCCTTTTCCTGCGCGCGGCGGATGTTGCCGGTGGGCTCCAGCAGGCTGTCCAGGCCGCCCGTGGTGGCCGACGACTCCGCCAGGAACAGGTTGGCGCCGTAGAACTCGCCCATGTCGCGGATCCAGTTCGACTTGAAGATCGACTTGCCGCGCGCCACCGGCAGCGCGTGGAACGTGCCGATGGGCCGCTGGGCGTAGTGCTTCAGGTTGTCGAAGTACGGCGTCTCGTAGCGGTCCTTGACGCCTTCCTGGATGGCCAGGTGGATCTCCATCGGTTCCTCGGCGCCGTAGAAGATGCGGCGCAGCGGCGCGGCCTCGTCGGAGCCGGCCAGGTGGCCGACGTCGCGGTCCGTCGACAGGAAGACGTCCAGTTCCGGCCGCAGCCGGCGCAGCACGCGCGCCAGCGTGGCGCCGGTATCGCCGGTGCCCTGCCCCGTGCCCACCGGCGTGTTGCGCGTGATGATCTCGCGCAGCGCGGGCGTCGTGTTCGGCGACGCGAACGTGAAGCCGTCGACGATCAGCACCGACTGCAGGTTGTAGTTGAAGATCGCCGCCAGCAGCGCGTCCTCGAAGTTGCCCACCACCACGGTCTCGTAGACGAACGCGTCCTCGTCGCGGCGCAGCCGGCGGAACGACGCGCGCAGATCGCCCCACGTGGACGGCTCGCCGGCCGCCACGATCAGCAGCTCGAAGTACGGCTTGCGGCTCTGGCCCTTGCCGATCGACGGCGGCAGGAACTCGGGCAGCCGCGTCTCGCCCTCGTCCTCCACCAGCCACGCCTCGCGCTCGTCGCGGTAGCTGTTGGACAGCAACGCCGTGCTGATGCGCCGCACGAGCTTTTCCAGGCTGGCCCAGTCGCGCTGCGCCAGCCGCGCCTCCACCTGGCCGAACAGTTCCACGCCCGGATAGCCGTTGTACTGCTCCAGCGGCGCCAGCTCCTGGATCACCTCGCGGCATTGGGTGGCGCAAGACGCATCGTCCTGCGGCGCCGCGGCCAGCTGGCGCGCCAGCCGATGCAGCGTGCGCCACCGGTCGATGCGGCCTTCCGACGCCGAAAGGAACTGGTGCAGGCCGCGCGGCCGGGACGGGTGCTCGAAACGTTCCATGATTCGCCTCCACAGGCAAGGGACCGGCCTGGGCCGGCGTCCATCCCATCAATGTTGGACATCCACGCGCCGCTGCCATTGGACCTTGGTCCCCGTGCACCGCAGCAATGGCACGTAATGCCCCGTGTTAGGGCTTTGGGCCAATTGAGCGCGTGCCAATCGCCGACTAGCTTGAGTATCGGGATTTAGTGGCCACGCCCGCGCCCGGCACACCGGCAGCCGCGGACGGCCCTCTGACGATTCGAGGAGACGGGCAATGAACAAGCGGGATACCTCCGGCCTGGAGAACCTTTCGCCATTCGAACTGAAGGACGAGCTGATCAAGCTCGCGGGCAGCGCCACGAACCGGCTGATGCTCAACGCCGGGCGCGGCAATCCGAACTTCCTGGCCACGGTGCCCCGCCATGGCTTCTGGCAGCTTGGCCTGTTCGCGATGATCGAGTCGGAGCGGTCGTTCTCGTACCTGACGGCCGGCGTGGGTGGCTTTCCGCGCCGCGCCGGCATCGAGGAGCGCTTCGACCTGTTCGCCCGCGAGCACCGCGACGTGCCCGGCGTGCAGTTCCTGGCCGGCGCGGTGTCGTTCGTGCGGGACCAGCTCGGGCTGGACGGCGGCGACTTCCTGTACGAGATGTGCGAAGGCATCTTGGCCTGCAACTATCCCGTGCCGGACCGGATGCTCCGGCTGACCGAGAAGATCGTGAAGCAGTACATCCGCCGCGAGATGATTGGCCGGCACCCGTTCGTGGGCGACTTCGACCTGTACGCCGTGGAAGGCGGCACGGCGGCCATGACGTACCTGTTCAATTCGATGCGGGTGAACCACCTGCTCAAGCCGGGCGACACCATCGCGCTGGGCATGCCGATCTTCACGCCCTACATCGAGATTCCCGAGCTGGCCGAGTACCACCTGACCGAACTGTCGATCGACGCCGACCCGGCGGCCGGCTGGCAGTACGCCAGGGAGGAACTGGACAAGCTGCGCGACCCCAAGGTCAAGGCGTTCTTCCTGGTCAACCCGAGCAACCCGCCGTCGGTGCGCGTCAGCGACGAAAGCCTGCAGTACATCACCGAGATCGTGCAGGAGCGGCCCGACCTGATCATCCTGACCGACGACGTCTACGGCACCTTTGCCGACAACTTCGTGTCGCTGTTCGCCATGTGCCCGCAGAACACCATCCTGGTCTATTCGTACTCGAAGTACTTTGGCGCCACGGGCTGGCGGCTGGGCGTCATCGCCACGCACAAGACCAACCTGCTGGACAGCAAGATCGCCGAGCTGCCCAAGGACGAGCGCGAGGGCCTGAACAAGCGCTATGCGTCGATCACCACCGCGCCGGAGAAGCTGCCGTTCATCGACCGCGTGGTGGCCGACAGCCGCACCGTGGCGCTGAACCATACGGCCGGCCTGTCCACGCCGCAGCAGGTGCAGATGGTGCTGTTCTCGCTGTTCTCGCTCATGGACACGGCCGAGACCTACAAGCAGACGATGAAGCGCCTGATCCGCAGCCGCAAGGCGGCGCTGTACCGCGGCATGGGCGCCCGGATGGCCGAGGTGGACGAGAACGTGGTGGATTACTACACGCTGCTCGACGTCGAGCAGATGAGCCGCGAGGTGGGACCGGAGTTCGTGACCTGGCTGCTGGACCAGGTGCAGCCACACGAGCTGCTGTTCCGGCTGGCCGAGGAGGCCGGCGTGGTGCTGCTGCCCGGCGGCGGCTTTGGCACGCGGCACCCGTCGGGCCGCGTCTCGCTGGCCAATCTCAACGAAGAGGACTACGTGAAGATCGGCCGCTCGGTGCGCAAGCTGCGCGACGAGTACCTGGAACGGTACCGCGCACTGGGCAAGGGCAAGGGCAACGGCAACGGCAACGGCAACGGCAACAAGTCGGACAAGCCGAAGAAGACGTAGCGCGCGGACGGCCCGCGCCCTGCTGCCCCTTTCGCTCCCGCACAACACGGCTCGAACACCCGGAGGGAAGACCATGACCTGGTTCGTCGACACGCTGAAGGCCTATCCGGAGATCGCCATCTTCCTGGCGCTCGGCATCGGATACTGGGTGGGCGGCAAGAGCTTCAAGGGGTTCAGCCTGGGCGCGGTGACGTCGACGCTGCTGGTGGCCATCGTCATCGGCATCCTGGGCGTCAAGATCTCGGCCAACGTGAAGTCGGTCTTCTTCCTGATGTTCCTGTTCGCCGTGGGGTACGGGGTGGGACCGCAGTTCGTGCGCGGCATCGCCAAGGACGGCGTGCCGCAGGCCATCTTCGCGGCGATCATGGCGGTGTTCTCGCTGGGCGCGGCCGTGGCGGCGGCGATGATCGCCGGCTACGACCTTGGGTCGGCGGCCGGGCTGTTTGCCGGCTCGCAGACCATCTCGGCGTCGATGGGGCTGGCCACCGACGCCATCAACCGTCTCGGCCGCTCGCCCGAGGAAACCAAGGTGCTGCTGGACGGCATGCCCATTGCCTACGCCGTGACGTACATCTTCGGCACGGTCGGGTCGGCCATCATCCTGGCGCAGATCGGGCCCAAGCTGCTCGGCATCGACCTGGTGGGCGCCTGCCGCGAGTACGAGGCGATGCTTGGCGCCGGCACGTCGAGCGCCAGCGGCGCCACCGAGTGGCACGACTTCGAGGTGCGCGCCTATGCCGTGGCGCCGGAAAGCGTGTTCATCGGCCGGACGGTGGCCGAGCTTGAAGCCGGCACGCGCGAAGGCGTGCGGGCGTTCATCGAGCGGATTCGCCGCGACGGCAAGATCATCGAGGTGGACCAGAACACCGTGATCGAGGCCAACGACGTGGTGGCCATCGGCGGCAAGCGCGACCAGATGATCCTGCGGCTGGGCCCGAGCGGGCGCGAGGTGGAAGACGCCGAACTGCTGAACATGCCGACCGAAGGCGTGGACATCTACATCACCAGCAAGGAGGTGGACGACAAGCCGCTGGAGGCGCTGGCGCGCTGGCCCGGCGCGCGCGGCGTGTTCCTGAAGAAGATCAAGCGCGGCCCGACCGAGACGGTCATCCCCGTGCTGCCGAAGACGCGGCTGTACCGTGGCGACGTCATCACGGTGGTGGGCCGCACGCAGGACATCAACGCCGCCGCGCGGCAGCTCGGCTACGTGGACCGGCCAACCACGGTCACCGACGTGGCGTTCGTGGCGCTGGCGATCACGGTGGGCGCGCTGATCGGCGCCATCGTCATCAACGTGGCGGGCATCCCGATCACGATCTCCACGGCCGGCGGCTCGCTGATCGCCGGCATCGTGTTCGGCTGGTTCCGCGCCATCCACCCGACGTTCGGCCGCATTCCCGAGCCGACGCTCTGGTTCATGAACTCGGTGGGGCTGAACGTGTTCATCGCCGTCGTGGGCATCTCGGCCGGGCCGGGGTTCATCGCCGGGCTGCAGAAGCTGGGCATCAGCCTGTTCCTGTGGGGCATCTTCGCCACCACGGTGCCGCTGATCCTGGGCATGTTCCTGGCCAAGTACGTGTTCCGCTTCCACCCGGCGCTGATCCTGGGCATCTGCGCCGGCTCCCGCACCACCACGGCGGCCCTGGGCATGGTCTGCGAGGCCGCCAGGAGCCAGGTGCCGGGGCTGGGCTATACGGTGACCTACGCGGTCGGCAACACGCTGCTGACGATCTGGGGGATGGTGGTCATCATGATCCTGTCTTGACGGCGCGGCATGCGGCTGCACTACCTGCTGGTCTTCGTCCCGATCGCCATCGCGGCCGAGCTGCTCGCGCCGCACCAGCACCTGGCCATCTTCGTCGTCTCGGCCGTGGCCATCCTGCCGCTGGCGCAGCAGATGGGCCGGGCCACGGAGGCGCTGGCCGAGCACCTGGGCGAAGCCGTGGGCGGCCTGCTGAACGCGACGTTCGGCAACGCGGCCGAGCTGATCATCGCGCTGGTGGCGTTGCGCGCCGGGCTGCACGAGGTGGTGGAGGCGTCGATCGTCGGGTCCATCGTCGGCAACCTGCTGCTGGTGTTTGGCGCGGCGATGCTGGCCGGCGGCACGCGCTACCACGAGCAGCAGTTCAACCCGCGCGGGGCGCGCTCGCAGGCGACCATGCTGATCCTGTCGGCCATCGCGCTGATCCTGCCCGCGGCGTTCGAGACCGTCGGCGGTACATCGGCCACGCTGAACTGGCTCAGCGTTTATCTCTCCGTGGCGCTGCTTCTGGTCTACGCGCTGTACCTGGTGTTCTCGCTGGCCACGCACCCGGACCTGTTTCGTGGCGTCCGCCCGGCCGACACGGGAGACGCGCCGGCGGCCCCGGCCCACGCCTCCATCCCGCGCGCCGTGGCGATACTGGTAGTTGCCACCGCCGGCACGGCCTGGATGAGCGAGATCCTTGTGGGATCGATCACGCCGATGATGGCGCGGTACGGGCTCAGCACGATCTTCGTCGGCGCGTTCGTGGTGGCCATCCTCGGCAACGCCGCCGAGCACGCCACGGCCATTACCGCGGCGATGAACAACCGCATGGACCTGTCCTTCTCCATCGCCGTCGGCTCCAGCGTGCAGGTGGCGCTGTTCGTCGCCCCGGTCCTGGTACTGGCCAGCCTGTTCATCGGCCCCGTGCCGATGGACCTGGCGTTCCGGCCGGCGCTGGTGCTGGTGGTGATCCTGGCCGTGGTTGTCACGGCCCAGATGGCCAGCGACGGGTATGCCGACTGGTTCAAGGGCATGCAACTGCTGGTCGTCTATTTCACGCTGGCGCTGACATTCTTCTTCCTGCCTGCGTAAGTTTCGGAAGTTGCGTCCCGGCACGGGACACATTTCCGCCTTGCCTAGTTTCCATATTTCGACTACATTCGAATAATGGAAACTACTCAAGCCATCGAAGCGCTCGCCGCGCTGGCCCATGCCGCCCGGCTGGCCGTTTTCCGTCTGCTGGTCCAGGCCGGCCCCGACGGGCTGCCGGCCGGCCGCATTGCCGAGTTGATGGAGATGCCGGCCTCGTCGCTATCGTTCCACCTCAAGGAATTGCACCGCGCGGGCCTGCTGGCCAGCCGCCAGGAAGGCCGCTCCATCGTCTACATGGCCCGCTTCGAAACCATGAATGCCCTGCTGGGCTACCTCACCGAGAACTGCTGCGGCGGCGCGCCGTGTTCGCCGGTGTCCGCCTGCTCCGCCGCCACGGAGTCCTGAACCATGAAGCGCTTTCACGTCCACGTCAGCGTGGCCGACCTGTCGGCCAGCATCCGCTACTACTCGGCCCTGTTCGACGCCGAACCCACCGTCGTGCGCGACGACTATGCCAAGTGGGCGCTCGACGACCCGCGCGTGAACTTCGCGATCTCGAATCGCACCGACCAGCCCGGCGTGGACCACCTGGGCATCCAGGTGGAAACGGCCGACGAACTGGCGGCAATGCAGGCGCGGCTGGCCAGCGCCGACCTGCCGACGCAGACGCAGTCCGAGACCAACTGCTGCTACGCCCGATCGAGCAAGCACTGGTCGGTGGACCCCACCGGCATCGCGTGGGAATCGTTCCAGACGCTCGGCGACGCGCCCACCTACGGCGAATCGCGCGACCGCGGCGCCGAGGCATCGGCCTGCTGCGTGCCCCGTCAGTTCGACGCCGTGCCGCAGCCGGCCTCCCCGGCCACCCCGGCCCGTGGCTGCACGCCGGCCTCCGGCTGCTGCTGATCCCCGGCCCGCCCCCTCAACCGCATCCCGAGGCAGCCATGTCCGACAACAAGACGTACAACGTGCTGGTGCTCTGCACCGGCAACTCCGCCCGCAGCGTGATGGCCGAGGCGCTGTTCAACGTGCTGGGCAAGGGCCGCTTCCGGGCCTACAGCGGCGGCAGCCAGCCGACCGGCCGGGTCCATCCGATGGCGGTCGACCTGTGCCGGTCCATCGGCTACGACACCGCGAACCTGCGCAGCAAGGGCTGGGACGAGTTCGCCCAGCCCGGCGCGCCGCAGATGGACTTCGTCATCACGGTCTGCGACCAGGCCGCCGGCGAGACCTGTCCGATCTGGCCCGGCACGCCGATGACCGCGCACTGGGGCTTCATGGACCCGGCCGCGATCCAGGGCTCCGACGACGAGAAGCGCAAGGTCTTCGACCAGGTCTTCCGCCAGATCCTGAACCGCGTCACGCTGTTCGTGAACCTGCCCCTGCACGTGCTGGACCGCAACGCCATCCACCGCGAGATGCGGGCCATCGGCGCACAGCCGCCGGCGGCGGGCGCGTGAGCCTGCCGCAATAAAAAAACCCCGCGAATCGCGGGGTTCTTGTCTTTTCGTGGGGGCCGGGGCCGCTTCAGAACGGTTCTGTTACGTCACAGCGTAAACATTGCCCGCAAGCCGGCACGGGGCGCTGGGTTCGGGGCGAGGCGGCCCGGTAGCCGTAAAGATTCGGGCGATTCAGACAGTTCGGCCGTCGACGGGCCGGGGTCGATGCGCAGGGTGCGCGGGTGTGCAGCTATTGTGCGCCGTGCGGGGGCGCATGTGCCGGGCGAATGCTCGGTATTTTGGGGTAGCTTTCGGGGGTGACGGCGTCGATGGCAGAATAACCCGGTCCATACGACAAAGGTTTCGCCCATGCCCGCTCCCGCCGAAGCCACCGTTCTCCCCTCTGCGCGAGAACAACTTCATCTCGCCCTTGGCATCTGGATGCGCGAGCTCGATGCCTACCCCGGCTGGAAGGCGTGGCGCAAGGGCAGATTAGCCATCACGCTCTATGACGAGCACATCCCCCGCACTGGGGATCCGAACCGCCCCAGCGAGTTCGTATTTTCCCCGGAGATCGACCGGCAGCACGACCTGGTCACCCAGTACTTCGGCATCGAGCAGGCGGTGTTTGCCCTGCGCGACTGCGAGTACTACTTCCGCCGCTTCCCCTTTCGCGGCCTGCCGGTCCACAAGCACACGCACCTGACCTACATGTGCGAGATGTTCTTCAACCGGTTCTATGAACTCAAGGAACGCATCAAGCGGTACCTCAATGCGCTCGCCAAGCTCGCGCCCAAGCATCGCATCGAGATCGGACCATTTATAAAGCGCTTCGAGAAGGAGTTCGATCAGGAGCTGCGCGAGCGCAACGGGGTGCACCATCACGGCCGCTTCGAGGATCTCGCAATTGATCGCATCTTCGTATCGCACGCAGTCGCCGAGCAGCACGATGCCTGGGCCATGGAATCCGAACGCTACTATCGCCAAGCCGTACGCGAGTGGGCCGAGCGCGTGCGCAGGCGATCGGCCAAGGCGGAGTAGTTCGTCGACGCGGTCGCGCAGGTGACACTCGATGTCTGCGGCTTTCTCAAGATTGCAACGCCGATCACTGAGACACCCGAGCCCGCTAAATCTGCCTAGGCTTTCCGATTCAAGGGATCCAATGGGCGATCCAATTCCTCGATACTGAGCCCGCGTTGCAGACATTGATTGGCAATGCGTTGCCAGCGCCGTAGCCATTGCGCTTCAATGTTCTCGTACCATCGAATCTTGGCGCGCAGGCTCTCCACCGTTTGATCAAGGTATGCGATCTCGTCGCGAATCGCTCGAGACCTGGACTTTCGGCTTCCGTCCGCCAGCGCACGCTTGGCTTCCTGGTAGGCATGCACGATCTCTGGATGGCGGCTGAGTGCCTGGCGGGTATATCCGGAGAAGGCTTCGACACGCCCCCATGTCAACCGCGTTCCCATTTCCCTGCCCTGCCAGCGCTCAAGCTCGGCGATGATACCGGCCTTCCTATGCTCACTTATCTTTGCGCTCGCTCGGATGCTTGTCGGCATGCTCTCGCTCCTCTACGTATCGCACCAGATCAGCTCTGTGGAAGCCGATTGTTGATAGCTGCTCCATCAACTGACCATATCGAGTCTCAAGATGCCGATACCAATCCGAGTGCATCAAGGATCGCGACCTCGCACGTGCCGTCACGGCATGCAGGCTGATGTATGCCACCGCGGCCTGCCTTATCAGTTCGTGCGCTCTGGCCTCTTCGCCCTTGATCCACAAGTAGTCCTCGCACTTCGCCGTGCATTGCAGGTGGCGCTCACAGGGAGACATCTGGAAGTCGTGGACGCATAGTCCCGGCCCCACGTCATGGACTGCCTGGATGCGCGCGGTCAGGAATGTCTTTGCCACTTCAAGCGGCAGCGCTTTGGCCACCTCAACAATGCTTCCCGCCAACTTGTCTTCTAGAACCTCATTCACCACCTGCGCCGCTCGCTGGGCAGCCGTCAGATGTTGGTAGGCTCTCGTATCCGCCTCATGCTGGCGACCGAACCACTTCGTTTGCACAAGATCCGGCGCCCCACCTTCGTCCAGCAGGTGGTTCAGGAAGTGACGGAGTCCATGTGATCGCACGCGCAGTACAAGGCCGTCTTTACCCGCCAGTCCATACCGTTCGAACGCCGATGGAATGGCGGGCCGTCCGGTCAAGAAGTCACTTACGTTCTGTTCAGATACCGGTCGGGCCGCGTATGTGAGCGTTGTCCGCGTCCCGCGATGGAACTGGTTTGCGTAGACCGCGCACAGCGCTTCATGGAGCTCGAGCCGTTGACCGGCAGGCCCCGGGATCACCGGTCCGAACCAGTGGTCTTTCGCAATACCACTGCGCAGTGCATCCCGTTCTACACGGAGCCTTCGATTCACGACCTCGTAGGGAATTTCGCGCGATCGGAGGAACTGCGCAAGACCCCAACTTTTCAGACCCAGAACGGTCCGCAAGTCAGACGTGGAAAGGAATCTGGGAATCGCGTTGCCAGGCACTAGCGAGCCGCAACGATTTGCCTTCATGGCAACCTGTCGCGGCCCGTCTGTTGCCCCGCGCAGTTCCGCCACTGCGGCCTCCACCAGTTCAACGGTCTCGGACAGCAACGGCTTCGAATGCCATTCGACCATCACGTCGTCAGCACGGCCTTTCAGCCTCGCATAGCGCAGGTTCCGGCTGCAGTCCTTCGCAACGGAGATGGGATTCACCGGCAGCGTCAGCATCTCGCCAACTCTCAGGCCCGTACACGCCATGATCGTGACGATCAGAATCAGTATGCGGTCGGCCGCGCTCCCATCGTCAGGATGTTCGGCCGGTGGGATCGTCTGGTAGAGCCATCCAAGCGCCCGGATCGCTTCCTCCTTCGGTAGCCTGTCCGACACCTCAGGCGAACGGTCTCCGATCCGGTCTGGCGTCAATGACCTAGGCCGTGCCTTTCGCCTGCAGCGCCAGTCCAGCCTCACGCGACTTAGTCGGTATCGGTCCATCATGTCGGCGAACTCCTCCATGTGGCCGAGGACTTTGTATGCCGAGGTCTCTCGTTCCCTGCGCAGAACTACGGTTGCTGCCCGATCCAGATCATCCTTTCGCAACTCGGCCAGGTGATGACCCGTCCTTCGGATGGCGTCGCAGATATAGCGCGTAGCGCGGATGAACACGCTGTGGCTTGCCATGGATTGACCGCGTCTTTGATGGCGCATGCAAACAAGTGCCTTGACGAGATCTGCGAATCCCTCTGGCAACGGATCGCCCACACCTTTGGCCGCTTTTCTGTGCTGGGTGAACGGCAGCCGCAATCCCCGGGCATTGGCTTTGTATCCGCGCGTGCGGTGCTCGTATGCAGCCGAGACATCCCAGACCGGAGCATCCCACTCGACATCACCGAACGGCATCAACGCTTTCGCCTTGCCGATCAGTTGCTTGCCGTTCTCGACCCAGTCATCTCCTGCAGGTGCTTCCAGGCGACCGACAGCCGCCATCGTCTTACGCCTAACCGCCGTTCCGTTTGCCATGGTGCGCCACCAGTTGAACAACCTCCGCTACGGCGTAGATCACTTCATCCATCTGGACTGACAGGCGCATGCCAAGCTGCCCACGACGCACGTCCCTGCCCTTGAGCAGCGCATCTAGTACGGCCTGATGGTCGGCTTCCAAGTACGGCTGGAACTTGGGGCAAACGTAGCAGGAGTATGGTGGATCCAGCAAGCAGCGCGGTGACTGGCCGCATGCGCCAATCTCCACCGAATCCACCGCTTCCACATCGCCGACGAAACGGACTCTCTTTTCCTGGCGAACGACCTTCGCCGCTTCCGAATCCACTCCGATGGGCGTCCCCTTGAACAACTTCATAAGGGGGCCGAGCCGCAGCGCAGCGGCGCGATCCAGAATGCGGGTCAGGCGCGCCCCCTTCAGCGCATAGTAGACGCGCACATGTTGCGTATCGGAATGGTCCAACATCGTGGCAAGCACAGTCTTCGAAGCACCAAGCTCCACCATCGTCGTGGCAAACGTGTACCGCAAGCGGCGTGAACTCAATCGAAGCTGACGTCCGGTACGCGGTGATTCGATTGCCATTCGGGCAGCGAACCCCCGTATGAGAATCAGGAATTCCTTTCCCGTCATGTGGTACGCATACTCATCGACACCGGTTCCCGCCCGCCATTCGTCCGCGCTGTCGCGCATAAATAGCGGACGCGGGTAGCCTTTGCAATCGATACTCCCATTGGCGGCCAACAGCTCACGTATCAACGGCAGCAGATCGTTGCTCACCCGCTCTTGCACAAACTGCTGGCGCACACCGATTCCCCACTTCTTGATGCGGGGAATGGACAGTATCCACTGTGGGGGCACGTCGAACCCGGCCAACTGGTTTGACAGATCCTCCTCCCTGAGGAGGCAATAGTTCGATGGATTCCGACCATATGCCAGGCTCAACGCAATCGCTGCACGCTGCATCACGTGCGCCCGCTCCTGGGAGCGGTCACCTGCCAATGCCGCTCGCAGGACAGCCACCTCCGTGTCCCAGAGCGGCCCGCGCTCCTCATCTTCCAACTCCACCGCGAGCTGGGAAGAGCGTGCGGGTATGGAGACCTCATCCAATTCAAGCGCGAACTGCTCATCGAACCCCAGGCGCGCGAGCATTGTTGCTGACCAGCGATACCAGCTTCGCAGAAGGTAGAACTCGTCCATCGCCTTTCTGGCCCGTAGCGCGCGAACAGTTGTCTCGACATGCCGACACAATGCCACCTTCAGGTCTTCTGTCTGTTCCACCGATGCCAAGGCTCGCCACTGTTCCAATAGCGCCTGCCCCTGCGTACTAATGCCTGAGGGTCTTCCTCGCATGGCCCCAAGCACTTTAGTCAGCGCATTGAGCACGCTCCGACCCGCTTGCTGCGTCATTAACATCGATGCCCATCGACGCAGCGCGTAGCCAACGACTACGCTGCCGTCCGACTGCCTCTCCCAATGAAACGCGGCGTTGTTGGTCGCGAGATTGAATTTCCAGTACGTTTCACCCATCTCCATCCGACGACCTTCTCGGTCGATGACGTAGCTCGGCAATGGTGGAAGCTTGTTTTTGCGCAGCAACGACATGATTGCGCGGTTGACCTCGGCGTTCGTCATTCGATATCGGTCATCGATGCATTAAAGACCGTCGATTGGTACGCAAGGCTGAGCTCACAGGACTCGCGCCTGATCGCTTGCCAAACATAAGGTCGGATGGAATCCGACGAGCGCCAGCCGAAGAAGTACATCATGTGCTTCTCGACGCGCTCCTCGTCCAGGCCTGTCCGCAGTGCTCGCGCACGGAAGTTCGTCGCGCACGTACTGCGCAGGCAGTGCGGGTGCAGATCGCGGAATTCAGCATGTGCAGCGCCCACCTGTGTGAGCAAGCCGTTGACGCGAGCCAGGCTCATCGGTGCGCCATCTCGGCTCAGGAATAGGAACGGACTTTTGTCCGCCCCCGGTATCGCTCGACGTGTACGACAGATATAGGAATTCAGCAGTGAAGCCAGCGCCCGATCGCAAGGCAACTGGCGCGACTCTGTCTTCACCTGGGGTTCATGGCGGCGAGGGTCCTTCGCGTCGTCAGGCGAGCGCTCGACCCGGATCTCCGGAATCGCACCCGATAAGACACAGTCCGCAACCCGTAGTTTGAGGAGTTCGCCCCGCCGGATACCCAACAACAACAGCACCAGAACGATGACGTAATTGCGGTCCTGATACGCGGCCTTCCACGGATTTTCATCACTGCCGGGACGGCAGATGCTCAGGAGGCGGTTCACCCGCTCCTCGGACAGCGGCGACGCATGATGTACCGGCTCGGCACGCCTTGGCCCGGCCGTGGCGAAGGTGTGCTGCATCGTGGCCAATCGCTCCCTGACGTGGCTCAACTCCGGGCTTCCAATCGGCAATCGGGCCATAGCCCTCTCCAGATGCCAACGAATGAACTGCATGACAACCTGCAGACGCTGCGCTACGGTAGTCGGGGCGACGACCAGCCGACGTACCGCCACTCGCGATTGGAAGTCGCGCCTTAACCAAGGATAGAGTTGACTGGCAATCTCGTCCGGTGAGAGGCCGTCGCCGGCAAGCAATCTCGCCTGCAGCGGAATGGAATGCTGGACCGCCCACAGCCACAGCAGACCGAGGACATGCAGTGCCTTGGTCAGGCTGTTGGCCGACAGCCGCGAACGCAGCCGCTGAATTGCATACTCGTTGATCCAGCCAATAGGTTGCCGGTCTGCGTCCAGCAAGATCGGCAGGCGCTCGCCGTCGGAGTGCCGGACCGTCACCACATGGAATCGGGCGTGCATTGGCGCTCCTTCGGCCGACGCGTCCAATCCACCGTAGGCAATGTTTACGACTTTTCTGTGTCACGGAGCATTCATCCGCCCCAGAAGCAAAAAGCCGGCTCTCGCCGGCCTTTCTGCCGTACGGATGCCTCTCCTGTCAGCTCCAGATAGAAACCAGCTCGGCAATTTTGGTTGCGACTACCGCCATCGTATCTTCCGACGTGTCAAGTCCGCTTCGAGAAGCAAGCATGGGGCTGACATCGCGGAGCGCAGTGTAGGTAGTGCCGTGCACAATGGGCACGAGACGGTTACCTTGCAGAAGAGTCGAAAGTTCTTTGTCAGCGACACCCTCTTTCGGAAGGCGTGCCAACAATGCGGGGGTCACCAAGACGAGCCCAATTTTCGAGGCCGCTAAGCCTTTATCGATAGCTCGCATCATCGGTACGCCAAGACCAAGGTCCTTCTCGCTAAACCAGACCTTGACACCAGCCGCCTCAAGCAAATCGTGCAGCTCCTTGGCCGCGCCCTGCCTGTCATCCCAAGCGTGGCAGAGGAAGCAATCCCTAAGGTCCGGCTTCGCCGCTGCTTCCTTTTCAACAGCCTCGCGAATCGGAGTCAGGGACACCACCTGAGCGGGCGTGTACGAAACGGACGAACCGGCACGCGACCAACGCGGCCTTGAACTGCCGCCGCCGCTGGACCGGCCACCGCTGCTATAGCTGCTACCACCAGAAGAGTAAGACGAGCCGTAGCCACTGCCGTATCCACTGCCATAGCTGCCGCGGTACCCGCCATAGCGGGAGCTACATGCCGGACAAGCTGCTGCCGCTGCTGCCGAGTGGTGTCCTCGAACTGGTGCTGTGCATCGTGACATTGCTTTGCTATCTCCCTTGTGGTGATCGCGCTAATCATACGCGCAGTAACGAAAGCCATCACTCGATGAAGCTGTAGGTATCAGCTATCGATAACCGATTAGGTCGTGCTGCGCGGCAGCAACTTCGGACAGCGTAGATGGAGGAGCGGCAACAGCCCAGCCGTAACTCAAAAGCAGCACTGTGTCGCCATGCAACTCCAGATGTCCACCCGTAGTTGGACGCCGAAGATCCTGCCAAAGCGTTTAACTTCTGGAGCCGAACTTGACACTTTCGCTTCCTGACGGAAATCTCATGATTCTCCGCAAAACCAACGCTGGATCTTTCCAATGCACCATTGCCAATAAGATACTGATTAAAAAGAAAAACCCCGCACAGAGGCGGGGTTGATCTTTACCAATATCCGTTACTCAAGGTTAGAACGGAATATCGTCGTCCATATCCTCGAAGCCGTTCGACGACTGTTGCTGGCGACGCTGGCCGCCCTGCTGGCCGCCGCTGCCACCAGCCCCGCCGCCGCCCTGGCCGCGGCCGCCGCCGTAGCCGGCGCCACCGCTGCCGCCTTGCGATTCGCGGCTGTAGCCGCCGCCACCACCGCCACCGCCGCCGTAGCCACCCTCGTCACCGCCGCCACCGCCGCCCTGGCGGGCGCCCAGCATCTGCATCTGGTCGGCGACGATTTCGGTGCTGTACTTGTCCTGGCCGGACTGGTCCTGCCACTTGCGGGTGCGGATGCGGCCTTCGATGTAGACCGACGAACCCTTGCGCAGGTACTGGCCGGCGATCTCGGCCAGCTTGCCGAAGAACGCGATGCGGTGCCACTCGGTCGCTTCCTTGAACTCGCCGCTCTGCTTGTCCTTGTAGCGGTCGGTCGTCGCGAGCCGGATGTTGGTGACGGCGTCGCCGCTGGGCATGTAGCGGGTTTCCGGGTCGGCGCCCAGGTTGCCGACGAGGATGACTTTGTTGACCGATGCCATGGTGAAGATCTCCAAGGACCGCGCCCTTTCAGCGCGGCGTTAAACGTAGTGCGAGGTTCGCGGGATGAATGGCGGCGCGACGGGCGCAGGAACGCCCAGGGATGCCGCCCGTTAACGACATCACGCGCCGTCCGGAGAGACCGTCGGGCGCGTGTCGAATGCTACCGCCTGTATCGGGAAAAAGCGTTTCGGGCTGTTGCGGAGACTTTAAAAAGTGTGTCTAAGCCGCCACGGCCGGGCCGGCTTCCTGCTTGCGGGCCGGCGGCGCCTTCATGCTCCAGGCGATTATAAGCCAGAGCAGCAGCACGGCCGCGCAGCCCACGAACACTGCCGGGCGGCCTTCGTGCTTGAGCAGCCAGCCGCCCGCCACGCCGCCCAGGAACAGCCCCAGCGCCTGCGTGGTGTTGTAGATGCCCAGCGCGGCACCACGGCTGGCGGCCGCGTAGCGCGACACCAGCGACGGCTGCATGGCCTCCAGCACGTTGAACGCGACGAAGAACAGCAGCAGCACGCCGGCGATCGGCCAGAGCCCGTGCACGGTGGCGAACAGCAACTGCACGGCCGTCATCAGCGCCACGGACGCCAGCAGCACCGGCCGCACCTTGCCGTAGCGCTCGGCGGCCATCATCGGCCCGAGCATCAGCAGGAACGACACCAGCACCACGGGCAGGTACACCTTCCAGTGCTGGTCCAGCGGCATCCCGGCGTCGGCCAGCATGGCCGGCACCACCATGAACATCGCCACCTGGCTGGCGTGCAGCGCCAGCACGCCCACGTTCAGGCGGATCAGGTCGGCGTTGAGCAGCACCTGCCGGAACGGCAGTTGCACCGGATGCGGCGGCGGCGGGGCTGGCACCAGGAAGATCGTCACGCCGATGGCCAGCACGCCCAGCACCGCCATCAGGCCGAAGATGCCGGGCATGCCGATGGCGTGCAGCAGCGGCGATGCAATCACCAGCGACAGCGCGAACGTCAGCCCGATGCTGCCGCCCACCATCGCCATGGCCTTGGTGCGATGGCGCTCGCGCGTCAGGTCGGCAATGCAGGCCGTAATGGCCGCCGAGATGGCGCCCATGCCCTGCAGCGCGCGGCCCACGGTGATGCCGGTCAGCGTATCGGCAAAGGCCGCCACCAGCCCACCGGCCACGAACAGCAGCAGGCCGGCCACCATGACCGGCTTGCGGCCCACGCGGTCCGACAGCCAGCCCAGCGGGATGTGCAGGAACGCCTGCATCAGGCCGTAGATGCCCATGGCCAGGCCCACGCGCTGGGCGTCGTGCCCGTCGGGCAGCGTGCGCGCGAATTCGGCAAAGACGGGCAGGATCAGGAACAGGCCCAGCATGCGCAGGGCGAAGATGCTGGCTAGCGACAGGCTCGCGCGCAGTTCGCCGCGCGTCATGCGGTCGCGCAGGGTCTCGGCGGGGGCCGGGTCGGCGGCAAGGCTAGGAGAAGAAGGCGGGATCGACGGCATCGCGGTCGTTGGTGGAATTCTGGTCCGGTCGCCGCATCGGCAGCCTGGCAGCTTCGATCAGGCCGGTGCCCGCGAGTTGCCAGGTACCGCCATGTCTGGCGTGGCGGACATTGATCGGCCCGCCGCCGCCGTAACGCCAGCGCCGCTGGCGGCCGGGCGCCCGGGCGGGGCCGTCTGGCGCCGGGCAACCCCGGAAACCGAAGTTCGGTATATTAGCAGGTTTGCTTCTCGCGCTTTCCCGGTCACGTGCAGTGCGGGCGGGACCCGGAAAAGTGCGCGGCAGCGGGCTGGCGGCCGCGTGCGGCGGGCCATTCCAGGCGTCGGGCAAGGCACATCGAATTTCCGCGGGCACGGCCGGCATGCTGCTGGCCGCGGCCCACCGGGCGAACGAACGGGATATGGAAGAAATCAAGATCCGTGGGGCGCGCACCCACAATTTGAAGAACATCAACCTGGACCTGCCGCGCAACAAGCTGGTGGTGATCACGGGCCTGTCGGGCTCGGGCAAGTCCTCGCTGGCGTTCGACACGCTCTACGCCGAGGGCCAGCGCCGCTACGTCGAATCGCTGTCCGCCTACGCCCGCCAGTTCCTGCAACTGATGGAAAAGCCCGACGTCGACCTGATCGAGGGGCTGTCCCCGGCGATCTCGATCGAACAGAAGGCCACCAGCCACAACCCCCGCTCCACCGTCGGCACCGTCACCGAGATCCACGACTACCTGCGCCTGCTCTACGCCCGCGCCGGCACGCCCTACTGCCCCGATCACCACATCGCGCTGCAGGCCCAGAGCGTCTCGCAGATGGTGGACGCCGCGCTGGCGCTGCCCGAGGACACCAAGCTGATGATCCTGGCGCCGGTGGTCTCGGACCGCAAGGGCGAGCACACGGACCTGTTCGATGCCATGCAGGCGCAGGGCTTCGTGCGTTTTCGCATCCGCTCGGGCGGCGGCACCGCGCACGAGGCGGCCGCCAAGGTCTACGAGGTGGACAGCCTGCCCAAGCTCAAGAAGACCGAGAAGCACTCGATCGACGTGGTCGTGGACCGCGTCAAGGTGCGCGCCGACATCAAGCAGCGGCTGGCCGAATCGTTCGAAACCGCGCTGCGGCTGGCCGACGGCCGCGCCATCGCGCTGGAGATGGACACGGGCCACGAGCATGTCTTCAGCTCGCGCTTTGCCTGCCCGATCTGCTCGTATTCGTTGCAGGAGCTGGAGCCGCGGCTGTTCTCGTTCAACAACCCGATGGGCGCCTGCCCGAGCTGCGACGGGCTGGGCCAGATCACGTTCTTCGACCCGAAGCGCGTGGTGGCCTTTCCGAACCTGTCGCTGGCCTCGGGCGCCATCAAGGGCTGGGACCGCCGCAACCAGTTCTACTTCCAGATGCTGCAGAGCCTGGCGGCCTATTTCGACTTCGACACCGAGACCGCGTTCGAGGACCTGCCCGCCGAGGTGCAGCAGGTGGTGCTGCAGGGGTCGGGCGAGCAGGAAATCCCGTTCACGTACATCAACGAACGCGGTCGCACCACGGTGCGCGAGCATGCGTTCGAGGGCATCATCCCGAACCTGGAGCGCCGCTACCGCGAGACCGATTCGGCGGCCGTGCGCGAGGAACTGGCCAAGTACCAGAACAACCAGGCGTGCCCGGTCTGCCACGGCACGCGGCTGCGCACCGAGGCGCGCCACGTCAAGATTGGCGAGGACGCGCAGGCGCGGGCCATCTACGAGATCAACAGCCTGCCGCTGCGCGACGCGTTGACGTGGTTCCTGACGCTGAACCTGCACGGCGCCAAGCGCGAGATTGCCGACAAGATCGTCAAGGAGATCTCGGCGCGGCTGAACTTCCTCAATAACGTGGGGCTGGACTACCTGTCGCTGGAGCGCAGCGCCGACACGCTGTCGGGCGGCGAGGCGCAGCGCATCCGGCTGGCGTCGCAGATCGGCTCGGGGCTGACCGGCGTGATGTACGTGCTGGACGAGCCGTCCATCGGCCTGCACCAGCGCGACAACGACCGCCTGATCGGCACCCTCAAGCATCTGCGCGACATCGGCAACTCGGTGCTGGTGGTGGAGCACGACGAGGACATGATCCGCGCGTGCGACTACGTCGTCGACATCGGGCCGGGTGCCGGCGTGCATGGCGGGATGATCGTGGCCGAGGGCACGCCGGCGCAGATCGAGCAGTCGCCGGCGTCGCTGACGGGCCAGTACCTGTCCGGCCAGCGCACGATCGAGGTGCCGAAGCAGCGCGCCGCGCCCGACCAGGAGCGCATGCTGCGCATCGTCAACGCCACGGGCAACAACCTGCGCAACGTGTCGGCCGAGATTCCGGTCGGGCTGCTGACCTGCATTACCGGTGTCTCGGGATCGGGGAAGTCGACGCTGATCAACGACACCCTGTACAACGCCGTGGCGCGCCACCTGTACGGCTCCACGGCGGAGCCGGCGCCGCACGACCATATCGACGGGCTGGAGCATTTCGACAAGGTCATCAACGTCGACCAGAGCCCGATCGGCCGCACGCCGCGGTCGAACCCGGCCACCTACACGGGCCTGTTCACGCCGATCCGCGAGCTGTTCGCGGGCGTGCCGTCGGCCAAGGAGCGCGGCTACGACCCGGGCCGGTTCTCGTTCAACGTCAAGGGCGGGCGCTGTGAGTCGTGCCAGGGCGACGGCGTGATCAAGGTGGAGATGCACTTCCTGCCCGACGTCTACGTACCGTGCGACGTCTGCCACGGCCAGCGCTACAACCGCGAGACGCTGGAAGTGCAGTACAAGGGGCGCAATATCTCCGAGGTGCTGGACCTGAGCGTGGAACAGGCGCACGAGTTCTTCAGCGCCGTGCCCGTGGTGCGCCGCAAGCTGCAGACGCTGCTGGACGTGGGGCTGGGCTATATCCGGCTGGGCCAGTCGGCCACCACGCTGTCCGGCGGTGAGGCGCAGCGCGTGAAGCTGTCGCTCGAACTGTCCAAGCGCGACACGGGCCGCACGCTCTACATCCTCGACGAGCCGACCACCGGGCTGCATTTCCACGACATCGAGCTGCTGCTGAAGGTCATCCAGAAGCTGCGCGACCACGGCAACACGGTCGTGATCATCGAGCACAACCTCGACGTCATCAAGACCGCCGACTGGCTGATCGACATGGGCCCCGAAGGCGGCGCCGGCGGCGGCCAGGTCATAGCCAAGGGCACGCCGGAAACGGTAGCGGCCAGCAAGGCCAGCTTCACCGGGAAGTATCTGAAGCCGTTGCTGAAGCGGGGATAAGAGGGCCCGCTCAGGTACCTTCTTTCTGCCCTCTCCCGCCTGCGGGAGAGGGGTCGGGGGTGAGGGCCGGCGGCGCAAGCGCCGACTTGTCGCAATTTGCACCTCAACGCCCTCACCCCCAGCCCCTGTCCCGCGTGCGGGAGAGGGAGCCACCACCATCGGCCAGGCCAGCCACTACCGCACTTCCGCCACGTCCCCCACGCCGCCAGGCGTGTCTTCCTTCATCCGGCTGCGGTTCATCAGGCCCGCCTGTTCCAGCACCGGGTACGCCGTGGCGCAGAACAGCGAGTTCAGGCGCTTCAGTTCGCTGATGACGTCCAGGTGCAGCGAGCTGGTCTCGATGCTTTCGGCGGTCTGCACGGCCACGCGCTGCAGGTGCGAGCGGGCGTACTGGCGTTCCAGGTCGCGGAAGTTGGCCTTCTCGGCCATCAGCTGCTGGGCGCTGCGGATGTCGCCGGTCAGGAAGACCGACAGGCCCAGCCGCAGGTTGCCGACCACCCGCCGATGCATCTCGGCAATTTCCTCCATGCCGGCCTCGGAGAACGACAGGTTGTGCGCGATCTTCTTCTCGCGGGCGTCCATGATGACCCGCTCGATCAGGTCGCCCGCGTGCTCCAGGTTGATGGTCAGCGAGATGATCTCGGTCCAGCGCTGGCCGTCGCGCTCGTCCAGCGCCTCGGTGCTGATCTGGGTCAGGTACAGCTTGATGGCCGTGTAGAGGTCGTCCACCTCGTTGTCGATGCGACAGGTGGCGTTGGCCAGCTTCAGGTCGTTGGTGCGCAGCACGCGCAGCAGGTTGTCCAGCATCTGCTCGATGCGGTCGCCGATGCGCAGCACCTCGCGGGCGGCGTTGGAGAGCGCCAGCGTGGGCGTGGACAGCGCGGCGGCATCCAGGTGGCGCGGCGTCACCTGGCTGTCGCCGGTATTGCGGCCCGGCAGGATCGCCTCGCACAGCCGCGCCAGCGGCCCGGTGGCGCCCAGCAGCAGCACGGCCAGCGCCACGTTGAACAGCAGGTGAAAGTTGACGACCAGCCGCTGCGGGTCCGTATCGACCAGCGCCAGCAGGTCCTGCGCCTGGATCAGCAGCGGCAGCGCCACCAGGCAGCCCACCAGCCGCGACAGCAGGTTGCCCAGCGTCACGCGCTTGCCGGGCTGGTTGTTGCCCGAAGTGGTCAGCAGCGCCGAGATGCCCGAGCCGAGGTTGGCCCCCAGCACCAGCGCCAGCGCCACGGGAATCGACACCACGCCCGCCTTGGCCAGCGCGCCGCAGAACAGCACCACGGCCAGGCTCGAATAGCAGAGGATGGTCAGGAAGGCGCCGATCAGCATGTCCAGCGCGGCGTCGCCGGTCAGCGTGCTGAACAGCACCTTGACCCCGGCGGCCTGCACCACCGGCCGCGTGGCGATCGAGATCAGTTCCAGCGCCAGCGTGATCAGCCCCAGGCCGATCAGCACGCGCCCCACGTGGCCGGCCTTGCTGCCCTTCCACGACAGATGCAGGATCACGCCGACGAAGATCAGCAGCGGCGACAGCCAGGACAGGTCCAGCGAGAACACCTGCACCATCAGCGCCGTGCCCACGTTGGCGCCCAGCATGATGGCCAGCGCCGGCGCCACGGCGATCAGGCCCTGGCCCACGAACGAGCTGACGATGACGGCGGTGGCGTTGCTGCTCTGCACCAGGCCGGTCACGCCCAGGCCGGCCGCGAACGCCTTGAACCGGTTGGAAACGCTGACCGACAGCACCTGGCGCAGGTTGGCGCCGTACACCCGGAGGATGCCGACCTTGACGATGTTGGTGCCCCAGACCAGGAGCGCCACGCCGGAGAGAAGATGAAGCAGTACGCCCATTGCGCGTCCCTTCGTGACCGGTGCCGGCTGGCGAGGCTTGGCAAGCGAAAAAGGGCGGCCCGCCCGGTCATCGCGATGTTATCAATGGGGCATTATGCGCCGCGCGGACATGTGGGGCAATGACACCCAGGTCTGACGGCGCCGCGGCGTTGCGTGCCGGTCAATGCCCCTCGAACTTGCAGACCGTGAACAGCGGCAGCCCGGCCGCGTGCAGCAGCTTCGAGCCGCCCAGTTCGGGCAAATCGACGATGGCCGCGCCCTCCACCACCGTGGCGCCCAGCCGCTCCAGCAGCTTGCGCCCGGCCATCATCGTGCCGCCGGTGGCAATCAGGTCGTCGATCAGCAGCACGCGGTCGCCGGCCTTGCAGGCATCGGCGTGGATCTCCACCGTGGCGCTGCCGTACTCCAGCTCGTACTCCTCGGCCACGGTCTGGAACGGCAGCTTGCCCTTCTTGCGGATCGGCACGAAGCCCAGGTTCAGCTCGTAGGCGATGATCGACCCCAGGATGAAGCCGCGCGCGTCGATGCCGGCCACGAGGTCGAGCTGCTGGTCCATGTAGCGGTGCACGAACACGTCGATCAGCACGCGCAGGGTCTTGGGGTTCTGCAGCAGCGGCGTGATGTCGCGGAACTGCACGCCGGGCTGCGGCCAGTCCGGCACGGTGCGGATGCGGTCACGCAGGTAACCGGTGACATCGCCGAGGTCGGGGGACTGGATGATGGAATCTGCCATGGGGAATCTGTAGGAAAGGGTCATGCGGTAACGGGCTACCACCCGCGCCGCGCCGGGCCGCCGCACAATGGCCGGGCTGCCCGGGCGGCCGCAACCCGTAACCATACAGGAGACAGCTATGGCAAAGAAGATTCTGATGCTGGTGGGCGACTTCGCCGAGGACTACGAGACCATGGTGCCGTTCCAGGCACTCCAGATGGTGGGCCACACGGTCCACGCGGTCTGCCCGGACAAGAAGGCCGGCGACCACTGCGCCACGGCCATCCACGACTTCGAGGGCGACCAGACCTACAGCGAAAAACGCGGCCACAACTTCACGCTCAATGCCACGTTTGCCGATGTCCAGCCGGCCAGCTACGACGCGCTGGTGATCCCGGGCGGCCGGGCGCCCGAGTATCTGCGCCTGAACGACCGCGTGATCGAGATCGTGCGCCATTTCGCCCAGGCCAACAAGCCGATCGCGGCGGTTTGCCACGGCGCCCAGTTGCTGGCCGCCGCCGACGTGCTCGAAGGCCGCACCTGCTCGGCCTATCCGGCCTGCGCCCCGGAAGTGCGGCTGGCCGGCGGCACCTATGCCGACATCCCGGTCGACCAGGCCCACACCGACGGCAACCTGGTGACGGCGCCCGCCTGGCCGGCGCATCCCGCGTGGCTGGCGCAGTTTCTTGCCGTGCTGGGAACGCGGATCGTAGAGTAGAGGCTTCCGAACGCGGCCGGTCCGGCCGCTGCGCACGGGAGTGGCCGCATGTGTGAAATCTTTGTCCGGGCCAATCCGGACTCGTACCAGACCCAGTCCCGCTCGCTGCGCCTGCACGGCGTGGCTACCAGCATCCGGCTGGAAACGCTGTTCTGGGAGGTGCTGGAGGAACTGGCCCGGCGCGACGCGATGAGCGTCAACCAGTTGCTGGCGCGCCTGCACGACGAACTGGCCGAATATCGCGGCGAGGCGTCGCTGTCTGCCAACTTCGCGTCCTTTCTGCGCGTGTGCTGCATGCGCTACCTGCTACTGCAGAACGAGGGACGCATTCCGGCCGATCCTCATGTGCCGATCCGGTCGCTCGACGCCCGCGCGGTGCTCGACAGCCTGCCGGCATCCTGGGTCGACAACGGCGGCACCCGCCGCTCCACCCCCGCAACCGCCGAGGCCCGGCGCACGGGCTCGGCCTGAGCCCGCCCACGCCTACTGCTGCGACAGCCGGACTTCGGCAGACTCCAGCGCCTCGGGCGTGCCGCGCAGCACGATGATGTCGCCCGGTTCCAGCACGGTCTCGGGCTGCGGATCGAACGCGCGGATACCGCGCCGGCGCACCGCCGTCACCTCCACGCCAATCCGCTCCAGCCCCAGCGCGCCCAGCCTGCGGCCCACCGCCGTGTGCTCGGGGCCCAGCGACACCGAATGCAGCCGCACGGTATCGCGCTCGACCATGTCTTCCTCGTCGTCGCGCCCGTGGAAGTAGCCGCGCAGCAGGCTGTAGCGCGCGTCGCGGGCCTGCTGGACGCCGCGCACCACGCGGCGCATCGGCACGCCCAGCAGCACCAGCGCGTGGGACGCCAGCATCAGGCTGCCCTCGATGATCTCGGGCACCACCTCGGTGGCGCCGGCCTTCTGCAGGGTGTCCAGCTCCGAATCGTCCACGGTCCGGACGATCACCGGCATGGCGGGCTCCAGTTCCTGCACGTGATGGAGCACTTTCACGGCCGACGGCGTGTTGGCGTAGGTCACCACGACCAGCGCCGCCCGGTGGATACCGGCCGCGATCAGCGATTCGCGCCGGCCGGCGTCGCCATAGACCACGGTATCGCCAGCGGCGGCGGCCTCGCGTACGCGGTCCGGGTCCAGGTCCAGCGCCACGTAGTTGATGCCCTCCCGCTCCAGCATGTGCGCCAGGTTCTGGCCGCTGCGGCCGTAGCCGCAGATGATCGCGTGCTTCTCGGTCTGCAGGCTCTGGGCGGCAATGCGCGTCATGTTCAGCGACTGCATCAGCCATTCGTTGGCGGCAAAGCGCAGCACGATGGCGTCGCTGTACTGGATCAGGAACGGCGCGGCCAGCATCGACAGCAGCATCGACGCCAGGATCACCTGGATCAGCACCGGGTCCACCAGCCCCATGCCGTCGATCTGGTTCAGCAGCACGAACCCGAACTCGCCGGCCTGCGCCAGCCCCAGGCCCGTGCGGATGGCCACCCCCTGGCGCGAGCCGAACAGCCGCGCCAGCCCGGTGATCAGCACCAGCTTGAACACGATGGGGATGACCAGCAGGCCCAGCACCAGCCAGACGTGGTCGAACACCACGCGCACGTTCAGCAGCATGCCGATGGTGACGAAGAACAGGCCCAGCAGCACGTCGCGGAACGGCTTGATGTCTTCTTCCACCTGATGGCGGTAAGGCGTCTCGGAGATCAGCATGCCGGCCATGAACGCGCCCAGCGCCATCGACAGGCCCAGCCGCTCGGTCAGCGCCGCCATGCCCAGCGTCACCAGCAGCAGGTTCAGCATGAACAGTTCCTGCGACCGGCGCGCCGCCACGATGTGGAACCAGCGGCTCATCAGGCGCTGCCCCACGAAGAAGATCAGGCTCAGCGCCACGACGATCTTGACCGTGGCCAGGCCCAGCGCGGCGGCCAGGTCGCCCGGATCGCGCGACAGGGCCGGGATGATGATCAGCAGCGGCACCACGGCCAGATCCTGGAACAGCAGCACGCTGATGATGTTGCGGCCGTGCTCGCTTTCCAGCTCCATCCGCTCGGACAGCATCTTGACGACGATGGCCGTCGACGACATGGCCAGCGCCCCGCCCAGCGCCACCGACGCCTGCCAGGACAGCGGGAACAGCCAACTGAACAGCCAGCTCGCGGGCACCACCGCCAGCATCGACAGCGCCACCTGCGACCCGCCCAGCCCGAACACCAGCCGCTTCATCGCCCGCAGCTTGCTCAGGCTGAACTCCAGGCCGATCGAGAACATCAGGAAGACCACGCCGAATTCGGCCAGGTACTTGGTCTGGCCGGTGTCGCTGGCCAGGCCCAGCGCGTGCGGGCCGATCAGGATGCCCACCGCCAGGTAGCCCAGCATGGGCGGCAGTTGCAGCATGCGGAACGCCACCACGCCGAAGACGGCGGCGGCCAGCAGCACGAGGGTCAGTTCCAGCGGAGAATGCATTCGGCAGGCTTTGGAAACACCGGCCGGGCACGCGCCTGAGCCGGCATCGGCACCCCGCCGGCAAGAGACGGCAAGCGCGGCGGTCGTCATGGCGGCCGGGCGGATCGCCGGGCCAGACGCCATCGCATTCGTTGGTATACTCCAGCGCCATGATAGCCAATTTCGATGCGGATCGAGCACTCGCGCTCGCTCGCCACACCCTCCAGATCGAGGCCGACGCCGTTTCGGCGCTGGCCGGCCGGCTGACGCCCGCGTTCACCAAGGCGGTCGAGATGATTCTCGGCTGCACCGGGCGCGTGGTGGTCTCCGGCATCGGCAAGTCCGGCCACATCGGCCGCAAGGTGGCCGCCACGCTGGCCTCCACCGGCACGCCGTCGTTCTTCGTCCACCCGGCCGAGGCCAGCCACGGCGACCTGGGCATGATCACGCGCGACGACGTGCTGATCGCGTTCTCGAACTCGGGCGAGACTGCCGAACTGCTGTCGATCGTGCCGATCGTCAAGCGCATCGGCGCCGGCTTGATCTCGATCACCGGCAATGCCGGGTCGAACCTGGCCAAGCTGTCGGACGCCCACCTGGACGGTGCCGTCGCGCAGGAAGCCTGCCCGCTGAACCTGGCCCCCACGGCCAGCACCACGGCCGCGCTGGCCCTGGGCGACGCGCTGGCGGTGGCCGTGCTCGACGCCCGCGGCTTTGGCGAGGAGGATTTCGCCCGCTCCCATCCCGGCGGCGCGCTGGGCCGCAAGCTGCTGACCCACGTGCGCGACGTCATGCGCACCGGCAACGCGGTGCCCGAGGTGCGCGAAAGCACGCCGCTGGCCCAGGCGCTAATGGAAATCACGCGCAAGGGCATGGCCATGACGGCCGTGGTGGACCCCGATGGCCGCGCCATCGGCGTGTTCACCGACGGCGACCTGCGCCGCCTGCTGGAAACCCCGCGCGACTGGAAGACCGTGCCGATCGGGGACGTCATGCACCATAACCCGCGCACGGTGAACCAGGACCAGTTGGCCGTGGAAGCCGTGCAGATCATGGAAACGAACCGCATCAACCAGCTACTGGTCGTCGATGGCGACGGCCGCCTGGTGGGCGCGCTCCATATCCATGACCTGACGCGCGCCAAGGTCATCTGAACGATGCCGGACTTCCTGTCCAGACTCACCGGAATGGTCATGCGGCTGCTGCCGCTGCTGCTGATGGCCATCGTCGCCGGCAGCACGTTCTGGCTCGTGCAGCTCAACTCCCCGCGCGAGGACGCCGAGCAGTCGCGCGCCAAGCGCCACGAGCCCGACTACTGGATGGAGCGCTTCTCGGCCACCGAGCTGGCCGAGGACGGATCCACCAAGCTGCGCTTCACCGGCGTCAGGATGATCCATTTCGAGGACGACCAGACCTACGAGGTGACCACGCCGGCCATGCGCTCGTACGAGGCCGACCGGCCGCCCGTGACGGCCAATTCCGACCGCGGCGTGATGAACGCCGAGGGGTCGGTGATCGACCTGTACGGCAACGCCTTCGTCATCCGGCAGGCCGGCGCCGATCCGTCGAAGGACCCGCGCATGACCGCCGCCTCGCAATACTTCCAGTTGCTGGTCAACGACGACATCGTCAAGACCGACAAGGCCGTGGAGCTGACGCGCGGCCCGTCGGTCATGACCGCCAACGGCATGATCTTCAACAACGTCACCCGCGAAGTACAATTGCTGGGCAACGTACGCGGCACGATCATCATGAACCCGCCGCAGGGGCAGACCAGGACCCAGTGACGCCGGCAGCCGCCCACGCGGCGGCGCGCCCTGGTCGCCGTCTTCATCTCATCATTCGCCAAACATGACCGCATCCCTGACGACATCGTCCTGTCGCCGCCTCGCGCCCGCCCTGCTGGGCGCCCTTGCCGCCATCGGCCTGACGCTGGCCGCGCCGGCCTTTGCCGAACGCGCGGACCAGGGCAAGCCGCTGGTGCTGGAGGCCGACAACGCCAGCTACGATGACGTCAAGCAGATCTACACGCTCACCGGCAACGTGGTGCTGACCAAGGGCACGATGGTGCTGAAGTCGGACGCCGCCGAGCTGCGCACCGACCCCGAGGGCTACCAGTACGCCATCGCCACCGCCAAGCCGGGCCGCCAGGCGTACATCCGCCAGAAGCGCGACGGCGTGGACGAGTACATCGACGGCTGGGGCGACCGCATCGAATACGACGGCAAGTCGGAGGTCAACAAGCTGATCGGCCATGCCCGCGCGGCGCGCGTGTCCGGCGCGGGCGCGAAGATCATCGACGAGATCCGCGGCGCGGTCATCACCTACGACAGCCGCAACGAGTACTACACGGCCACGGGCGGCGACAACAACACGACCGCCGGCAACCCGTCGGGCCGCGTGCGCGCGGTGCTGTCGCCGCGCACCGATGCCAGCGCGCCCGCCGCGGCCGGCCCGCAGCTCGACCTGCGGCCGTCGGCCACGCCCGCCAAGCCCTAACGATTGACCAGCCAGTCCCTGATGAACGATACCGCCACGCTCGCCGCCGCCGCCCCGTCCTCCGCATCGGCCGTCCGCACCGACAGCAGCACGCTGGTCGTGCGCCACCTGAAGAAGCGCTACGGCACGCGCACCGTGGTCAAGGACGTGTCGCTCGACGTGAAGAGCGGCGAGGTGGTGGGCCTGCTCGGCCCCAACGGCGCGGGCAAGACCACGTCGTTCTACATGATCGTGGGGCTGGTGGCGCTGGACGAAGGCGACATCGTGTTGGACGACGTGCACATCAGCGGCCTGGCGATCCACGAACGCGCCCGCATGGGGCTGTCGTACCTGCCGCAGGAAGCGTCGGTGTTCCGCAAGCTCAACGTCGAGGAAAACATCCGTGCGGTGCTGGAGCTGCAGGTCGACAACGGCAAGCCGCTGTCCAAGGCCGAGATCGAGCGCCGGCTCGATTCGCTGCTCGACGACCTGCAGATTGCCCACCTGCGCAACAACCCGGCGCTGTCGCTGTCCGGCGGCGAGCGGCGGCGCGTGGAAATCGCCCGGGCGCTGGCGTCGTCGCCGCGCTTCATCCTGCTGGACGAGCCGTTCGCCGGTGTGGACCCGATTGCCGTGGGCGAGATCCAGCGCATCGTCAGCTTCCTGAAGGCGCGCAACATCGGCGTGCTGATCACCGACCACAACGTGCGCGAGACGCTGGGCATCTGCGACCACGCGTACATCATCAGCGAAGGCACCGTGCTGGCGGCCGGCCAGCCCGAGGAAATCATCGCCAACGAGTCGGTCCGGCGCGTCTACCTGGGCGAGAATTTCCGCATGTAAAGCGCGGCCCCGCGCCGCCCGCAGGTCATTTTTACCGCACCTGCACACGGCTTTTCCAAAGCCGTTTCCGATCAGCGAAGCCGAAACGATAGGTTCTAGCAAATTCCGTTCCAACAACGGAAAGATGCGCATAGAATAGGTCGCATGAAACCTTCGCTTCAGCTCCGACTCTCCCAGCATCTGGCCCTGACGCCGCAACTGCAGCAATCGATTCGGTTGCTGCAGCTTTCCACGCTCGAACTCCAGCAGGAGGTGGAACAGGCCCTCACGGAAAACCCGCTGCTCGAACGCGAGAACGACTGGATCGAAAGCCCGCTGCGGGTGGCCGCGGACGGGTCCGTCAACCTGCAGAGCGCCCCGGCGCCGGCCCCCGCCGAGCCCCAGGCCAACGGCGACGACCGCACCGATCGCGCCGCTGGCAGCGAGGACGAGGGTTTTGGCGATTCGGGCAGCGAGGACTACGGCAACGACTGGAGCCTGGACGACTTCGCGCGCCGCCCGCAGGGCGACGAGGACGAGAAGACGCCGATGCAGTTGCGCGACGCCGATCCCACGCTGCGCGAATACCTGATGGAGCAATTGACGCCCCTCAAGATCTCGGCGCGCGACAAGGGCCTGGCCATCTTCCTGATCGAATCGCTGGACGACGACGGCTACCTGAGTGCGTCACTCGAGGAAATCTGCAGCGAACTTCCTGAAGAACTCGAGTTCGAACACGATGAAGTGCACGCGATGCTGACACTGCTGCAGAGCTTCGACCCGCCTGGCGTGGGCGCCCGCAATGCCGCGGAATGCCTGAGCCTGCAACTGAAGCGGCTGCAGCATCCGCAGCGCGAGCTGGCCCTGACCATCGTCAACCAGCACCTGGAACTGCTGGCCGTGCGCGACTACACGCGGCTCAAGAAAGCGCTCCAGGTGGACGAAATAGCATTGAAGGCCGCGCACGAGCTGATCCGTTCGCTGGCGCCGTACCCGGGACATGCGTACAGTCGTCCCGAAGCGGATTTCGTGGTGCCGGACGTGTTCGTGCGCAAGAGCGGCAGCGGCTGGATCGCCCAGTTGAACCCCGACGTGATGCCGCGGCTGCGGATCAACGACATGTACGCGCAGATCCTGCGCGGTGCGAAGGGCGAGGCCGGGGCGGCCGGGCTGCAGCAGAAGCTGCAGGAGGCGCGGTGGCTCATCAAGAACATCCAGCAGCGATTCGACACGATCCTGCGGGTGGCGCAGGCAATTGTGGAGCGTCAGAAGAACTTTTTTTCGCACGGCGAAATAGCGATGCGACCCTTGGTTTTGCGGGAAATAGCCGATACACTCGGTTTACATGAGTCGACCATTTCCCGGGTGACGACGAACAAATACATGGCCACGCCGATGGGTACTTTCGAGTTGAAGTACTTCTTTGGCAGCCACGTCTCCACCGAGACGGGCGGCGCGGCCTCATCCACGGCGATCCGCGCGCTGATCAAGCAACTGATAGGAGCCGAAGACCCCAGGAATCCTCTTTCCGACAGCCGCATCGCCGAATTGCTGGGCGAACAGGGCTTTGTGGTCGCACGCCGCACGGTGGCCAAATACCGCGAAGCGCTGAAGATCCCCGCAGTGAATCTCCGCAAGTCTTTGTAGCCGAGCCGCAACCGCCTGCCTGGTGCGGCTCTTTCAGAAGGAGAAGCGCTATGAACTTCAAGATCAGTGGACACCACCTCGACATCACGCCGCCGCTGCGTGAGTATGTGGAAACGAAACTGGAGCGAATTGTCAGGCATTTCGATCAGGTCATTGGCGTGAGCGTGCTGCTATCGGTCGACAACCACAAGGAAAAGGACAGGCGTCAGTACGCGGAAATCAATCTGCATCTCAAGGGCAAGGACATCTTCGTCGAAGCGCACCATGAAGACCTGTACGCCGCGATCGACTGTCTGGTCGACAAGCTCGACCGTCAGGTGATCCGCTACAAGGACCGGGTGCAGGGACATGACCGCGAGGCGGTCAAGTACCAGATGGCCGCCGCCCAGCTGCAGCAACAATAGGCTGGCAAACCCGACTGCCCCTTGAGGCGGACGCGAGCGTCCCCGAGAGGACTGATAGGAAGAGAGCAAAGCCGCGCATCTGCGCGGCTTTTTTGATGTCCCGGCCGCGCGCGCCGCGTTACCTTGGCGCCACGTCTGGCGCGCCCCGGCAGCCGGGGTGTTCGCATCCGGCGCCGCTCGGTGTATGCTGCGCCATACAAGAACGACAGGCAGAACGGTCCCCGTGTACCGCACCGCATGCCGCATGGCGATCAGCCGGCGGCGCGGCGGGCAGCCGGGTGGGCTAACCGGCCGGTTCGTCGACGGCAACGACCGCGACGCCGGCGCTGCAGTGCACAAGCGCGCTGTGGCCCTGCTCTATAATGGCCGGACGCTCCAATGCGGGCGTCCATAGCACTCGAATCCTGAATTGCCCCATTCCGGCGGGACGGCGACGACACGCCGCTTCGCCACCCTGACTTCTCGTGCATCGCCCATGAATCGTTTGGCCAAATTGCTGCCACCCGGCAACATCCATCTCGACGTCACCGTCACCAGCAAGAAGCGGGTCTTCGAGCAAGCCGGGCTCCTGTTCGAGAACAACCATGGCGTTGCCCGGGCCACCGTGACGGACAACCTTTTCGCGCGCGAGTCGCTGGGCTCCACCGGCCTGGGCGCCGGCGTGGCCATTCCGCACGGCCGCATCAAGGGGCTCAAGCAGCCGCTGGCCGGCTTCATGCGCCTGGCCGAGCCGATTCCGTTCGAATCGCCCGACGGCAAGCCCGTGTCGCTGCTGATCTTCCTGCTGGTGCCCGAACAGGCCACCCAGCAGCATCTGGAAATCCTTTCGGAAATCGCGCAGTTGCTCTCGGACCGCGAAATGCGCGAGGGCCTGGCCACGCTGCCCACGCCCGAGGCGGTGCACCAGTTGCTGACCGAATGGCATCCGTGACGACCCGCAGGCCGGCCCGGCGCGCCGCCTGAAGCCACACCCGCCCCCAAGTAGAAAGTCATCCCGCATGGAACTCACCGGCGTCACCTCGCAGTCGATCTTCGACGACAACGCAGCCGACATCAAACTGTCGTGGGTCGCCGGTCTCGAAGGGGCCGACCGTGCCTTCGACGTCGAATTCGCCCGCGAAGCCACCTCGGCCGCCGACCTGGTCGGCCACCTGAACCTGATCCACCCGAACCGCATCCAGGTGCTGGGCAAGCCGGAGATCCAGTATTACCAGCGCCTGGACGACGAGCCGCGCAAGCGCCAGATGGGCGAGCTGATCCTGCTGGAGCCGCCGTTCCTGGTCGTGGCCGACGGCATGGAGCCCCCGCCTGACCTGGAACTGCGCTGCACGCGCTCGTCCACGCCGCTGTTCACCACGCCGGTGTCCTCGGCGGCCGTGATCGACCACCTGCGCCTCTACCTGTCCCGCATCTCCGCGCCGCGCGTGACCATGCACGGCGTGTTCCTGGACATCCTGGGCATGGGCGTGCTGATCATGGGCGAATCGGGCCTGGGCAAGAGCGAACTGGGCCTGGAGCTGATCTCGCGCGGCCACGGCCTGGTGGCCGACGACGCCGTGGACTTCGTGCGCCTGGGCCCCGATTTCATCGAAGGCCGCTGCCCGCCGCTGCTGCAGAACCTGCTGGAAGTGCGCGGCCTGGGCCTGCTCGACATCAAGACGATCTTCGGCGAGACGGCCGTGCGCCGGAAGATGAAGCTCAAGCTCGTGGTGCAACTGGTGCGCCGCAACGACGGCGAGTTCGAACGCCTGCCGCTCGATTCCCAGTACCTTGACGTGCTGGGGCTGCCGATCCACATGGTCAAGATCCAGGTGGCGGCCGGCCGCAACCTGGCCGTGCTGGTCGAAGCGGCCGTGCGCAACACGATCCTGCGCCTGCGCGGCATCGACACGCTGCGCGACTTCATGGACCGCCAGCGCGCCGCCATGCAGGCCGACGTGGTTTCCCGCAGCCAGGGCCGGCTGCTCTGACCGACCCAACTCGCCCGCCCGGACGCCCGCTGCCCAGCGGGCGTTTTCATTTGCTTACAAGCCCCGCGCGGCCGGCGTCAACGCGCTGTGGACGGTCATCGTTTTGTGCTGTAATGGGCATCGAGCCCATTTCCGCCAGCCAGACCCCCGGCGCGCGGCCACGATGTGTTTCCACAGAGGAGAGAAGCATGAAGAAGCTGATCGCGATGTGTGTGCTGGTGACCCCGCTGTTCGCCACGGGCGCGTTTGCCCAGAGCGCGTCGGCGCCGGCGGCCGAGAAGTCCGGCAAGACGGCCCAGCAGGAAAAGATGGCCGCCTGCGCCAAGGCCAACAAGGGCAAGAAAGGCGACGAGTACAAGAAGGCCCAGAGCGAATGCCTGTCCGGCAACGGCCCGGCCGCCGCGGCCGAGCCCAAGACGCAGCAGGACAAGATGTCGGCCTGCAGCAAGCAGAACAAGGGCAAGAAGGGCGACGAGTACAAGAAGGCGATGAGCGACTGCCTGTCGGCCAAGCCGGCGGCCTGAGCCCCGTTCCGCCGCCCCGCATCCGGCGGTTTTCCCGCGAGCATGGCGAATCTCCCGTGATTCGCCATGTTCGCGTCAGCCGGCTGTCATGACGCAGCCACCATGCGGTGCTATCCTTGCGTCGCTATGCGGATCATTCTCATTACCGGAATTTCCGGCTCCGGCAAGTCTGTCGCCCTGAACGTCCTGGAAGATGCAGGCTACTACTGCGTCGACAACCTGCCCGCCCAGTTCATCCCCGATCTCACCGCCTACCTGGCCGACCAGGGCTACACGCACCTGGGCGTGGCCACCGACATTCGCAGCCGCGAGTCGCTGGCGCGGTTGCCGGACACGGTGCGCGAGCTGTCGGCGCATCACCAGGTCCAGGTGCTGTTCCTGACGGCGAATACCGACGCGCTGGTGCAGCGCTATTCGGAAACGCGCCGCCGCCACCCGCTGTCGACGCGGCTGGAATCGGGCAGCGGCGCCGAGGCGGAGGCCGCGGCCAGCACGTCGCTGATCGAGGCCATCGAGATGGAGCGCGAGCTGCTGAGCCCGCTGGCCGAATCGGCACACCGCATCGACACCAGCAACGTGCGCACCAACACGCTGCGTAGCTGGGTCAAGGAACTGATCCGCGTGGACAGCACCAGCGGCCAGTCGCTGACGCTGCTGTTCGAATCGTTCGGCTTCAAGCACGGCGTGCCCAGCGATGCCGACCTGGTGTTCGACGTCCGCTCGCTGCCCAACCCCTACTACGACCTGGCGCTGCGCCCGCTCACCGGCCGCGACGCCCCGGTGGTCGACTTCCTGCAGAGCCAGCCGATGGTGCTGGCGATGGCGGAAGATATCCGCGCCTACGTGGAGAAGTGGCTCCCGAGTTTCATTGCCGACAACCGCAGCTACCTGACCGTGGCCATCGGCTGCACCGGCGGCCAGCACCGCTCGGTCTTCATCGCCGAACGGCTCGCCAACTATTTCCGGGCCCATGGTAATGTGCTGGTCAGACACCGCGAGTTGGCCCCGGCCGGCTGACATGCGGGCTTGAAGGGCGGCCGTCACGGCCCGCCCGCCACTGGAGCGGCCAACGCATGTCGACTCTTCCCTCCGGCACCGCACCCACCGGCACCGTCCTTGACGCGCTGCCGCTGTTCCCGCTGAACACGGTCCTGTTTCCCGACGGCCGCCTGCCCCTGCGCATCTTCGAACAACGCTATGTCGACATGGTGCGCCAGTGCATGCGCGAGGACGCGCCGTTCGGCGTCTGCCTGCTGGCCAGCGGCGACGAGGTGGCGCGGCCCGGCGTGGATGCCGTGCCCGAGGAAATCGGCTGTCTGGCGCAGATCGTCGACTGCAACATGGAGCAGCTTGGCGTGCTGCTGATCGAAACGCGCGGGCGGCAGCGCTTTCGCGTGCTGTCCCATGCCACGCGCGACGACGGCCTGATCGTCGCCCAGGCCGAAGTCCTGCCCGACGACATCATCGACTGCAAGCTGGAGCTGCTGAGCGAGTGCCTGGACGCGCTGCGCCGCATCGTCGCCTCGCTGCACAGCGAGCAGCCCGACAAGTCCAAGCTGCCCTTTGCCGAGCCCTATCTCTGGGACGACCCGAGCTGGGTGGCCAATCGCCTGTGCGAACTGCTGCCCGTGCCGCTCAAGGCCAAGCAGATGCTGATGGCGCTGCCCGACGCCGGCATGCGCATCGAGATCGTGCACCGCTACATGCGGCAGCACCACATCGTCTGATCCGGGCGGCGCCGCCGCCTTCCGCTAGAACAGCCCGATGCGCGCCTGGTCTTCCAGCAGGCGCCGCACCGGCGCGGGCGTGCCCAGCGCATCCAGATCGTCCAGCGACAACCAGCGGCTGTCCGCATCGAGGCGCGGGGCTGCGGCCGTCAGGTCGACCCGGATCGCGCGGATCAGCAGCCGGAAATGCGTGAACACGTGCGTCAGCTCGCCGGCCAGGTACGCCCGGGCCGGCTCGCCAAACGGCCGCACCGCTTCCAGCGCGGCGTCCTCGGCCGCCTCGGCGTCGAACGGCACGGCGTCCAGCGCGATCTCGGGCAAGCTCCAGAGCCCGCCCCAGATGCCGCTGCCGGGCCGCAGGCGGACCAGCACGTCGCGCCCATGGCGGACGATCAGCATCACCGTGCTGCGTTCCGGAATTGCCGCGCGCGGCTTGGGCGTCGGCAGCACGGCGGTCAGGTTGTCGCGGCGCGCCACGCAATCCGCCGACAGCGGGCAGTTGGCCGCATCGGCCAGGCACGCCGGCTTGCCGCGCGAGCAGATCGTGGCGCCCAGGTCCATCAGGCCCTGGGTGTAGGCGACCATGTCCTTGGCCTGATCCGGCCCGGCCGGCGGCAGCGCCTGGCCGGCCAGCGTCCACATGCGGGTCTCGATGGCGCGCTCGCCCGGGTAGCCGTGGATGCCGAACACGCGCGCGAACACGCGCTTCACGTTGCCGTCGAGGATGGGAGACCGCACGCCGGCGCTGAACGCGGCGATGGCCGCCGCCGTCGACCGGCCGATGCCCGGCAGCGTCACGAGTACTTCCGGATCGGTCGGAAACACGCCGCCGTGGTCGTCCATGACCGCCTTGGCGCAGCGATGCAGGTTGCGCGCCCGCGAGTAGTAGCCCAGCCCGGCCCACAGCGCCATGACCTGATCGGCCGGCGCCGCCGCCAGCGCGGCCACCGTGGGCAGCGCGGCAACGAACCGCTGGAAGTATTCGATCACGGCCGCCACCTGCGTTTGCTGCAGCATGATCTCCGACAGCCAGATGCGATACGGATCGCGCGTGTTCTGCCACGGCAGGTCGTGCCGCCCGTGCGTACGCTGCCACCGGACCACCCGCATGCCGAAATCGGGCGGTACGGCGACGGCTTCCGGGGTCACGGGAACGGCGGCTGGCTTGCGGGGCATTGCGGAGTCGGGAAATGAAAAACGCCGCGCGGGAGGCGGCGTGACATGATACAGCGTGCGATGGCGGCGGCCGCCGGCTGCGCGATGGTGGCGCCCCTCTCCCGCAGGCGGAAGAGGGAAAATAACCCACCCCGCGCTCAGGCCGCCCTGACCGCCTCTTCCACCGGCGCTTCCACCAGCTTGCGCGTGAACTGCTCGATCTTTGTGCTGCGCTCGTCCAGGCCGTTGAGCACTTCCTCCAGTTCGGCGATGCGGCTTTCCAGCGTGTCGGTGGCTTCGTGGATCCGTTCGATCGAATCCACGCGGCGGCGCAGCTGCTTCTGGTGCTCGCGCACCTGGGCTTCCAGCGGCGTCATCACGGACTTGAGCCAGATCTCGATGTCGCGGTTCAGGTCGCGGAAGTTCTCCAGCACGCGGCTGGCCATCGTCGCAAACGCGTTCTGGACCAGTTGCGGGCGCGACCGCGTCAGCATGTTGACCGTGCCGAAATGGGCGTTGACCAGCGCCAGCGTCTCCTGCAGCTCGGCCGTGTAGCGCGACGTCACGAACTGCATCGGCGACGGCAGCGTGAAGCCGTGCTCGGCGTTGAAGCGGCGGTACATGCTTTCCACAAGCTGGTGCAGCTCGGCGATCTTGCGGTCGGCGTCCTGGATCAGCCCGGTCAACTGGGCGAACAGCCCTTCCATGTCCTCGCGCAGGCCGCGCGAGAAGAAGCGCTCCTTCATCTGCTCGCGGCGGTCGCGCATGGTGCGCCGCACGTCGCGCAGCTGCAGGCTCTTGATGATGTCGGCGCTATGCCGGCCGAACACCAGCCGCAGCGCCTGGAACTTGGCGATGCTCTGCTCGAACTCTTCCTTCTCGCTCTGCACGCGCATCAGCATGTGCTTGACCATCGCGTGGTTCTTGCCGCGCAGGCCGCGCAGCTCGAAAAGCTGCTCCACGATGTCGCGCCGGCGGCTCTGCAGCAGTTGCTGGGCGCCGCGCGACATGTCCTGCACCAGCCGCTGCACCTGGTCCGACACGATCTCGCGCCGCTGCGGGATCAGCTGGTCCGACAGCACGTGCTCGAACTGCATCAGGTTGCTGCGTACCAGCATCGGCTGGTCGTGCGTGACCTTGGCCACCAGGCCCTTCTGCGCCGACACCGGATACACGCGGCGCTCCTCGATACCCAGCGTCTGGGCGGTCGAGCGCACCTGGCGCGCAATCTCGTCGGCAATCTCCGGCGACGACTTGAGCGGGTCCCACAGCCCGTCGATCTTGTTGAGCACGGCCAGGCAGCCGCGGCGGTGCCCGGCGCCCACGTGACTGCGCCAGAGCGCGAGGTCGCTCTTGGTCACGCCGGCGTCGGCGGCCAGCACGAAGACCACCACGTGCGCGTCCGGGATCAGCCGCAGCGTCAGTTCCGGTTCGGTACCAATCGCGTTCAGGCCCGGCGTGTCCAGGATCACCAGCCCCTGGCGCAGCAGCGGATGGGGGAAGTTGATCACCGCATGGCGCCAGCGCGAGATCTCGACCATGCCGTCGGCATCGACCGAGTAGGCGGCGTCGGGGTCGTTCTCGTTGTACAGGCCCAGCGACTCGGCCATCGACGGCGTCACGCGCGTGGTCTCCACCACGTGCTGGAACGCGGCCAGCATGCCCTCGGGCGACGACGGGTCCAGCGGCACCGTGGTCCAGTGCGATCCGGACGCGCCGGGCTCCATGAAATCGGCGGTCGATGCGTCCTGCAGCCGCGTCTCGATCGGCAGCAGGCGGATGCACGGCGGCTCGTGTTCGTCGTAGCGCAGCTCGGTCGGGCACATCGTGGTGCGGCCCGCGGACGACGGCAGGATGCGGCGGCCGTAGTCGGCAAAGAAGATCGCGTTGATCAGCTCGCTCTTGCCGCGCGAGAACTCGGCGATGAATGCCACCTTGAGCCGGTCGCTCTTGAGCACGCTCTGGATGCGTTGCGCGCGATCGTCGGCGGTGGCGTCATGGAGGTCGCACTGTTGCAGCCAGGACTGGAATTCCGCAAGGGACTGAAGGACCCCGGTTCTCCAGGCGCCATATTGTTCGAATTGATGGGCGAGGCTCGTCATGGCGGTTCGCTGTTTCGGCTCTTTATGGTTTTGGGCGCATGCCGCGCCTGTGCCGGGTGGTTCCGTTGACCCGCGGACCCGGTGTCAGGCGCCCTGCCGGCCTGCCCTGTCGAAGTGGCAAAACCGGCAGTTTTTGTAACTTTTTATGTCTGCGCACACGATACAGGTTTCTGGCCGGATTTTGTGGAATTCGCGTCCCTTGGCAGGCAACTGTGTCGGGAGTGTTGCGCCGAGCCATCGGCGCAATATGGCAACGCCGTGTCGCCATCGGATTGCCATGTTCTGGCGCCTTGCGAATCGGCCGATGTGTCGTGCGATTCACCCGCCGCTCAGCGCCTTGGGCGGCGCCTCAGCGTTCGCTCAATGCTGGCAGTGCGGACAGTAGAACGTCGACCGCTGGCCCTGCACGATCTGGCGGATCGGGGTGCCGCAGACGCGGCACGGTTCGCCGGCGCGGTCGTAGACCAGGCAGTCGAGCTGGAAGTAGCCGGTGCTGCCGTCGCTGCCCACGAAATCGCGCAGCGTGCTGCCGCCCCGGGCAATCGCCTCGGTCAGCGTCTCGCGCACGGCGGCGGCCAGTTTCTCGTAGCGCGGCAGGCTGATGCGGCCCGCCGGCGTGGTCGGCCGGATGCCGGCGCGGAACAGGCTTTCGGAACAATAGATGTTGCCCACGCCCACGACGATATCGCCGGCCAGCAGCGCCTGCTTGATCGCCACCGAGCGGCCGCGCGTGAGCCGGTGGAACCATGCGCCGTCGAAGCGCGGGTCGAACGGCTCGATGCCCAGCCGCCGCAGCAGCGGGTGCTCGGGCAGCGACGCCTCGGGCAGCGGCGTCCAGATGATGGCGCCGAAGCGGCGCGGGTCGCGGAACCGCAGCACCATGCGGGCGCCGGCGTCGGCGGAACCTGCCGGATCGGCCGGCACCAGTTCGAGGTCGAGATGGTCGTGCGCGCCGGCGGCCGGCGCATCGGGATAGACGCGCAGCGTGCCCGTCATGCCCAGATGCACGAGCAACCACCCGGGCGCGGCGTCATCGCCATCGGCATCCGGCCGGGTGTCCGCCGGCAGGCATTCCAGCAGCAGGTACTTGCCGCGCCGTTCGATGCGGCCGATCACGCGCCCGGTCAGGCGCGCCTCCAGCTCGGGCTCCACGGGCCAGCGCAGCCCGCGGTGACGCACGGTCACCCCGGCGATGCGGCGGCCCACCACATGCGGCAGCAGTCCGCGCCGCGTGACTTCGACTTCCGGTAGTTCTGGCATACGCCCCTGTCTTTCCATCCGGATTTGCGCCCGGCACCACCGCCCCGCAGAACCTATGGGGGGCTTTCACGCTCCAAGCACGCAGGGATGCCTGCCCCCGCGCCGCCCGTGTGCGGGTTCCCATACGTAAGCGCCCCGCAAGGCAAGCAGCGCATTGTAGCGGCAGGCTACAATGCCTCCATCCATTCCTACGCCCCCGTGCGCCGGAGCTTTGATTCATGCCGGACCAAATCTTGCCCTCTCAGGCCATGCGCCCGGAAGCCATCCCCATGACTGCATTCCGCATCCGTCGCCATGCGCGCGCCCTGGGCGTGGCCGCGTGCCTGGCCATCGCCCCGCTGGCTCATGCCGCGCCCGCCACGGTGGCGCAGAACGACGACGAGGCCATCGAGGTGCCGGCGCCGTCGTCGGCGGCCCGCGCGGCGCGCACGCCGCTGCCCAACGTCGCGCTGACGCCTGACATCCTGTACCGCGTGATGGCGGCGGAAATCTCGCTGCAGCGCGGGCTGGTCGGCCCGGCCTACCGCACCTATATCGACCTGGCGCGCGAGACGCGCGACCCCCGCCTGGCGCAGCGCGCCACGGAGATCGCGTTCAACGCCCGCGTTGCGCAGCAGGCGCTGGACGGCGCCCGGCTGTGGTCCGAACTGGCGCCCAAGTCGCCGGCCGCGCGGCAGGTCCTGTCGACGCTGCTGGTGCTCAACGGCCGCTGGGAAGATGCCGAGCCGCTGCTGGTGCAGCAACTGGCCGCGGCGCCGGCGGCGCATCGCGGCGAGGCCATCCTGCTGCTGCAACAGCAGATGTCGCGCACCAGCGACCCGGCCGGCGCGGTGGGCGTGCTCCAGCGCATCACCGCCAACGACAGCAAGCTGGCTGAAACGCACCTGGCCCTGGCGCGCGCCCGCGAGGCCGCCGGCGACAACGCCGGCGCGCTGGCCGAGCTGGACCAGGCGCTGCGCATCAAGCCCGACCTGGAGCCCGCCGCGCTGATGGCCGCCGAGCTGCAGGCCGAATCGGCCACGGACAAGTCGATCGACGTGCTCAAGCGCTTCCTGGCCAAGTCCCCGCAGTCGGTGAATGGCCACATCACGCTGGCCCGCCTGTACCTGCAGAAGAACGACATGCCGGCCGCGCGCGCCGAGTTCGAGGTACTGCGCAAGGTGGCGCCGAACGACCCGCGCGTGCCGCTGGCGCTTGGGCTGACCAGCCTGCAGGCGCGCAGCTACGACGACGCCGAGCGCTACCTGAAGGAATACCTGCAGATGGCCGAGAAGTCGCCGGCCGCCAATCCCGACGTCGCGTTCCAGTACCTGGCCCAGATCGCCGAGGAAAAGAAGGATTACGCGGGCGCCATCGGCTGGCTGGACCGCATCGAGGACAGCCGGCTGGCCACGGCCGCGCAGGCCAAGCGCGGCCAGCTGCTGGCGCGCATGGGCAAGCTCGACGACGCGCAGGCCGTGTTCGGCGAACTGCTGGCCGATGCCGAGGACATTCCCGACCCGGGCCAGCGCAAGCAGCGCATGACGGCGATCCGCCAGGCCGAAGTTGGCGCGCTGCTCGAAGGCAAGGCCTACGACCGCGCCCGCAAGGTGCTGGACGAGCGCGTGAAGCTGGAGCCCGACAACGCCGACTGGCTCTATGAGCTGGCCATGCTCGACGAGCGCGAGAAGCGCTACGACAGCATGGAGCGCGGCCTGCGCAAGGTCATCGCGCTGCAGCCCGAGCAGAAGCAGGGCTACAACGCGCTGGGCTATTCGTTGGCCGACCGCAACGAGCGCCTGCCCGAGGCCCGCAAGCTGCTGGAGCGGGCATCCGAGCTGGGTCCGGACGATCCGTACATCATGGACAGCCTGGGCTGGGTCAAGTACCGCCAGGGCGAGCTGCAGCCCGCGGCCGACCTGTTGAAATCGGCCTACTCGAAGGCGCCCGAGGCCGAGATCGGCGCCCACCTGGGCGAGGTGCTCTGGCAGCTGGGCCAGCACGAGGAAGCCCGCAAGACGTGGAACGAGGCCGCCAAGGTGGAGCCCGAGAATCCCACGCTGATCGACACGCTGCGCCGCTACAACCAGAACCTGCTGCTGTCCAAGTAGCCGGCCTTGCGTATCATGCCGATTGCCGCCCGGGCCCCGCGCCCGGGCGCTTCGTTCTGACGGCCCCGGCCGTTTTCCGATTCCTTCCCGACCACTACCCGCGAACGTCGCACATGCTCCGATCCCGACGCCTGGCCCTGCTTTGCGTGGCCGCCCCGTTCTGGCTTGCCGCGTGCAGCACCATCACCCCGTCCCGCAACTTCGACGCCGGCGAAGCCGCCCGCAGCGAGCAGTACACGGGCCGCTTTGCCGCCAACTACACGCGCTACGGCCGCAGCGAGGGCGTGCAGGGCAGCTTCCGCTGGGAAGAACAGGGCCGCAACGTGCGACTGGACCTGGTATCGCCGCTTGGCCAGACGCTGGCCGTGGTCACCAGCACGCCGTCCGGCGCCACGCTCGACCTGCCCAACGAGGCGCCGCGCAACGCGCCCGAGGTGGACAGCCTGATGGAGCAGGCGCTGGGCTTCTCGCTGCCCGTATCGGGCATGCGCGACTGGCTGCACGGCCGCCCCGCCGCTGGCCGGCCCGCCAGCGTCACGCGCGACGCGAACGGCCGCCCGGACACGCTGAAGCAGAACGGCTGGACCGTGCGCTACGTGGCGTGGCAGGAGCCCGCCGAAGGCGCCGCCCCGGCGGCCGCGCAGCCGCGCCGCATCGACATGGCGCGCGACGGCAACGAAGCGCCGCTGTCCGTGCGGCTCGTGATCGATCCCAAGTCCGAACAATGATGCAAACCGTGACCGCCGGCGCCGCGCTGCCGCCCCCGGACCTGCGCGACTGCCCCGCGCCGGCCAAGCTCAACCTGTTCCTGCACGTGACGGGCCGCCGCCCCGACGGCTACCACACGCTGCAGACCGTGTTCCAGTTGATCGACTGGTCGGATACGCTGCACTTCCGCCGCCGCGACGACGGCGTGATCGCCCGCGCGACCGACATCCCCGGCGTGCCGGCCGACACCGACCTCGTGGTGCGCGCGGCCCGCGCGCTGCAGCAGGCCAGCGGCACGCATTTCGGCGCCGACATCGCCATCGACAAGATCCTGCCGATGGGCGGCGGCATCGGCGGCGGATCGTCCGATGCAGCCACCACGCTGCTGGCGCTGAACCACCTGTGGGGCACGGCGCTGCCGCGCGCCGATCTGATGCGCATCGGACTAGCGCTGGGCGCCGACGTGCCCGTGTTCGTGTTCGGCCAGAATGCCTTTGCCGAAGGCGTGGGCGAGGAACTGACGCCGGTGGCGCTGCCCGCCAGCTGGTTCGTCGTTATCCATCCGCGCCAGCATGTACCGACTGCGGCAATTTTTTCGGACGAACGCTTGACAAGAAATTCCCCGATCTCTATAGTTGCGGACTTCGCTGCTTGCACAAACAAATTCGCTTTCGGTCGCAACGACTTGCAAGCGGTAGCAACAGCGAAATTCGGCGAGGTTGCCCGAGCCCTTGAATGGCTGACAGAATACAGTCCGCATGCAAGGATGACCGGTTCCGGAGCCTGTGTTTTTGCCCGTTTCGAAGACGAGGCAGAGGCGCGGAAGGTGATGGAAAGGTTGCCGCCCGAGTGGGACGGCAGGTGTGTGAGAAGTTTGTCGCAACACCCGCTCGCAACGTTCGCATAGCAGGTTTTCGTCTGGCGACGGACCGCAGTCAGGTTCGGCGAGAGACGACAAAGGTTGTGTAGGGGAGTCGCCAAGTTGGTCAAGGCACCGGATTTTGATTCCGGCATTCGAAGGTTCGAATCCTTCTTCCCCTGCCATTACTTCCTATAGTGTCCAAACGGACATGCAGAACTCGCTACCGGCACCGGCCGGTAGCACAAAGCTCCCCCAGCAGCAAGACAGGTGCCCCGAATGAGCGTCGAAGGCTTGATGGTATTTACCGGCAACGCCAACCCTAAACTCGCGGAGGCTGTCGTACAGCACCTCGGCATCCCGCTGGGCAAGGCACTTGTGGGCCGATTCTCCGACGGAGAAGTCCAGGTCGAAATCCAGGAAAACGTTCGCGGCAAGCACGTCATCGTGCTGCAGTCGACCTGCGCGCCGACCAACGACAACCTGATGGAACTGATGGTGATGGTCGATGCCCTGAAGCGCGCCTCGGCCCGCAGCATCACCGCCGCCATGCCCTACTTCGGCTATGCCCGCCAGGATCGCCGCCCGCGTTCGGCGCGCGTGGCCATCTCGGCCAAGATCGTGGCCAACATGCTGGAAGTGGCCGGCGTCGAGCGCGTCCTGACGATGGACCTGCACGCCGACCAGATCCAGGGCTTCTTCGATATCCCCGTCGACAACATCTACGCGTCCCCGGTGCTGCTGGGCGACCTGCGCGAGAAGAACTACGGCGACCTGCTGGTGGTGTCGCCTGACGTCGGCGGCGTGGTGCGCGCCCGTGCGCTGGCCAAGCAGCTCGACTGCGACCTGGCCATCATCGACAAGCGCCGCCCGAAGGCCAACGTTTCCGAGGTGATGAACATCATCGGTGAAGTGGCCGGCCGCAACTGCGTGATCATGGACGACATGATCGACACCGGCGGCACGCTGTGCAAGGCCGCCCAGGTGCTCAAGGAGCGTGGCGCGCTGAAGGTGTTCGCCTACTGTACCCACCCGGTGTTGTCCGGTGGCGCCGCTGCCCGCATCGCCGCATCCTCGCTGGACGAAGTGGTGGTCTGCGACACGATCCCGCTGTCGGACGAAGCGCGCCAGTCGGGCAAGATCCGCCAGGTCTCCACCGCCCCGCTGCTGGCCGAGACCTTCACCCGGATCGTCAAGGGCGACTCGATCATGTCGCTGTTTGCCGACCACTGAGCGGCAAGCGGGCGCAAGGCAGGCGAAAGCCTGCTAGAATCTTGGGCTTTACCGCATTGGCCACCTTCAGGGTGGCCAATGTGATTCATGCGGTACGGTTTGGTTGCCGTATCGCCTAGTCGAGGCTGTCTGGTCGCGGACAGCCTTCTTCACATCTGGAGTTGGACATGAAAGTAGTAGCTTTCGAACGTAGCGTACAGGGTACGGGTGCGAGCCGCCGCCTGCGCAATTCGGGCAAGACGCCCGGCATCATCTACGGCGGCGCCGCCGAGCCGAAGATGATCGAACTGGATCACAACGCACTGTGGCACGCCCTGAAGAAGGAAGCGTTCCACTCGTCGATCCTGGACCTGGAAGTGGCTGGCAAGAGCGAGAAGGCACTGCTGCGCGCCTTCCAGATGCACCCGTTCAAGCCGATGGTGCTGCACGTCGACTTCCAGCGCGTGTCGGCGTCGGAAAAGATCCACGTGAAGGTGCCCCTGCACTTCATGAACCAGGAAACCGCTCCTGGCGTGAAGCTGGGCCACGGCATCGTGAACCACATCCTGAACGACCTGGAAGTGTCGTGCCTGCCGGCCGACCTGCCCGAGTTCATCGAAGTGGACCTGGGTGCTGTCGAGCTGAACCAGACCATCCACCTGTCGGACCTGAAGCTGCCGAAGGGCGTGACCGCCATCACCCACGGTGATGACAACCCGGCCGTGGCGAACATCTCGCTGCCGGCTGGCGCCCAGTCGGCCGAAGCCGCCGAAGGCGAAGGCGAAACGCCGGCTGCCTAAGCTGCCAGCGTTGCCAGCAAAGACCGCCGGTTCGCCGGCGGTTTTTTTTCGTGCGCGGTTTTCGCGTATCCTTCACGCCTGCTTTCCGCTTTCTTCCTCGCATGATCAAGCTCATCGTCGGCCTCGGCAACCCCGGGGCGGAATACGAGGCCACCCGGCACAACGCCGGCTTCTGGTTCGTCGACCAGCTCGCCCGCATGGGCAGCACCACGCTCCGGGTGGAAGGCCGCTTCCACGGCCTGGCCGGCCGCGCGCGGCTGTGGGACCAGGACGTCTGGCTGCTCAAGCCGTCGACCTTCATGAACCGCTCGGGCCTGTCGGTGGTATCGCTGGCGCGCTTCTACAAGATCCTGCCCGACGAGGTCCTCGTGGCGCACGACGAGATGGACCTGCCGGCCGGCGCGGTCAAGCTCAAGCGCGGCGGCGGCTCGGGCGGCCACAACGGCCTCAAGGACATCTCGGCCCACCTGACCACCCAGGAATACTGGCGCCTGCGCATCGGCGTGGGCCATCCGCGCAACGCGCCGGGCGGCGCGGCCGGCGGGCGCGAGGACGTCGTCAATTTTGTGCTCAAGCCGCCACGCAAGGAAGAGCAGCAGGCCATCGACGAGGCGATCGACCGCAGCATCGGCCCGATCGGCGTGCTGGCCCGCGGCGAGAGCGAGCGGGCGATGATGGAACTGCATACCGGGCGCTAGAGGCCGGGACGTGGCGTTTTCGTCCCCTGAACGAGCGCGGAACGGAAAAAACCCCGCCAGCCTTGCGGCTGCGCGGGGTTTTCCTTTTTCTGCTTATGGGGGCCGGAACGAAGGGGCCGGATGTCTCTCCGGCTTCAGGCCACGTGCTTGGCGGCGGTCAGCAGCCGGTAGCGTTGCATCAGCACCTCGTGCGATTCGATGCGGTTCGGATCCTTCGGGATGCAAGCCACAGGGCAGACCTGCTGGCATTGCGGTTCGTCGAAGTGGCCGACGCACTCGGTGCACTTGTTGGGGTCGATCTCGTAGATCTCGGGCCCCATCGAGATGGCTTCGTTCGGGCACTCGGGTTCACAAACGTCGCAATTGATGCAGTCGTCGGTGATCAGTAGCGCCATGATGGTTCCTTCCAGCAACCCCGCCCATGCCCGAACTGGCCACGTCGACGGGGTCGAAGGTCGTATTTTATTCCGGTTTGCCGATCTTCTCGTTAAGCCAGCGCTCCACGGAGGGGAAGACGAACTTGCTGACGTCGCCGCCGAGCACGGCGATCTCGCGCACGAACGTGCCGGAGATGAACTGGTACTGGTCAGACGGCGTCAGGAACATCGTCTCGACGTCGGGCAGCAGGTAGCGGTTCATGCCCGCCATCTGGAACTCATACTCGAAATCGGACACCGCGCGCAGGCCGCGGACGATCACCCGCGCATTGTTCTTGCGCACGAAATCCTTGAGCAGGCCCGAGAAGCCTTCCACGCGGACGTTCGGGTAGTGCCCCAGCACTTCGCGGGCGATGCCGATCCGTTCCTCCAGCGAGAAGAACGGGCGCTTGTTGGGGCTGTGCGCCACGCCGACCACGAGTTCGTCGAAGATATTCGACGCACGACGGACGAGATCCTCGTGTCCCCGGGTCATGGGATCAAAAGTACCGGGATAGACGGCGACGACCATGTTTCCTCCTTAGGGCTGCCCGCTGGCGGCCTTCCCCTGCGGGAGACCGCTTTCGAATACTGGCTGCGCGACGGGCGTTGGACAATCAACAGCGGCGTAGTGTAACCCCAATTGCCGCTTTTGGAAGTCCGCCCGGCCGCATTTTTGCCGCATTGCAGCAGAGGCGCAAACGCTTGTCCGGCGCGGCAATCCGCCTGGCAGTCGTCATATGACTGGCCCCGGCGCGACGCCCTTCGCTCAGTCGGCGCCGTGGCCCTCGCGACGCTGCAGCAGATGGAAATGGACGGCCCCGGCGCGCGCCTGGCGGACGACCTCCAGCGACGCCGGCACCGGCGCATCGGCGCCGACCAGCGCTTTGTCCGATTCCACGTACACCACGCCGCCCGGCCGCGTCAGCCGCGCGGCGTGTTCCAGCGCCGGGCCGATCCAGTCCTCGGCAAACGGCGGGTCCAGGAACACCACGTCGAAGCTGTCGGCCGGCATCTGCGCGGCGGCGGCGAACGCGTCGGCCTGGACCACGCGTATCTGGGACGCATCGAGCTTGTACTGGTTGTCGCGCAACTGCTTGGCCACGCGCGGATTGGCTTCCACCAGCGTCACGGTGGCCGCGCCACGCGAGGCGGCCTCGAAACCCAGCGCGCCGGAGCCGGCGAACAGGTCCAGGCAGGCCAGCCCGGTCAGGTCCTGTCCCAGCCAGTTGAACAGCGTTTCACGTACGCGGTCCGGCGTGGGCCGGAGCCCTTCGGCCTCCAGTACCGGCAGCAGGGAGCGTTTCCAGCGGCCGCCGATGATGCGCACCTGGGCCGGTGTCTGGCGGGGCTGGCGGGACAGAGAAGTTCGCCCGCGCGGAGCGGGCGAAGGTCGGGATTGCGAATTCATGCCGTGATTGTAGAGCGTGGCGGACGCCGGCACAGCGGCGCCGCGTGCCCTCGCCCACCATCCGCCCCCGGCATCACTTTTCCGGCCCGGCGACGATCACGGTCGCCAGCGCGTCCGGATGCACGTGGCGCTGGAAGGCCGCGCGCACCTGGTCGCGCGTGACCTTGTTGATCTGCGCGGTCCACGTGTCCAGGTAGCCCAGCGGCAGGCCATACCAGCCGATGTTGGCCACGTTGGTCAGCAGCTTGCGGTTGCTGTCGATCCGCAGCGGAAAGCCGTTGACGAGGTTGTCCTTGGCCGCCTTCAGCTCGGCATCGGTCGGGCCATCGGCCACGTACTTCGCCAGGATCTGGCGCACCAGGCCCAGCGCCTCGTTGGTGTTTTCCTTCTTGGTCTGCAGCGTGACGCTGAACGGCCCCGGCTGCTTGGACGGCGCGAAATAGCTGTCCACGCCGTAGGTGAGTCCCCGCTTCTCGCGCACCTGGTCGGTCAGCCGCGAGCTGAAGCCGCCGCCGCCGAGCACGTAGTTGCCGACCAGCAGGGCGAAGTAGTCCGCATCGCCGCGCGCGATCGACGGCGCGCCGATGGCCACGCTGGCCTGCTGGGCCGGATGCGGAATGCGCTTCTCGCTGGCCGGGATCGACATCTGCACGTCAGGCAGCTTGGGCGGCGCGGCGCCCTCGGGCAGCCCGCGCGTCATGTCCTCGGCGATCTGCTCGGCCTGCTTGCGGTCGATGGCGCCGATCAGCGTGACCACGGCGCGCTTGGCCGTGTAGTTGTCGCGCCAGAACTTGAGCAGGTCCTCGCGCGTGATCGACCCCACCGACTCCGGCGTGGCCGACACGCCGTAGGGATGGTTCGGGTACATCGCCTTCGACAGCGTCTTGTCCGCAATCACGCCCGGGCGCGTGTCGCCCTCGCGGATGGCCGTGATCAGGCGCTGCTTCTCGCGCGCGACGACGTCGTCCGGATAGGACGGCGCCTTGATCAGCTGCGACGCCAGCCGCAGCGACTGCTCGCGCTCGGGCGACGTCGTCAGCGTCCGCAGCCCGATGCCGCCGCGGTCGCCGCCGGCCGCGCCGCCAAAGTCGGCGCCGGTATCGGCAAAGGCATCGGCAATCTGGGCCTCGTTGCGGGCGGGCTGGCCGTTCTGGGCGCTGCTGCCCTTGTCGAGCAGCGCGGCGGCCAGCGTCGCCAGGCCGGCCTTGCCGGGCGGGTCGTAGCGGCTGCCGGCGTCGAAGTCGATGTTGACGTCGAGCATCGGGATCGACGGGCTCGGCACGAAGAAGACCTTGGCGCCGGTGGACGCCGTCCAGCTTTCGATGGGAATGGCCGCGTGAGCCACGGTGACGGCCAGCAGCGCGGCCGCCCCGCAGGCCGCGCCAGCCAGGCGGCGCAGCAGGCGCGGGGACGCAATCGTCATGACGGACAGGGACATCGCTGCTTCTCTCCTCAGTGACGCAGGCCTTCGGGCGCTGCGGTCTTGGGCTTGTTGGGGTCGATCGGCTGCGGCAGCAGCGTGGCCACGGTCAGGTTGTCGTCGCTGAAGTACTTGCCGGCCACGGCCTGCACCTGCGCCGGCGTGACGGCCTTGATCTTGTCGAGCATCCGGTCGATCTGGCGCCACGAGATATTGGAGATTTCGGCCACGCCGATCTCCATGCCCTGGCCGAAGACCGAGTCGCGCTTGTAGATCTGGCCGGCCACCACCTGCGCCTTGACGCGCTTCAGTTCTTCCTCGGACACCCCGTTCTTCGCGATGCGCTGGATCTCCTCGCGCAGCGCCTTCTCGATTTCCTCGGTGGTGTGGCCGTTGGCCGGCGTGCCGTCGAGCACGAACAGCGACTCGTTGCGGTTGATACTGTCGTAGCCGACGTTGACGTCGTCGGCCAGCCGCTGCTGGCGCACCAGTTCGCGCGTCAGCCGGGCGTTGTCGTAGCCGTTGAGCACGGCCGACAGGACTTCCAGCGCGTACGGGTCGACGTCCTTCTCCACGTCGTGCAGGCGCGGCACCTTGTAGGCCAGCACGATGTACGGGTTCTCGGCCGGCGCCTTGACCCAGATGCGCTTGATGCCCTGCTGCGGCGCCTCAAGCTGCGTCTTGCGCAGCGGCAGCGGCCGCGGCTTGAGCTTGCCGAAGTAGCGCTCGGCCATCGCGCGCACCTCGTCGGCCTTCACGTCGCCGGTCACCACCAGCAGCGCGTTGTTCGGCACGTACCAGGTCTTGTACCAGTTCTGCACGTCCTCGACGCGCATGTTGACCAGGTCGTCCATCCAGCCGATGACCGGATGGCGGTACGGCATTGCCGTGTAGACCGTCGCCAGGAGCTGTTCGTAGACCTTGCCGCGCGGGGAATCGTCGGTGCGCAGGCGGCGCTCTTCCATCACCACCTTCATCTCGCGCTCGAATTCCTCCTTCTTGATGATGAGGTTGGCCATGCGGTCGGCCTCCAGTTCCATCATCTTGGGCAGGTACTGCTTGGCGATCTGCTGGTAGTAGAGCGTGAAGTCGCGGTTGGTCAGCGCGTTCTCGCGGCCGCCCAGCAGCGCGATCTGGCGCGAGAACTCGCCGATCGGCACCTTCGGCGTGCCCTTGAACATCATGTGTTCGAGCATGTGCGCCACGCCCGTGGTGCCGCTGACCTCGTCGCTGCCGCCGGCGCGGTAGTAGATCTGGTGCGCCACGGTGGGCGCCCGGTGGTCTTCCTTGACGATGACCCGCATGCCGTTGGCCAGGCGGAATTCCGTGGTGCCGGCTTCCGTCTGGCCCACCTTGCCCGCCGTCGCCATGCCGGACGGCGGCCCCTGCGGCGTGGTGGCCCGGGCGGCTTCGCCCTGCGCCTGCGCCATGGCGGTGCCCGCCAGCGGACCGGCAAGGGTGGCAACGATGAGGGTGGAGATCAGGCGCCGGGAGAATCGGGCGGCGCCGGTGGAGGGCGAAACGATGCGGGCGGCGCCCGCTCCGGACAAGTCAGCGCAATGGTTCATGCGACCCCGTCTGCTAGAATTTTGGCGATTGATTCTACCGGGGTATTGACCCCTTTCCCAATGTTTAGTTTCTGGAAGAAGCGCAAGGCCGAGCCGGCTCCCGCGCCCGTCGAGCCGCCGGTTGCCGCGCCGGAACCCGTGTCCGCGCCCGCCCAGGCTCCGGTCCCGACGCCCGCCCCCGCGCCGGCCCCGCTTCCCGCGCCCGCTCCGGTGCCGGTGCCAGTCCCCGTTCCGGTGCCTGTGCCTGTGCCTGTGCCGATGCCGATGCCGGCGCCGGCCCCCGCACCCCAGCCGGCGCCAAGCCCGGTGCCGGTTCCCGTCCCGGTCCCGGTGCCCGCGCAGGTCCCGCCGCCCCCGCCCGCCCCGGTCGCCTACGAGCCGCCAGTGGTCGAGGAACTCGAACTGGTTCCCCCGCCCGCGCCCACGCCCGAGGCCAAGCGCGGCTGGATGACGCGCCTGAAGGCGGGCCTGTCGAAGACAAGCCGCAACATCGGCGTGCTGTTCGTCGGCGTGAAGGTCGACGAGGCCCTGTTCGAGGAACTGGAAACCGCGCTGCTGATGTCCGACGCCGGCGTGGAGGCCACGGAATACCTGCTCGACCAGTTGCGCCGCCGCGTCAAGAACGACCGCATCGAGACGGCCGAAGGCGTCAAGACCGCGCTGAAGGACCTGCTGGTGGAGCTGCTCAAGCCGCTGGAAAAGACCATGGAACTGGGCCGCGAGCAGCCGCTGGTGATGATGATCGCCGGCGTCAACGGCGCGGGCAAGACCACCAGCATCGGCAAGCTCTGCAAGCACTTCCAGTCGTACCACCAGTCCGTGCTGCTGGCCGCCGGCGACACCTTCCGCGCCGCCGCGCGCGAGCAGCTGACGATCTGGGGCGAACGCAACAACGTGACCGTCGTCGCCCAGGAAAGCGGCGACCCGGCTGCCGTGATCTTCGACGCCGTGAACGCCGCCCGCGCCCGCAAGATCGACATCGTGATGGCCGACACGGCCGGCCGCCTGCCTACGCAGTTGCACCTGATGGAAGAACTCAAGAAGGTCAAGCGCGTGGTCGGCAAGGCGATGCCTACCGCCCCGCACGAATGCCTGCTGGTGATCGACGCCAACACGGGGCAGAACGCGCTGGCCCAGACCCGCGCATTCGACGACGCCCTGGGCCTGACCGGCCTGATCGTGACCAAGCTGGACGGCACGGCCAAGGGCGGCATCCTGGCAGCCATCGCCCGCCAGCGCCCGATCCCCGTCTACTTCATCGGCGTGGGCGAAAAGGTGGAAGACCTGCAGCCCTTCCGGGCCGAGGAGTTCGCGGAAGCGTTGCTGGGGTGAGACGGCCGCCCGCTGGCGACGCCCACCGGCAAGAAAAAACCCCGCCTTGGCGGGGTTTTTTCTTGGCAGTCTGATTTCGGGCCCCTGTCGATGGTTTGGGAATCCGTCATCCTTCGTTATTGCACAGCCAAGTCCATATCAAGTGGTGGCTCGAACGCGGCCGTATCATCGGTCCAGCCGTATATGGCGCCGCCACACCAGACGCGAAAATTGAAAAGCACCTTCATATTGGCCTGGAACGCCCGGCATCGCGTGCCAGGCGGCACGATATGGACAGGCGCGTCACGACCGAGCATGCCTTCAAAATGCCTGTACAGGGGAACCGGCTTTGCCGTCACGCGCCCCGGGACATCGAGGACATAGCCGCCCAGGTAAAACCATGCGCCGAGGACAAGCACGGTCGCCGCCGCTAGTTTGGCAAATCTACCAATTGTCCGACGCACCACCTTGATAACCTTTGGGATAAAACCTTCTTTCAATAAGCCGATCCGATTCCGGCACGGTGTCTCCCGATAGTCGAAGGCCACCACCCTAATCCGCCTGCCGGAAGCCTTCCCTGCGCTATCGCAACCCTGCGCCACGTGGCAAGAAAAAGCCCGGCATCGAGCCGGGCTTTTTGTCGCTCACATCAGAAAACCGCCAGATCGCCTCACTCGCTATCCGGCTGCGCTCCCGGTGCCGCCTTCTGGAACGCTTCCAGTTCCATGCAGTTTGCGTGGATGCGGGCGATGGTCGGGAACGGGGTCAGGTCGATGTTGAAGCGTTGTGAATTGAACACCTGGGGCACCAGGCACAGGTCGATCAGCGTCGGATAGTCGCCGAACGCGTAGCGGCCAACGTGGCCGAGTTGCGACAGGTTGATTTCCAGCGATGCAAAGCCCTGTTCGATCCAGTGGCGGTACCAGGCATCCTTGGCGTCGTCCTCCACCTTCAGCGTGTGCTTGAGGTACTTGAGCACGCGCAGGTTATTGAGCGGGTGAATCTCGCAGGCGATTTCCTGGGCCAGGCCGCGCACGATGGCGCGGTCGAACGGGTCGCGGGGCAGCAGTGCCGGCTCGGGGTGGGTCTCGTCGAGGTATTCGATGATGGCCATCGACTGGATCAGCGGACGGCCGTCCACCACCAGCGTCGGCACCACGCCGTCGGCGTTCAGGGCCCGGTACTCGGGCTTGAGCTGCATGCCACCGTCCTTGAGCAGGTGCACGCCCTTGTAGTCGTAGGGCAGGCCCTTCAGGTTCAGGGCGATGCGGACGCGGAACGAGGCCGAGCTGCGGAAGTAGCTGTGGAGTGCCAGCATGGCCTTACGCCACCTTGACGGTCAGGTCGCCCACGCCCTCGATGTGGCACTGCATGACGTCGCCCTTGACCACCGGGCCCACGCCTTCGGGGGTGCCGCTGTAGATCAGGTCGCCCGGCTGCAGTGCGAACAGCTTCGACAGGTACGACACCATCTCCGGCACCGACCAGATCAGGTCCGACAGATCGCCGCGCTGCTTTTCCACGCCGTTCACGGCCAGCGTCACGGCGCCCTTCTGCGGATGGCCGATGGCGGACACCGGCACGATCGGGCCGATCGGCGCCGACTTGTCGAACGCCTTGCCGGTTTCCCAGGGCCGGCCGGTCTTCTTCGACTCGTTCTGCAGGTCGCGGCGGGTCATGTCCAGGCCGATGGCGTAGCCGTAGACGTGGCTGGCGGCCTGGTCCACGGGGATGTCGGTACCGCCCTTGCCGATGGCGACGACCAGCTCCACCTCGTAGTGGCAGTTGCCGGTGCCCGGCGGGTACGGGAAGGTGCCCTCGGCGCCGTCGGCCACGTAGCTGACGGCGTCGGACGGCTTGCAAAAGAAAAACGGCGGTTCACGGTCGGGGTCCGAGCCCATTTCGCGCGCATGCGCGGCATAATTGCGACCCACGCAATAGACCCGGCGCACGGGGAAGCTTGCATTGCTGCCACGCACCGGTACGCCCAGGGGGGCCTGCGGGGCAAAGACGAACTCGGTCATCCAACTCTCCTGCTTTCTATTTTTGATGGGACGCCACGCCGGTGCATTTGGCTTCTCCCCGGTGTCAGGGGTCGGGCGGCGCGGCAGGGGCCAAGCATACACCCGGCGTCCGGCGGCATACAGGGGGTGCAGACCCGGCGCGAATCTTGCATATTGCACTGCAACCAAGCGACCGCCATGACCCGCCGCCATCCGCCCCCACCTGCCAGTCCGCCGCCGGCCGCGGGACCCCGCATCCTGCGCATCCTGCTGGTGCGGGACCCGCACGACGCCGATCCGCTCAACGTGGAGACCATCCGCGCCGGACTGGCGCAGGCCGGCTTCACGGCGGTGCAGACCGTCGAGGCGGACCTGCGTCTGCCCGACGTGATCGCCGCCACGCTGCCGGACCTCGTCATCATCGCGTCCGAATCGGCCGCCCGCGACACGATCGAGCATGTCTGCGTGTCGACCCAGCACGCGCCGCGGCCCATCGTGCTCTTTACCGACAACGACGACGCCCAGCGCATCAAGGCCGCGCTGTCGGCCGGCATCACGGCCTATATCGTCGACGGGCTGCGCGCCGAGCGCGTCAAGACCGTGCTGGACGTGGCCTACGCCCGCTTCGAACTGGACCAGCAGCTCCGCGCCGAGCTGGACGCCACCCGGCTGCAGCTTGCCGAGCGCAAGACCGTCGAGCGCGCCAAGGGCCTGCTGATGGAGGCGCGCGGCATCAGCGAGGACGAAGCGTTCAAGCGCCTGCGCTCGATGGCCATGGAACGCGGCATCAAGCTGGCCGACGCCGCCCAGCGCGTGATCGACGTAATGGGCTGACGCCCGCCCTGCCCGGACTTGTGCATGCACAAGCCGGGTGCCGCACCACTTTCCCCCGCCGCACTGCCACGATCCCGCCGCCACCCTGGCGCGTGCCGGGCCATGCCCGCCGCGTGCACCGTCCGCAGGCTTTGCGCCTCCGGATGGGGAAAACCGCCGCCCGGCCAGGAATTTGTGCACCGCAACGAGCATGGCATGGCGCTTGCGTGATTGGCATCCAAGGCCAACGACGGCCGGCAGTCCCGAGCCTCACCCCGTAGCACCGGCATCACCGGCATCACCACAACATGACTGCACGCGGGTCAACGACGACCCGCGCGGCATCGGACAACGGCGTCCTGCACCGTCCCCGGCCTCTCATCGACGATGGCCGGCGGCGGTCGGGACGCCTTTTTTCTTTTCGGAGCCCTTGCAATGCCCTCTCGCCTCAAGATCGCCAAGCCAGACGTCGCCGACAACGCCGCCGCCGACCACGCCCCCGCCAGCAACGGCCGCCGCCGGGCGCTGGCCACCATCGCCGGCGCCAGCGTGATGACGCTGGTGGACCCGCTGGTGCGCAGCGGCGCCTGGGCGGCCGGCTCCGACGCGCCGGAGAAGACCGAGGTCAAGATCGGCTTTATCCCGCTGACCGACTGCGCCTCGGTGGTGATGGCGTCCACGCTGGGCCTGGACAAGAAATACGGCATCAAGATCACCCCGAGCAAGGAGGCGTCATGGGCGGCCGTGCGCGACAAGCTCGTCAACGGCGAGCTGGACGCCGCGCACGTGCTCTACGGGCTGATCTACGGCGTGCAGCTCGGCATCGGCGGCCCCAAGAAGGACATGGCCGTGCTGATGAACCTGAACCACAACGGCCAGGCCATCACGCTGTCGCAGAAGCTGGCCGACAAGGGCGTGCGCGACGGCGCCAGCCTGAAGGCGCAGATGGCGAAGGAAAAGCGCGAGTACGTGTTCGCCCAGACCTTCCCCACGGGCACGCACGCGATGTGGCTCTACTACTGGCTGGCGGCCAACGGCATCAACCCGATGCAGGACGCCAAGGCCATCACCGTGCCGCCGCCGCAGATGGTGGCCAACATGCGCGTGGGCAACATGGACGGCTTCTGCGTGGGCGAACCCTGGGGCGCGCGGGCGATTGCCGACAAGATCGGCTTCACGGCCGAGACCACGCAGTCGATCTGGAAGGACCACCCGGAGAAGACGCTCGGCACCACGGCCGATTTCGTGCAGAAGCACCCGAACACGGCGCGCGCGATGGTGGCGGCCATCCTGGAGGCGTCGAAGTTCATCGACGCGTCGGCCTCGAACCGCCGCAAGACCGCCGAGACCATCGCCGCCAAGTCCTACGTCAACACCGACATGGACATCATCCTGGACCGCATGCTGGGCCGCTACAGCAACGGCCTGGGCAAGACCTGGGACGACCCCGACGCGATGAAGTTCTACCAGGACGGCCAGGCCAACTACCCGTTCCTGTCCGATGGCATGTGGTTCCTGACCCAGCACAAGCGCTGGGGCCTGCTCAAGGACCATCCGGACTACCTGGCCGTGGCGCGGCAGGTGAACCGGATCGACATCTACAAGCAGGGCGCCGCCGCGGCGCAGGTGCCGCTGCCCAAGGGCGACTTCCGCACCGCGAAGCTGATCGATGGCGTTACCTGGGACGCCACCAAGGACCCGAAGGCGTACGCCGACGGCTTCAGGATCAAGGCAGCCGCCCTCTGATCCCGACTACTCACCGCTCTTCGGAAAGGAGCTTGCCGTGAACGCTATCGCCTCGACGTCTCCCAAGGGTGCTGCCATGGACGCAGACGCCATCGACCCGGAAGCCAAGGAGCACACGCGCCGCCGCGCGCAGGAACTGGCCGCCCAGGCCCGGCTGGCCGCGCGGCGCGATGCTGTCGCGCGCGGCGTGCTGGGCTGCGTGCCGCCGCTGGCCGGCTTCGTGCTGTTCCTGCTGGTCTGGCACGGCATCGCCACGCTGATCCCGGCGCTGCCCACGCCGGGCGCCACGTGGAACGCGGCCGTGCCGCTGTTCTCGGACCCGTTCTATCGCAACGGCCCCAACGACCAGGGCATCGGCTGGAACGTGCTGGCGTCGCTGGCGCGCGTGGCGGCAGGCTTTGGCATGGCGGCCGTGATCGGCATCCCGGCCGGCTTCCTGCTCGGGCGCTTCGCGTTCCTGAATGCGATGGCCGCGCCGGTGATCAGCCTGCTGCGGCCGGTGTCGCCGCTGGCGTGGCTGCCCATCGGCCTGCTGCTGTTCAAGGCGGCCAACCCGGCGGCCATCTGGGCCATCTTCATCTGCTCGATCTGGCCGATGATCATCAACACGGCCGTGGGCGTGACGCGCGTGCCACAGGACTACCTGAACGTGGCGCGCGTGCTGGACCTGTCCGAGTGGACGGTCTTCCGCAAGGTGCTGTTCCCGGCCGTGCTGCCGTACATGCTGACCGGCGTGCGGCTGTCCATCGGCACGGCATGGCTGGTGATCGTGGCCGCCGAGATGCTGACGGGCGGCACCGGCATCGGCTTCTGGCTCTGGGACGAGTGGAACAACCTCAAGGTCGAGCATATCGTCATCGCCATCTTCATCATCGGCGTCGTGGGCCTGGTGCTGGAGCACCTGCTGCTGGCCCTGGCGCGCCGCTTCAGCTACGGCAACAACTGACCGGGGAGCCACCACATGGAACGATTTGTCAGCATCGAAGGCGTCGGCCAGACGTTCAAGACGCGCAAGGGCCCGTTCGTGGCGCTGCGCGACATCGACCTGTCCATCGCCGAAGGCGAGTTCATCACGCTGATCGGGCACTCGGGCTGCGGCAAGTCCACGCTGCTGAACCTGATCGCCGGGCTCACGCTGCCCACGGCCGGGGCGCTGATCTGCGCCGGCCGCGAGATTGCCGGGCCGGGCCCCGAGCGCGCCGTGGTGTTCCAGAACCATTCGCTGCTGCCGTGGCTGACCTGCTTCGAGAACGTCCACCTGGGCGTGGAGCGCGTGTTCGGCGCCACCGACAGCAAGGCCCAGCGCCAGGCCCGCACGCACGACGCGCTGGCGCTGGTCGGCCTGACGCACGCGGAAGCGAAGTATCCGCACGAGATCTCGGGCGGGATGAAGCAGCGGGTGGGCATTGCGCGGGCGCTGGCGATGCAGCCGAAGGTGTTGCTGATGGACGAGCCGTTCGGCGCGCTCGACGCGCTGACCCGCGCCCACCTGCAGGACGAGCTGATCAAGATCGTCGCCCGCACCCGGAGTACGGTGGTCATGGTGACCCACGACGTGGACGAGGCCGTGCTGCTGGCCGACCGCATCGTCATGATGACCAACGGCCCGGCGGCCACCATCGGCGAGATCCTGGCCGTGGACCTGCCCCGCCCGCGCGACCGCGTGGCGCTGGCCGACGACCGCACCTACCACGCGTGCCGCACGGCGGTGCTGGACTTCCTGTATCGCAAGCAGCGCAACCCCGCGCTGCAGGAGGCCGCCTGAGCACGCCCCGGCCCGCCGCGGACGCGATCCGGCGGGCATCGTGGGCTATCATGAACCCCAAACCCACCCCACGATTCCCCGCCGCACCATGACTACCGCATCCGCTGCGCCCGAGTCCGCCCCGTTCTCGGCGGCCAAGTACATCAAGGAAATCGGCCGTGGCGTCAATGGCGCCCGCGCGCTGCCGCGCGAGGACGCCCAGGCGCTGTTTGACGCGATGCTGGCCGGCCGTGTCTCGGACATCGAACTGGGCGCCGTGCTGATGGCGTACCGCATCAAGGGCGAAGCCCCGCACGAGCTGGCGGGCATGCTCGAAGCCGCGCACCGGCACTGCCAGCCGCTGGCCGCGCCGCCGGACAAGCCCGTGGTGGTGATTCCCAGCTACAACGGCGCGCGCAAGCAGCCAAACCTGGTGCCGCTGCTGGCGATGCTGCTGGCGCGCGACGGCGTCCCCACGCTGGTGCATGGGGTGCGGGCGTTCCACGGCCGCGTGACGAGCCTGGCGCTGTTCGAGGCGCTGGGTGTGCCGCTGTGCGCGACCACCGGCGCCGCGCAGGACCAGCTGCGCGCTGGCACCAACCCGCTGGCCGTGCTGCCGATCGACGTGCTGTCGCCCCCGCTGGCGGCCCTGCTGGAAAAGCGCGCGATCATCGGCCTGCGCAATTCGTCGCACACGATCGTCAAGATGCTGCAGCCGGTGGGCGCCCACACGCCGGCCGAGGCGCTGCGGCTGTACAGCTACACCCACCCCGAGTACCGCGAGACGCTGACCGACTATTTCTCGCACGAGCCGGCCAACGTGCTGCTGGGCCGGGGCACCGAGGGCGAGGTGGTGGCCGACGCGCGCCGCAGCACGCGGATCGACTGGCTGCACGACGGGCATCAGCGGACGATGGTGGACCCGGTGGGCGGCTCCATCGGCGAGGTGCCGGCGCTGCCGGCCGGGACCGACGTGGCCGACACGGCGGCGTGGATCCGCAAGGTACTCGATGGCGCCGAGCCCGTGCCGGCCCCCATCGCCACCCAGATCGCCACGATCAAGGACTGCCTGGCGCAGGCCACGCGCGTCGCCTGGGCCAGCCCGGTCTGAGCGGCGGCCGGCGGGCCTGGGGCTTTTGGGGCCCCGGGGGCCCTAGCGCCGCACCGGCAGCGGAATCCGCTCGGTCTCGCCGGGCACGTGCGGGAACTTGTCGTCCTGCCAGCGCTGGCTGGCTTCCTCGATGGCTTCCTTGCTGCTGGCCACGAAGTTCCAGAAGATGAACCGGCGGCCGTCGGTCGGATCGCCCCCTAGCAGCATCACGCGCGACGGCAGCGTCGCGGTAATCGTCACCGGCTCGCCCGGCGTCAGCACCACCAGGTGCTCGGCGGGCAGCGTCTCGCCGTCCATTTCCAGGTTGCCGTCCACCGGGTAGATGCCCCGCTGCACGTGCTCGGGCGGGATGACCAGGGTGGCGCCGGCATCCATCTCGATGGCCACGTACAGCGTGCGGCTGTAGACCCGCACCGGCGATTCCGCGCCGAATGCATCGCCGGCAATCACCGTCATCCGCACACCCGGCAGTTCCAGCTTGGGCAGCGTCGCGCCCGGATGGTGGTGGAACGACGGCGGATCATTCTCATGCGCCTTCGGCAGCGCCACCCAGGTCTGGATGCCGTGCACGCGCGGGCCGGCTTCGCGCTCGTCGTCGGGCGTGCGCTCGGAATGGACGATGCCGGTGCCGGCCGTCATCCAGTTCACGTCGCCGGGGCGAATCACCTGCTCGCTGCCCAGGCTGTCCCGATGCAGGATCGCGCCCTCGAACAGGTAGGTGACCGTGGCCAGTCCGATATGTGGATGCGGACGCACATCCATGCCGTGGCCGGCCTCCATCACCACCGGGCCCATGTGGTCGAAGAAGATAAAAGGCCCGACCGTCTGGGTCGTGGCGGCGGGCAACAGGCGGCGAACGGTGAACTCGCCGATGTCCCGCACATGGGGTTTCAGCAAGTGTTCGATAGCAGACATGAGAACGTCTCCGGGGAATGGTGCAATGCGACTGGCCGATGTGGCTGCCAATGGGCTTCAGTGTAGCGAATCCCGCAATTCACCATCCCGCAAATGCGAGGAAATCATCGGAAACCGATGGGTGCCGCGCCCCTCTAATCTTTCTGTCGAGCGGGCCCATGGCCCGGGAGGCCTTGTCAGGACTGGGGCTTAGCGACATTGTGATGGCAACTTACCGCTATCAGTCATCCGGTTTTAATCGGGTGGAACTATCAACCCCATAGGCCTTCTAACTTAGCACTCGTCCGGTTCGAGTGCTAATATGCGTTGCAATGCGGTGTCCTTCCGGGACACACCGGCAACCCACCGCCGGATGCGAAAGGAGTCATAGTGAACGCAGTCTTGTCTGCCGATCCCACCCAAGTTTCCCGCCGTCTGCCGACGGCGCCCCAGAGTGCTGCCGCGAACAGCCTTGCGCTGACGTTTCCGGGCACGCTGGGCAATCTGGAAAGCTACATCCAGGCGGTACATCGCATCCCGATGCTGACGCCCGAGGAAGAGCTTCGCCTGGCGCGCGACCTGCGCGACAACGAATCGGTCGATGCCGCGCGCCGCCTGGTGATGTCGCACCTGCGCCTCGTGGTGTCCATCGCCCGCCAGTACCTGGGCTACGGCCTGCCGCACGCCGACCTGATCCAGGAAGGCAACATCGGCCTGATGAAGGCCGTGAAGCGCTTCGACCCCGAACAGGGCGTGCGCCTGGTGTCGTACGCGATGCACTGGATCAAGGCCGAGATCCACGAATACGTGCTGAAGAACTGGCGCATGGTCAAAGTGGCCACCACCAAGGCCCAGCGCAAGCTGTTCTTCAACCTGCGCAGCCACAAGCAGGGGCTGCACACCTTCACCCCCGAGCAGGTGGAAGCCGTCGCCCGCGAGCTGAACGTCAAGCCCGAGGAAGTGATGGAGATGGAAACCCGCATGGCGGGTGGCGACATGGCGCTGGAAGGCCAGGTCGACGACGGCGAGGAGGAATTCGCGCCCATCGCCTACCTGGCGGACAACCATAACGAGCCGACCAAGGTCATCGAGGCCAAGACGCGCGACCGCCTGCAGGTGGAAGGGCTGGAAGAGGCGCTGGGCAAGCTCGACCCGCGCAGCCGCCGCATCATCGAGGCGCGCTGGCTGGACGTGAACGACGACGGCTCGGGCGGCGCCACGCTGCATGAGCTGGCCGACGAATTCGGCGTGTCCGCCGAGCGCATCCGCCAGATCGAGGTGGCCGCGATGAAGAAGATGAAGGGCGCGCTGGCCGCGTTTGCCTGATCCTTCCGGGCCACGCGCCCCATGCAAAAGGCCGGTCGATTGACCGGCCTTTTTGTTTGCCTGAGCGCCGCAGCGCGCCGCACCCCGCCCCGTCAGGACATCAGCGCCTTCAGGTCGTGCGCGATCGGCTCGGGGCCCTGGCCGTGGCGGATGAACAGCCGGAGCTGGCCGTTCTGGTCGAACACGTAGCTGCCGGCCGAATGGTCCATCGTGTAGTTGTTGGGCGACGTTCCCGGCACCTTGGCGTAGTAGACCTTGAAGTCCTTGGCCAGCTTCTTCAGCGCGGCTTCGTCGGCCGGGCGCAGGCCCAGGAAGCGGGCGTCGAAGGCCGGCACGTACTGGCCCATCAGTGCCGGCGTGTCGCGCTCCGGGTCCACGGTGACGAACAGCACCTGCACCTTGTCGGCGTCGGGGCCCATCTGCTCCATGACCTGCTTCAGCTCGACCATCGTCGTCGGACAGACGTCCGGGCAATGGGTGTAGCCGAAGAACATCAGCACCACCTTGCCCTTGAAGTCGCCCAGCGTGCGGGTCTTGCCCGCGGGGTCCAGCAGCGCGAAATCCTTGCCGAAGTCGCTGGCGCCCGAGATGTCGACGTTCTTGAACGACGGTTTCGGCTGGCCGCAGGCCGCCAGCAGCGCGGTGCAGAGCGCCAGCAGGCAGAGGCGGCGGAACGTGGCCAGAAGGCCGGGGGCGGGAGTCGGCATGCGTGGAGGCGGGTAGGAGGGAAGACGCCCGAAAGTATCGCCGATCACATCGGCCATGGCTTCCGGGCGCGGCAAGATGCCGCAGGACAGGCGGGTCAGACCTGCGGCACGAACTTGAAGTAGTGATCCACCAGCAGCGCCGCGAACAGCAGTGACAGGTAAAGGATCGAATAGCGGAAGGTGCGCTGCGCCAACTCATCCGAATAGTTGCGGAACAGCTTCCAGGCGTAGCCCAGGAACACCAGCCCGAGCCCCAGCGCGGCCGCCAGGTAGATGTAGCCGCTCATGCCATAGACGAACGGCAGCAGCGTGGCGGCGATCATGACCAGCGTGTACAGCAGGATGTGCAGCAGCGTGTAGCGCTCGCCGTGGGTGATCGGCAGCATCGGCAGGCCCGACTTGGCGTAGTCGGCGCGGCGATAGAGCGCCAGCGCCCAGAAGTGCGGCGGCGTCCACGTGAAGATGATCAGCACCAGGAACCACGCCTCGGCCGGCACGGTGCCCGCCACGGCGGCCCAGCCCAGCGCCGGCGGCATGGCGCCGGACAGCCCCCCGATGACGATGTTCTGCGGCGTGGCCGGCTTCAGCAGGATCGTGTAGACCACCGCGTAGCCCAGGAACGTGGCAAACGTCAGCCACATCGTCAGGTCATTGGCAAAGACGTGCAGCAGCCACATGCCGGCGCCGCCCAGGATGGCCGAGAACACCAGCGTCTGGGCCGTCGTGATCTCGCCCGTGGCCGATGGCCGCCACGCGGTGCGGCGCATCAGCGCGTCGATCTTCTGCTCGACCAGGCAATTGATGGCAAACGCGGCACCGGCCAGCAGCCAGATGCCGGCGGCACCGCCGATCAACACGGACCACGGCACCATGCCGGGCGTGGCCAGGAACATGCCGATGACCGAGCAGAACACGGCCAGCTGCGTCACGCGCGGCTTGGTCAGCGCGGCATATTGGCGGGCCAGGTGTCGTAATCGGCCCACGGAGGAATGGGGATGGGTAGCGGTAACCACGGGGGGCATCTTGTCTTTCATGTGGCGCGCGCCGCCACGGCGGGTTGGGCGGCGGCGCCGGCGGAGCGGGTCGCGAGGCCGATATTGTAGTTGAGACGGAGCAACAGCATCAGGAGCAGCGCCGCCCCGCCGTTATGGGCCACGGCGGCCACCAGCGGCCAGTCGAACACAATGTTCGACATCCCGGTAGCCAGTTGCAGCGCCAGCACGGCCAGCAGCCACTTGCCGTGGCGCGACAGCCCCTCCAGCCGCCGCGCGCGCAGGCCGAACCAGAGCAGGTAGCCCAGCACCACGAACGCAAAGCCCCGGTGCACCCAGTGGATGGCCACCAGCGCCGCGTGCGGAATGTAGGCGCCGTCGGCGGTCATGCCCAGCTGGCGCCACAGCGTGAAGCCGTGCCGGAAGTCCATCTCGGGCACCAGCTGGCCGTTGCAGAGCGGAAAATCGGTACAGGCCAGCACCGCGTAGTTGGTGCTCACCCAGCCACCCAGGAAGATCTGGATCACCAGCAGCACCAGCCCCAGCACGCCGGCCCAGCGCAGCGCCGCGGCCTGCGGCGCCACCGGATGCGGCGCTTCGTTGCGCGAGCCGAGCCAGATCAGCGACGCCAGCAGCAGCATCGCCAGCATCAGGTGCGTGACCACGATGATCGGCTGCAGCTTCATCGTCACGGTCAGCGCGCCGAACAGGCCCTGCACGCAGACCAGCACGAACACGCCGGTGGCGTACCACGGCGACTGCTTCAGTTCCCGCCGCCGGACCCACGCCAGCACCATCAGCGAGATGATCAGCACGCCCACCGCCATGGCGAAATAGCGATGGATCATCTCGATCCACGCCTTGGCCAGCGTCACCGGGCCGCTCGGCAGCGCGGTCTCGGCCGCCCGGATCGGCTCCATCGCCGCGTGCGGGTTTGAATGGCCGTAGCAGCCCGGCCAGTCGGGGCAGCCCAGGCCGGAGTCGGTCAGCCGGGTGAAGCTGCCGAACATGATCAGGTCGAGCGTCAGGAACGCCGTGATCCACACGAGCCTGCGGTATTTGTCGCGGCTGCCGCGGACCATCACGTAGGACAGCGGCAGCAGGGCGATCAGGATGCCAATGATGGCGAGCTGGAGCAGCATTTCGGTACAGCCAGGTCAGACAAAGGAATGGAGCGGTCGGCCCATCAGCCGATGCGGGAATACTTGAGCAGCTTCTTCAGGTCGCCGCTCATCTTCTTGGGGTCGGGGTCTTTCGGCCAGCGCATCATCAGGTTGCCGAGCGGGTCGACCAGGTAGATCGTGTCCTCCACGCGGCCGTCGGGCGCCGCCGGCAGCCATTGCGCGATGGCGGCGCGGTCCATGCGCAGGAATCGCACGCCGGCATAGGGTTCGTTGTAGGCGTCGACGAGCCGGCCGTCCACCTTGCCGGCGCCCTGGATCAGCCAGACCGGCACGATCCGCTCGCGGCCCTCGCCCTGCCCGGCCCGGATCTGGCGCATCGTGAACAGCTTGCGCGCGCAGGCTTCGTCGCAGGCGGCGCCGTCGGTCATCAGCATCAGCCACTTGCCGCGCAGCGACGCCAGCGGCAGCGCGTCGCCGCGTTCGTCCACCAGTTGCACGGGCGGCATCGGGCGCTGCGGATCGACCAGCGCGCCGTAGTTGGTCGATCCGCCGGTCGGCTTGATCACGTAATAGGTGAAATACGAGAACAGCACCGGCGACGCACAGACCAGCAGCAGCATCAGCATCTGCAGGCGGCCGCGGCGCGTGCGCGCGTCGATGCGGGGGTCGGGCGTGGCCGAGGGGTCGGGCTGCGACATGGGAGGCGTCTGTACGTTCATCGTTCGATCATTCGATTGGTGGGTCCGGCGTCGTTCTGCCGGCCAGCCTGCGGTTCATCCTGCCGGTCTTCGCGCCGGGCCCTGCGCCAGCCCAGCACCGCCACCAGCACCACGGTCAGCCCGGCCAGGCCGAACCACTGCGCGGCGTAGCCGAAGTGGCGGTCCGCGCCCAGGTCGGCCGGCGCCCAGTCGCGCGCCAGGCCGTCCCCGGTGTCGGTGGCCTGCTGCACCACCACGGGCAGCAGCGGCGCCCCGATCTCGCCGCCAAACGCGGCAAGGTCGATATTCTGACGTATCTTGCGGCCGGCCTCGGCCGACGGGGCCTGGCCCAGGCTGTAGACGCGCGGCACGGCGGCCAGCGCGATGCCGGCCACCGACACCTCGCCCGCCGGCGTGGCGAACGGCGCGATGCGGGTGCGGTCCTGGGCGTCGCGCGGCAGCCATCCGCGCAGCACCAGCACGTGCCCGCCATCGGCCAGCCGCAGCGGCGTGAGGACCAGGAATCCCGCGCGGCTGTCGGTGCCGTTGCCGTGCGGGCGGTTGTCCAGCAGCACGGTGTGCGCCGCCTCGAACGTGCCGCGCGCCACCACGCGGCGGTCCACCAGCGCGCCGGCATCGGCCTGCCCGGCCCGCAGCGCCATTGGGGCCTGCGCGGCCAGCGTGGCCAGCCGCGCGGCGCGGTCGGTCTTCTCGTGGCCGCGGCGCAGCTGCCAGTTGCCCAGCGCGCAGGTCACGGCGATGACCACCAGCGCGGCCACCATCGGCACCGGGCCCGGCGCGCGCCAGCGCCTGCGGGTCGTCACGGGTGTTCTCCGTGGGGCACGGTGCGATAATGGGCGCTCGCCGAAAAGAGCCCCCCCATGCGCTTCGTCATCATCGTCGCCTTCATCCTGATCATCGGCAGCCTGGCCTCCGCGCTGTTCTTCATGATGCGCGACCGCGGCCGCACCCCCAACATGATGCGCTCGCTGATGCTGCGCGTCGGCTTCTCGGTGGCGCTGTTCCTGTTCATCCTGTTCTCGCACTGGATGGGCTGGATCCAGAGCACCGGCATCCAGATGTCGCCCTGAGCCGGGCCCAAGAAAAAAGCGCCGCGAAGGATGGCTCCCGCGGCGCTTCTCGCTTGTCTTGCAACGCCGCCGTCGGGCGGCGGCCCCTGCATTACAACCAGTACACGACCACGTACAGCCCAAGCCAGACCACGTCCACGAAGTGCCAGTACCAGGCTGCGCCTTCGAACGCGAAGTGGTGGTCCGGCGTGAAATGGCCCTTGAGCACGCGGCCCAGCACCACGGCCAGCATGATGGCGCCCATCGTCACGTGGAAGCCGTGGAAGCCCGTGAGCAGGAAGAACGTCGAACCATAGACCCCCGACGTGAGCTTCAGGTTCAGCTCCTGGTAGGCGTGCATGTATTCGTAGACCTGCAGGCACATGAACAGCGCGCCCAGCAGGATCGTCAGCACCAGCCCCTGGATCACCTGGTTGCGCTTGCCGGCCAGCAGCGCGTGGTGCGCCCAGGTCAGCGTCACGCCGGAGGTCAGCAGCAGCGCCGTGTTGATCGTCGGGATCGGCCACGGGCCCATGGTCTGGAACGACTCCACGGTGCCGGCCGGGCCGGTGTGGGGCCACACGGCCGCGAAATCCGGCCAGATGATCTTGTTGTTCAGGTCGCCCAGCCACGGCATGGCGATGGTGCGGGCGTAGAACAGCGCGCCGAAGAACGCCGCGAAGAACATCACCTCGGAGAAGATGAACCAGCCCATCGACCAGCGGAACGACACGTCGATGTTCTTGCCGTACAGCCCGCCCTCGGACTCGCCGATGGCGTCGCCGAACCAGCTCTTGAGCACGAACAGGAACCAGATCAGGCCGAAGCCGCAGACATACGGCGCCCACGGCTGCCCGTTGACCCAGCCGGCGGCTCCCGCACCGGTCAGCAGCAGCCCGAACGCCGCCGTGATCGGATGGCGCGACGGGCCCGGCACGAAGTAGTACGGGGCGTTTGCGCGATTCGCACTCATTCTTCTATCTCCAGCTCAAAGTCTCGATTCATGTTATCCGCCCGTCCGGCCCCGACATCTGGCCGGCGGCGTGCTCGCTTTGTATCTGCTGCCCTGCTATGCCTGGCTGACCACGGCGCGCACGATGACGATCAGCACCGCCACGAACACTGCCGCCGCCATCAGCCCGGCGATGATCACGTGCACCGGGTTCAGGCGCGCCATGTCCGACTCATGCTCCGACCCCTTGCGCAGCCCGATGAACGACCACAGCACCGCCCGCACCGTCTGTGCGAACGACGCCTTGCGGTGCACCGGATCGTCCGTCGCCATGGCCCGGCCTCCCTCAGCCGCCCTGGGCCGCCGGCGCGGCGCCGGCTTCCGGGGCCTGCGCCACCGGCGTGCCGATCTCGAAGAACGTGTACGACAGTGTGATGTTCTTCACGTCCTTCGGCAGCTTCGGATCGATCACGAAGACCACCGGCATCTCGCGCGCCTCGTTCGCCTTCAGCGTCTGCTGCTTGAAGCAGAAGCACTCCACCTTCCGGAAGTACTCCGTGGCCTGCTTGGGCGCGTAGCTCGGGATCGCCTGCGCAGAGATGTCGCGCGGCTGGCCGTTCGCCACCTCGTAGACAATCGTCGTCAGCTCGCCAGGATGCACTTCCATCGAATGCCTGACCGGCCGGAACGCAAACGGCCCGCGCGTGTTCGAATCGAACTCCACGGTGATCGTGCGGCTGCGGTCCACCTGCGTGTTGCGCACGGCGTTGCTGGCGCCGTACAGGTCGCGCGTGGTCACCACGTTGATGCCGGTGAGGTCGCAGATGGCCCGGTACAGCGGCACCAGCGCGTAGCCAAAGCCGAACATCAGCGTGACCACCACCAGCAGCCGCATCAGCATGCCGCGGTTGAACCGCTTCTCCAGGGCCTTGTCCTGCGCTTGCACGGCGTTGTCTCCGGTCTTGTCCGTCTTGCTGCTCGGGTCAGCCGCCAAGGAACTTCATCTTGGCCACGAATCCCAGGAAGAAGACCATCACGATGGACAGCAGGATCCAGCCCAGGCGCCGGTTGCCGGCTTTCTGGCTGGCTTCGCGTGCCTGCTGCGATGGGCTTTTTGCTGAGGGCTGCATGTCTTTCTGTCTCGATGCGGCCGGACGCCCCGCGGGCATCCGGCCTCGTCACTGCGGATTACTTCACCACCGGCGGTTCCTCGAAGGTGTGGAACGGGGCCGGCGACGGCACGGTCCATTCCAGCCCTTCGGCGCCATCCCACGGCTTGTCGCCGGCGGCCGCGCCACCGCGGTACGACGGCAGCACCACGGCAAAGAAGAAGTACACCTGCATCAGGCCAAAGCCCAGCGCGCCCAGCGAGGCCACGGCGTTGAAGTCCGTGAACTGCGTCGGGTAGTCCGCGTAGCGGCGCGGCATGCCGGCCAGGCCCAGGAAGTGCATCGGGAAGAAGGTCACGTTGAAGAAGATCAGCGAGCCCCAGAAGTGGATCTTGCCGCGCATTTCGTCATACATGAACCCGCTCCACTTCGGGCCCCAGTAGTAGAAGCCCGCGAACAGCGCGAACAGCGAGCCCGCCACCAGCACGTAGTGGAAGTGCGCCACGATGAAGTAGGTGTCCTGCAGCTGGATGTCGATCGGCGCCACGGCCGGCATCAGGCCCGTGAAGCCGCCAATCGTGAACACGAAGATGAAGCCGATGGCGAACAGCATCGGCGTCTCGAACGTCATCGAGCCGCGCCACATGGTGGCGATCCAGTTGAAGATCTTCACGGCCGTGGGCACCGCGATCAGCATCGTCGCGTACATGAAGAAGAGCTGGCCCGTCACCGGCATGCCCGTGGTGAACATGTGGTGGGCCCAGACGATGAACGACAGGATCGCGATCGACGCCGTGGCGTACACCATCGAGCTGTAGCCGAACAGGCGCTTGCGCGCGAACGCCGGCACGACGTGCGAGACGATGCCGAACGCCGGCAGGATCATGATGTACACCTCGGGGTGCCCGAAGAACCAGAAGATGTGCTGGTACATCACCGGGTCGCCGCCGCCGGCCGCCGAGAAGAAGCTCGTGCCGAAGTGGCGGTCGGTCAGCACCATCGTGATGGCGCCGGCCAGCACCGGCATCACGGCGATCAGCAGGTACGCCGTGATCAGCCACGTCCAGCAGAACATCGGCATCTTCATCAGCGTCATGCCCGGGGCGCGCATGTTGAGGATGGTCACGATGATGTTGATCGAGCCCATGATCGACGACGCGCCCATGATGTGCATGGCGAAGATGGCCATGTCCATGCCGGGGCCCATCTGCACCGACAGCGGCGCGTAGAGCGTCCAGCCCGCGGCGGTGGCGCCGCCCGGCACGAAGAACGAGCCCACCAGCAGCAGCGCGGCCGGCGGCATCAGCCAGAAGCTGAAGTTGTTCATCCGTGCGAAGGCCATGTCCGAGGCGCCGATCTGCAGCGGGATCATCCAGTTCGCAAAGCCCACGAATGCCGGCATGATCGCGCCGAACACCATGATCAGGCCGTGCATCGTGGTGAACTGGTTGAACAGTTCGGGGCGGAAGAACTGCAGGCCCGGCTCGAACAGCTCCAGGCGGATCAGCAGCGCCAGCACGCCGCCCGACAGCAGCATCGTGAACGAGAACAGCAGGTACAGCGTGCCGATGTCCTTGTGGTTGGTCGCGAACAGCCAGCGGCGCCAGCCATGCGGATGATCGTGCGCATGGTCATGATCGTGCGCGTGGTCGTGCGGATGGCCCAGTGTCTCCGGGGTAGCGGTACTCATCGCAATGACTCCATCAATTCCTGAATGCGGGGCTGCCGCGGGTCAGCCCGCGACGCGGTTGCCCGCGAGGCTGGCCTGCTTGTCGTTGGACGTGGCCGGCTTGCCGGCCTTGGGGGCCGCGTCGCCAGCGCCGGCTTGCGCGCCGCCGCCCTCGGGGAACTTGCCCGCGCGAGCGTTCACGAAGTCCGCCGGCTGGATCACTTCACCGGTCTTGTTGCTCCAGCTGTTGCGGGTGTAGGTCATCACGGCCGCCAGCTCGGTATCCGAGAGCTGCTTCCACGACGGCATGCCACCCTTGCCTTCCAGCAGGACGTGCATCTGGCCGGCCTTCGGGCCGGTGACGACCTTGGAGCCGTCCAGCGCCGGGAACGCGCCCGCGCCCTTGCCGTTGGGCTGATGGCAGACCGCGCAATTGGCCGCGTAGACCTTCTCGCCGCGCACCTTGATCTCGTCCATCGTCCAGGTCTTGTTGGGATCGTCGGCGGCCGCGGCCATCAGCTTCTTGCGGTCGTCCACCCACTTGGTGTACTCGGCGTCCGAGACCACGCGCACCACGATCGGCATGAATGCGTGTTCCTTGCCGCACAGCTCGGCGCACTGGCCGCGGTAGATGCCGGTCTTCTCGGCCCGGAACCATGTGTCGCGCACAAAGCCGGGGATGGCGTCCTGCTTGACGCCGAAGGCCGGGATCATCCAGGCGTGGATCACGTCGTTGGCCGTGGTGACGATGCGGATCTTCTTGTTGACCGGCACCACCAGCTCGTTGTCCACCTCCATCAGGTAGGTGTTCGACTTTTCCTGCTGGTTGTTGATCTGCTCGCGCGGCGTGGTCAGCGTGGAGACGAACGAGATGCCCTCGCCCGGCCCCTTCAGGTAGTCGTAGCCCCACTTCCACTGGTAGCCGGTGGCCTTGATCGTGATGTCCGAGTTGGTGGTGTCCTTCATCGCCACCACGGTCTTGGTGGCGGGCAGCGCCATCGCGATCACGATCAGGAACGGCACGATGGTCCAGACCACTTCCACGGTGATGCTTTCGTGGAACGAGGCCGACTTCGCGCCCTTGCTCTTGCGGTGCTTGAAGATGGAATAGAACATCACGCTGAACACCGCGATGAAGATCACGGTGCAGATGATCAGCATCATCCAGTTCAGCCAATGAATCTGTTCGGCGATTTTTGTAACGGGTTCGGTCAGGTTGAGCTGTCGGACGGCGGGGCCGCCCGGCATGTCACTGACCGCGGAGGCCGCCTGGCTGACAAGCAGGGACGCGCCTGCCAGACATGCTGCGGATGCCTTCTTCCACATTTTCATTGTTTATCTACCCAATTTACAGATTCAAATCTGTCCCCGCCCTGCCCTGCCCGGCGTCCGGGATGGACGCCATGCAGGGCCGCCGCGAGTTCCTGCGCGAACTTGCGCCGCCGGTACGGGTCCAGATACGACCCCACCCGCACGGTGCGCCTGTCCGACCGCAGAACCACGAGCGCCCGGAACGATTCACCCAGTTCAATCCGCACCCACTGTGGATTGAAGACTTCCCGCGTGACCCGACTGGCGCTGGCTGTCTCCACGACCAGCATGCCGTCGGTCACACTCACGCGTTCATAATCCGTCGCATGGCGCGCATACGCCAGCAGGGCAATCCCCAGCCCGGCCAGTTCCAGGCCGGCGAACGGCAGCACGAGCCAGGCCCCTAGCCACACGGCCATCAGCGCCGATATGGCAATCGAGAAACATGCGATGGAGAAGTAGAACCAGCCAACCTGGCGTGGGGAAAGCGAACAATTCCGCTTCATCAGCCAGTCGATATCCGGCAAGGGGGTGCGTCCGTCGAGATTTCCGCCGGAGTCACCTACTGCCGTCTGGAATGCGATACCCAAGTCTTGCATCGCCAACCACTCTGCATCGGATGCACACCCGGGACGAAATCCGCCTCAGGGGAGCACGTGCGAAGTGCATGCCGGGGCGTTCTTGTGCCAGGGGACCACTGCGACAAACCGGCCCATTATATGGCGCTTCGCATACCTGAACAACATAGGATTTGACCGAAGTGCTTGCGCTGTTCAAGTATTTGTGCATGACCTTCAAGCCCCCGATAGGCAACACAAACGATGCGGCCCGATTGTCGGGCGACCGGGCTGCCCGCGCGCGTCAGCGGCGCGGCGGGGTGCGGCCGATCCTGTCGACCGGGATGATGGCGCGGCCCTGATCGTCGGTTGCCTGCTTGCCGCGCGCCGGAATCTTCCAGGCATGGCCGTAGACAATCTCGAACGTCAACGGGATCACGCCATCCGGGTTACGTAGCCGGTCCAGCGCGGCCAGCACGGCGCGGTGCCAGCGGCGCCCGCGCAGGCCGGCGGCGCCCGGGCGGCGCATGCCGCCGAACGCCTGCACCTCGCGCAGCAGCTTCTCGGGCGTCTCGTAGGTGATGGTCAGCGTTTCCATGTCCATGACCGGCGTGGACCAGCCGCTGTGCACGAGCATGTCGCCAATGTCGTGCATGTCGACGAAGCGCAGCGTATGGGCGTCCAGGTCCACCTCGGCAAACGCGGCGCGCAGCTCCTTGAGCGTGTCCGGGCCGAACAGCGAGAACATGACCAGCCCGTCGTCGGCGCTCACGCGGTGCCATTCCGGAAAGACGCGATGGGGCTCGGGATGCCAGTGCAGCGCCAGGTTCGACCAGAGCAGGTCGAAGCTGGCCGGCGCGAACGGCAGTGTGGCAAGATCGCCCTGCACCAGGTCGAACATCGGGCGCTTGCCCAGCAGGCGGCCGATCCAGCCTGGCCGGCGCTGCGGGTCGCGCTGGCCGGCCTGTTGCAGCATGGCGCCGGAGATGTCCAGGCCGGCGATCTGCGCGTCGGGAAACCGCGCGCGCAAGCCCGCCAGGCCCTGGCCGTGGCCGCAGCCGATATCGAGCGCACGCCGCGGCGCCAGCCGGACCACTTCCATCCGCTCCTGCATGCGCTGGCCAATCTCGCCCAGCAGGAAATCGAGCTGGCCGAAGCGCGGGCTACGGCGGTCGAACGCAAGCCGGGTCAGCCGCGCGGGCGGCAACCAGGCATCAGGAGAATCGGTGGCATGCAGGGACACGGACGAACAGGGCAGCAAGGGTCGGATCGGCAGGTGCGGCAAAGTGCCGCACCATCGGGCGCCACGCGGGGCGGACCGCCGGAAGTATACGCGCCGGGGCTCCCGCGCGCCCGAAGGGTCTTTGCCCGGCATGCGGCCCACCTGTGGCGCGCGCTGCTGCCATCGGCCTGCCTGGCCTGCACGGCCGTGCAGCGCGACGTGGTCTGCGCCGCTTGCGCCGCCCGCCTGCTGCAGCCCGTGCCGCGCTGCCCCCGCTGCGCCACGCCGCACAGCCACGGCCCGTGCGGCCAGTGCGCCGACGACGATCCCATCGACACCACGCTGACGCTGGGCGACTACACCGCGCCGTTCGACCGGTTGATCCTGCAGTTGAAGTTCGGCGGCCAGTTGCCCGCCGCCGCGTGGCTGGCGGAGCGGCTGGCCCACGCCATGCGCGACGATGCCCTGCCCGACCTGCTGGTCCCGATTCCGCTGTCGGCGTCGCGCCTGGCAGAACGCGGCTTCAACCAGGCGTGGGAAATCGGCCGGCCACTGGCGCGGCGGCTGGGCGTGCCGGCGTCACCGTCGATGCTGTGGCGCCTTCGCGATACCGCCAGCCAGCGCACGCTCGACCTGCCCGCGCGCCTGGCCAACCTGCGGCAGGCGTTCTCGGTCAGCCCCGCGGCCCGGCTGGACGGGCTGCACATCGCCCTGGTCGACGACGTGATGACCACCGGCGCCACGCTGCGCGAGGCCGCGCGGGCCCTGAAGGCCCACGGCGCCGCCCGCGTCACGGCCGTGGCGGCGCTGCGCACACCGTGACACGGCGCGGCGCCCGCGGTAAGCTGCGGACCGGTTTTTTGCAGGCCATCCCATGTTCCACGTCGTCCTTGTCGAACCCGAAATCCCGCCGAACACCGGCAATGTGATCCGCCTGTGCGCCAACACCGGCGCGCAGCTTCACCTGGTCAAGCCGCTCGGGTTTCCGCTGGAAGACGCCCGGATGCGGCGCGCCGGCCTGGACTATCACGAGTACGCGACCATGCGCGTGCACGATAGCTGGGACGCGCTGATGGCCGCCGAGCAGCCCGACCCCGCGCGCATGTTCGCGCTGACCACGCACGGCTCCACGCCGTTCGGCGAGGTCAGCTTCCAGCCTGGCGACTGGTTCGTGTTCGGATCGGAAACACGCGGCCTGGCACCCGAGCGCCGCGAGTGGTTTCCCGCCGCGCAGCGCATCCGTCTGCCGATGCGCCCCAACAACCGCAGCCTCAACCTGTCCAACACGGTCGCCGTGGTGGTGTTCGAGGCCTGGCGCCAGCACGGCTTCGCGGGCGGCGCCTGAGCCGGCCCGCCCCGCCGGCCGTCAGTCCTCCGGCTGCACGTTGGCCGCGCGAATCACCTTGTCCCACCGGGCCTTCTCGGGGACCATGGTCTGCCGCAGCGACGCCGGCGCCGTGCCGGCCGGCACGAAATACTGCGCGCGCATCCGCTCCCGCACGTCGTCGCTGCCGATGATCCGCACCAGTTCGCGGTAAAGCCGGTCGACGATCGGCGCAGGCGTGCCGGCCGGCGCCAGGATTGCCTGCCACGAGATGGCCTCGAAGCCCGGATAGCCCGATTCCGCGACGGTCGGCACCGACGGCAGCACGCCCGTGCGCCCCGCCGACGTCACCGCCAGCACACGCAGCTTGCCGGCCGTCACCATCGGCATGGCAATGGCCGGCACCATGAACCCGGCCTGCACCTGCCCGCCAACCATCGCCGTCGTGATCTGCGGAAAACCGGCATACGGCACGTGCTGCAGGTCGATGCCAGCCGCCGCCTTCAACTGCTCCATCGCCAGATGGGCCGCGCTGCCGTTGCCCACCGAGCCATAGTTCAGCACGCCCGGCCGCGCCTTCGCCAGCGCCACGAACTCGTGCAGCGTGTGGGCGGGCAGCCGGGCATCGACCACCAGTACGTTGGGCGACGTGGCCACCAGCGTCACCGGCGCCAACTGCTTCATCGGGTCGTAGCTCAGGTGCCGGTACAGCGACGGCGCCGTCACCAGCGGGCCGTTGATCGTGAACAGCAGCGTGTAGCCGTCGGGCGCCGCCTTGGCGACGAGCCCGGTGCCGATGTTGCCGCCCGCGCCGGGCCGGTTTTCCACGACCACCGGCTGGCCGAGCACGGCCGCCAGCTTCTCCGTGACGATCCGCGCGATCAGGTCCGGCGACGATCCGGCCGGGAACGGCACGACCATGCGGATCGGACGGGCCGGCCACGGGGCATCGGCAAAGGCGGGCAGCGAAGCGGTGGCGGCGGTGGCCGCGAGAATGCGAAGGGCCTGACGGCGACTGGCCATGATGGTCGGCTTGGACAAGGGCAGGAAAAGGGCAGGAAAAGGACGGCCGGCGCGGCACGCCGGCGTGGCGGTATGGCTATTCGTCGCGCGCGTCGCGCTGCAGCAGCCGCGCCACCGCATCGGCAACGGGCAGGCCGTCGAACAGCACGGCGCAGACCGCGCGGGTGATCGGCATCTCCACGCCATGCCGCGCCGCCAGCGCCGCCACGGCCTGGGCGCAGCGCACGCCCTCGGCCACGTGGCCCAGGTCGTGCAGGATCTGGTCGAGCGTGCGGCCCGTGGCCAGTTGCTGGCCGACGCGCCGGTTGCGCGACAGGTCGCCGGTGGCGGTCAGGATCAGGTCGCCCATGCCGGCCAGGCCCATGAACGTCTCGGTGCGTCCGCCCAGCGCCAGGCCCAGCCGCGTCATCTCGGCCAGCCCGCGCGTGACCAGCGCGGCGCGGGCGTTCAGCCCCAGGCCCAGCCCGTCGCTGGCGCCCGTGGCGATGGCCAGCACGTTCTTCACCGCGCCGCCCACTTCCACGCCGATCAGGTCGTCGCTGCCATAGATCCGCATCGCATGATGGTGGAAGGCCAGTTGCGCCAGGTCGGTCAGGTCGTGCGTGGTGCCCGCCACCGTCAGCGCGCAGGGCAGCCCCTGGGCGACTTCCCGGGCGAAGCTGGGCCCGGTCAGCACGCCGTAGCGGACGTCGTCGGCAGCGCCGCCCAGCGCGTCCAGTTCCTCGCGCACCATCTGGTGCGGCAGCGCGTGGGTGTCGGCCTCGAAGCCCTTGCACAGCCAGAGCATCGCCAGCGGCCCCTTGCGGCGCCCGGCCAGCCGCCGCGTCATCTCGCGCAGGCCGGACACCGGCGTGGCCACCACGGTCAACCCCTGCGGATCGCCGAGCGCGTGGTCGACGGCCGCGTCGAAGTCGGGCTGGCACGCCAGCCGGGGCGACAGCGTCACGCCCGGCAGGTAAGCGGCATTGGTGCCCGTGGCGGCCAGGGCGGCAAGCTGGTCCGCGTCGCGGCCCCACAGCACCACGTCATGCCGGCTGTCGGAAGCGGCGTGGCTGGCCAGGGCGGTGCCCCATGCGCCGGCGCCCAGGATGGTCAGTTTCATGGCAGGTCCGAGGGATGGGTGGATGGGTGGAAGGTCCGATGAAGGCGCGGTGTGCCCGAAGGTGTGCCCGCACGTGTGCCGGAAGTATGGACGCCCGACGGCCACATCGGAAATCAGAAAACGGAAACGGGGCCGCAGCCCCGTTTTTCAGCAGATCCGGCCGCGGCGCGGATCAGTGGCGCGCCTGGCTGCCGTCCGGCAGCACGATGCCCGACTCGCCGGCCTGGCCCTGCGCTTCTTCCATCGCGGCCTGCAGGCGTTGCTCGTACAGCGCCTGGAAGTTGATTTCCGACAGGTGGATCGCCTGGAAGCCGGCGCGCGTGATCACGTCGGCGATGTTGCCGCGCAGGTACGGGTACAGGATGGTCGGGCAGGCGATGCCCAGCAGCGGGTCCAGCTGTTCGGCCGGCACGTTGCGGATGTCGAAGATGCCGGCCTGGTGTGCTTCCACCAGGAACGCCACCTTGTCCTGCACCTTGGTCGTCACGGTGCCCGTCACCACCACCTCGAAGATGCCCTCCTGCAGCTGGGCGGCACCCACGTTGACCTGCACTTCCACCGAAGGGGCTTCCGATTCCAGGAAGATGGCCGGGGAGTTCGGCTGTTCGAGCGACATGTCCTTCAGGTACACGCGCTGGATGTTGAAGAAGGGCTGGTCGTCCTGCTGGGTGGCTTGTTGCTGGTCGCTCATGAAAGGCTTCCGGATGGATCGGTTTGGGCGCGCTGCGCCATGCGCCGCCAGGTGCCGGGGCCCCCGTGGCGGTCTGGAAAGCGCATATGGTACATGACGCCGATGGCGAATTCACCGTTCGGCGGCGGAATCAGAATCGTCCCATGGCGGGACCCGGCCCGGCGGCGCGTGGCGGGCCGCCCGGTGGCGCCTCAGGCGGCCAGCAGCGGCACCAGGCCGCCCTGGCGGTCCAGCGCCGAGAGGTCGTCGAAGCCGCCCACGTGGGTGTCGTCGATATAGATCTGCGGCACGGTGCGACGACCCGTACGGGTCATCATTTCCTCGCGCTTGCCGGGCTCGCGGTCGATCAGGATCTTCTCGATCGTCTCGACGCCGCGCTGCTTGAGCAGGCGCTCGGCCATCTGGCAATAGGGACACACTACCGTGCTGTACATGACGACGCGGGCCATGCGGAATCTCCTTGACTGCAAAAAGCCGCGGCGCGGCACCGCCCAGGGCAGTGCCGCGCCGCGCGCTGCATGTTGAATGGGGCTGTTACTTGATGACCGGCAGGCCGGCCTGCTGCCAGGCAGCCATGCCGCCTTCCAGCGCGTAGACCTCACTGTAACCGGCTTCCTTGAGCGCTGCTTGGGCCTTGCCCGAGCGCTGGCCGGTCTGGCAGACGACGATGATGGGGGTCGCCTTGTCCTTTGCAAGGCCGGGGGCGCGGCCGGCAATGTCGGCCAGCGGCGCGCTCTTTGCCTGCGGCAGGTGGCCCTTGGCGAACTCGGCCGCGTCGCGCACGTCGACGACCACGGCGTTGCGCCGGTTGATGAGCTGCGTGGCCGCAGCCGTGTTGACGCGCTTGCCGCCCGTACCGGCCTTGATCTGCGGCCAGGCCAGCAGGCCGCCCGAGACCACGGCGATCGCGATCAGGGCCAGGTTGTTGTAATCGGCGAAGAAATTCACGTTGGCATTCCGTTGGGTTGGGTCGGCGGCATTATAAAATACGCGGTTTCGCGCCAGCGCCGATTATTTCGGGCGGCGCCTGCCACGCCCGGCGTGACGCCGGCGCCGCGCGCCGCAGCTTACTCACTACCCTGGAAGCAGCAGCATGTACAAGCTCGTTCTCATCCGCCACGGCGAATCGACGTGGAACCTCGAAAACCGCTTCACGGGCTGGGTCGACGTCGACCTGACCGACACCGGCGTGGCCCAGGCCCGCCAGGGCGGCCAGCTGCTCAAGGAGGCCGGCTTCACCTTCGACGTGGCCTACACGTCGGTGCTCAAGCGCGCCATCCGCACGCTCTGGCATGTGCAGGACGAAATGGACCTGATGTGGATTCCGGTGCGCAACGAATGGCGCCTGAACGAGCGCCACTACGGCGCGCTGGCCGGCCTGAACAAGGCCGAGACGGCGAAGAAGTACGGCGACGACCAAGTGCTGGTGTGGCGCCGCAGCTACGACACCCCGCCCCCGGCGCTGGAGCCCACCGACGAGCGCGCGTCGTACAACGATCCGCGCTACGCCAATGTGCCGCGCGAGCAGCTGCCGCTGACCGAATGCCTGAAAGACACGGTGGCCCGCGTGCTGCCGCTGTGGAACGAATCGATCGCTCCCGACATCAAAGCCGGGAAGCGCGTGGTGATTGCCGCCCATGGCAACAGCATCCGCGCGCTGGTGAAGTACCTGGACCAGATCTCGGATGACGATATCGTCGGCCTCAACATCCCCAATGGCACCCCGCTCGTCTACGAGCTGGACGCCGACCTGCGCCCGCTGCGCCATTACTACCTGGGCGACCAGGACGCCATCGCCGCGTCGCTGGCCGCCGTGGCCAACCAGGGCAAGGCCCGCTGAGGCACCGTGCGCGGCCGTGCCGCCCCGCCCGGCCCCCGGGTAGGCGCGGCCCGGCCATGTGTGGCCGCCCCCACCCAGGCCGGGTGGCCCGCAGGTCTTTTTCCGCGCACCCTCTTATACTGTCGGTCAATCCGCGCCGGACACCGCCCGTGCGGCCCGGGTTTATCCTTTCGCACCACCCACAAAAGTTCAGGCAGCCCTCATGCGTAAGACGCTCAAGAACATTAGCCTTGTCTCAGTCGGTGTCGTAGCCGGCGTGCTGGCCACGCTGCAGATCTCCGCGACCGCGCAGAACAGCTCCGGGCCGCTGCCGCTGGACCAGTTGCGGCTGATGTCCGATATCTTCGGGCAGATCAAGCGCGAGTACGTGGAGCCGGTGGACGACAAGAAGCTGCTGACCGAGGCCATCAAGGGCATGGTCGCCAGCCTGGACCCGCACTCGGCCTACCTGGACGAGAAGGACTTCAAGGAACTGCAGGAAGGCACCCGCGGCCGCTTTGCCGGCCTGGGCATCGAGATCTCGCAGGAAGAGGGCCTGGTCAAGGTCATCAACCCGATCGAGGACACCCCCGCCTTCCGCGCCGGCATCCAGCCCGGCGACCTGATCACCCGGATCGACGACAAACCCGTGCGCGGCCTGCCGCTGGAGCAGGCGGTCAAGCGCATGCGCGGCGAACCGGGCACCAAGGTCACGCTGACGATCTACCGCAAGAGCGAGGAACGCACGTTCCCGGTCTCGATCACGCGCGCCGAGATCCGCGTGCAGTCGGTCAAGACCAAGATGCTCGACAACAACACCATCGGCTGGGTGCGCCTGACGAGCTTCCAGGAGCGCACCGTTGCCGACCTGGGCCGCCGCCTGAAGGACATGGCGGAGAAGAACCCGAACCTGAAGGGCATCATCCTGGACCTGCGCAACAACGGCGGCGGCGTGCTGCAGGGCGCCGTGGGCGTGGCGGCGGCGTTCCTGCCGGACGACGCCACCGTGGTGTCGACCAACGGCCAGGTGCCCGACGCCAAGCGCGTCTACAAGGCGACGTTCAACAACTACCGCCTGTCGTCGCTGGAGGACGATCCGCTCAAGGACCTGCCGCCGCAGTTCAAGAAGATGCCGATGATCGTGCTGACCAACGCCTACTCGGCGTCGGCGTCCGAGATCGTGGCCGGCGCGCTGCAGGACCACAAGCGCGCGCTGATCATGGGCAAGACCACGTTCGGCAAGGGTTCGGTACAGACCGTGCGCCCACTGACCAACGACACCGGCATCAAGCTGACCATCGCGTACTACTACACGCCGTCGGGCAAGTCGATCCAGGCCAAGGGCATCCGCCCGGACATCCCGGTCGACCAGAATCCCGAAGGCGATCCGGATGACGCACTGATCACGCGCGAGATCGACACCGAGCGCCACCTGCATAACAAGCAGGAATCGGAAGAGCCGGAAATGAACGAGCGCGAGCGCCGCCGCGTGGATGAACTACGCCGCCTGGAGGAAGAAAACTCCAAGAAGACGCCGGAAGAGCGTGAGAAGGATCGCAAGAAGAAGCCGGTGGAATTCGGTTCGGCCGACGACTTCATGCTCCAGCAGGCCATCGCCCAGCTCGACGGCAAGCCGGTGCAGCGTTCGAAGTCGCGCCTGGAAGCCACCGGCACCGCCGGCAAGCCGGACACCAAGGAAGAAAAGGCCGGCAAGCCCGCGGCCAAGCCGGCCGCCAAGCCCGCTCCGGCGCCGTCCAAGCCCGCGCCGGCCAGCCAGCCGCCCGCGAGCGCGCCGATCGGCCAGCCCCTGGGCACGCCCACCGGCCAGAAGTAACGGCGTCAGGCCGCGCGCCCCGGCGCGCGGCACGCCACCATCCTGCGGCCCGCGGTATTGCACCGCCGGGCCGTTTTTGCTGGAAGCCGAGCCATGAACGACGATCAGCTGCTGCGCTACTCGCGCCATATCCTGCTGGACGAACTGGGGATCGAAGGCCAGGAGCGCCTGCTGGCCGGCCATGCGCTGGTCATCGGCGCGGGTGGGCTGGGCGCGGCCGCGCTGCCCTACCTGGCGTCGGCCGGCGTGGGCCGCATCACCATCGTCGATGACGACGCGGTGGACCTGACCAACCTGCAGCGCCAGATCCTGCACACCACGGCCAACGTCGGCCGCCCCAAGGTGGAATCGGCCCGCGAAGGGCTGCTGCGGATCAATCCCGACATCGCCGTGCAGACGGTGGCCCGGCGCGTGGGCGATGCTGAACTGGACGCCCTGGTGGCGGACGCCACCGTCGTGCTGGACTGCTGCGACAACTTCGCCACGCGCCAGGCGGTGAACCGGGCCTGCCTGAAGCACCGCAAGCCGCTGGTATCGGGCGCGGCGCTGCGGTTTGACGGCCAGGTCAGCGTCTACGACCTGCGCGACCCCGAGGCGCCGTGCTACGGCTGCCTGTTCCCGCCGTCCGAGCCAGCCCCCGAAGCCGCGTGCGCGACGATGGGCGTATTTGCGCCGCTGGTCGGCATGGTCGGCACGGTGCAGGCCGCCGAGGCGCTCAAGCTGCTGACCGGCGTGGGCCAGACGCTGGCCGGGCGGCTGCTGATGGTCAATGCGATGACGATGGAATGGACGACGATGCGCCTGGCGCGCACGCCCGGCTGCGAGGTCTGCGGCGGACGGCACTGAGCCGCGGCGCCTTCGCGCCAAAAAAACAAGGCGACCAGGCGGTGGAGCCCCCTCCCCGCGTGGTCGCCTTTTTTTGTTTCCAGTCCGCGATCGGTCTGGATGAAGACAAGAATCCGAATGAGAACGGTTATTCACCTGGTCCGCACCCGGGCGTGGCGCCATGCCGCGCCACGCACCTGACCGGGCCGCGCCTGCCTGTGGCGGCAGCGGCCGGGCCCCGCCGGCGGCTTACTGCTCGCCCGGCTCCATCTGCGACTGCAGGTAGTTCTGCAGGCCGACCTTGTCGATCAGGTCCAGTTGCGTTTCCAGGTACTCGATATGCTCTTCGGTGTCCGTCAGGATATCGACCAGGATTTCGCGGCTGACGTAGTCGCCGACCGATTCGCAGTACGCAATGCCTTCCTTGACCGTGGCATGGGCGGTTTGCTCCAGCTTCAGGTCGCACTTGAGCATTTCGGGCGTGTCTTCGCCCAGCAGCAGCTTGTGCAGGTCCTGCAGGTTCGGCAGGCCGTCCAGCATCAGGATGCGGTCGATCAGGCGGTCGGCGTGCTTCATCTCGCCGATCGATTCCTTGTACTCGACGTCACCGAGTTTCTTCAGGCCCCAGTGGCGGTACATGCGTGCGTGGAGGAAATACTGGTTGATCGCGGTCAGCTCGTTCTTGAGCTGGGCGTTCAGGTGCTGGATGACTTTCTTGTCACCTTTCATAGGGGGCTCCGGTTGCAGACAACGATGGACCCGGCGTACGAGAGGCGACTCAGCAAATAGACAAGCGCGCGAAATGACAAAACGCGCCGCGGAGCCAGTCCGGGGGCGCGCTTCTCAATTCACGCGTTGTTCGGTGAGATTCTGCTTAACGGATCACGCCACCAGCGCGGTGCGTTGATCGTTCGCGACTGCCGGGTCACGAGCCTCCATTATGGCATGTGACGCAGCCGGCGAACAGGCCGGAATCTCGACGACCTGGATGGTCGACAGCTTGGAGGCCTTCATCGTCTGCACGGCGGCCACGCCTTCGCATAGCACCTGGCTCGCGCAGTCGCGGCAGCGGCCGCAGCAGGTCCCGACGCCCAGCGTCTCGGCCAGCTCGTCCAGCGTGGTCACGCCAAGATGAGCGGCACCATGGATCTCATGGTCGGTAACCTGATTGCAGATGCAGACGTACACAACTACCTCCTGGGGGCTGCGTCGGCACCGGCATGCCGTACGCGATGGAAGGCAGAATAACAGAGATCGAAAATGATAACAATTCCCATTAAACGCGATGCGCCGGCCTCTGCACGCGTGCCACGGCCAAGCATCCTGCAAGGATTTTCAGCGCCACTTTTCGGGAGAAAAGTGCCGTTTTCGACGCCGATTCAGCCGCCCAATACCCCTCGCCGGTGCAGGGTTGTTGCGGCGCCGCGTCAGCCCTGCAACTGCTTCAGGGCCACCGCCAGTTCGTCGGGCTCGTAGCAGGCCAGGATCTGGTCGACCACCTTGCTCAGGCGCCCGCAATCGGCGTGGATGACCTCCTGCTTCACGCGCAGCAGCTGGGCCGGGTGCATCGAGAACTCGCGCAGCCCCATGCCCAGCAGCAGCCGGGTCATGGCCGGGTCGCCCGCCATTTCCCCGCACACCGCCACCGGCACGCCCGCGTGGTTGGCGTCGCGGATCGTCCGGGCGATCAGTTGCAGCACGGCCGGGTGCAGCGGGTCGTACAGGTGCGCCACCGCGTTGTCGGCACGGTCGATGGCCAGCGTGTACTGGATCAGGTCATTGGTGCCAATGGACAGGAAATCCATCCGCTTCAGGAACAGCGGCAGCAGCAGCACGGCCGCCGGGATCTCGATCATCGCGCCGATCTTGATGCCCGGATCGTACGGCTGGCCGCGCGCGTCCAGCTGGCGCTTGGCCTGGGCGATCAGGTCCAGCGTCTGGTCGATCTCGCTGGCGTGGGCCAGCATCGGGATCAGCAGCCGCACCGGGCCGAAGGCCGACGCCCGCAGCAGCGCGCGCAGCTGGGTCAGGAACATGGCCGGCTCGGACAGCGACCAGCGGATTGCCCGCAGCCCCAGCGCCGGGTTCAGCGCGGTCTCGAATTCGTCGGCCAGGCCGTCCAGCGGCTTGTCGGCGCCCACGTCGATGGTCCGGATCGTCACGGGCAGGCCGTGCATGGCCTCCACGGCGTTGCGGTAGGCCAGGAACTGCTCCTCCTCGTCCGGCATCTCGCTGCGCCGGTTCATGAACAGGAATTCCGAGCGGAACAAACCCACGCCCACCGCGCCGGCCGACAGCGCCGCGCCGGCGTCCTCGGCCAGTTCGATATTGGCAAGCAGTTCGATCTCCAGCCCGTCCAGCGTCACCGCCGGCATGTGCCGCAGCCGTTGCAGCCGCTTCTTTTCCAGCGCCCGCTCGCTCTGGCGGTGCCGGTATTCCTCCAGGATGATGGCCGACGGGTCGACGATCACCAGCCCCGCGTCGCCGTCGATGATGATCCAGTCGTCCTGCCGGATCAGCTCGCTGGCGCTCTTGACGCCCACGGCCGCCGGGATGTCCAGGCTGCGCGCGACGATGGCCGTGTGCGACGTGCGCCCGCCCAGGTCGGTCACGAACCCGTGGAACATCGTGTGCTTGAACTGGAGCATGTCGGCCGGGCCGATGTCGTGGGCCACCACGATCACGCCGGGCGCCGCCTCGCCGTCGGGCGCCAGCGCGGGCACCGGGGCCGGCGCCAGCACCGGCGCGCCAGCCAGCACCTTCAGGATGCGCTCCACCACCTGCTGGATATCGGCCTTGCGCTCGCGCAGGTATTCGTCCTCGATCTCGTCGAACTGGCGCATCAGTTCCTCAAGCCGCGTGGTCAGTGCCCACTCCGCGTTGTAGCGGCGCTGCAGGATCAGCGTCTCGGGCTCGCGCGACAACGCCTCGTCGTCCAGGATCATCGTGTGGACGTCCAGGAACGCGCCCATTTCCTCGGGCGCGTCGCGCGGCAGGTCGCGCTTCAGGACCGCCAGTTCCGCCCGCACGGCCGCGCGCGCCGCGCGCAATCGCTCTACCTCGGCATCGAGCCGGTCTTCGTCGACCAGGTAGTGCGATACGTCCAGCGCCGCCGGCGCGAGGATATGGGCCCGCCCGATGGCGACCCCACGAGAAACCGGAATGCCGTGCAAGGCAAAGGGCATGACCCGCTCCGTCAGGAACGTTGAGGAATTCTGTTAAGGGCGCCGGGCCTCACTCGCCTTCGCCAAAGCGGTTGGCGATCAGCGCCAGCAGCGCGTCCATCGCTTCCTGCTCGTCGGGGCCGTCGGTCTCGATCGTGACCGTCGAGCCAATGCCGGCGGCCAGCATCATCACGCCCATGATGCTCTTGGCGTCGACCTGGCGCCCGTTGCGGGACATCTTGACCTGGCTGTCGAAACTGCCCGCCAGTTGCGTGAGCTTGGCGGACGCGCGGGCATGGAGCCCGAGCTTATTGATGATGGTGGTGTCCCTCTGCAGCATATTTATCGGGATGGTTTGCGGTTTGGTTCTGGACGGTGGTGGTGCCAATCTGCAGCACGCCCTGCGCGCCGCCGGCCAGCGCCTTGGTGGCAAGCTGGTCGAGCTTTTCGGCCCGGTAGCAGATGGCGCGCACAAGCATGGGAAGGTTCACGCCAGCCAGCACTTTCACGCGGCCGGGTTCGGCCAGGCGGGCGGCGATGTTGGCGGGCGTTGCGCCAAAGATATCGGTCAGCACCAGGGCACCGTTTTCCTCGCAGACCGCTGCCAGGCTGCGCTGCGCGTCGGCCAGCACGGCAGCCGGATCGGCATCGGCCACGACGTCGATTGCCTCGACCCGGGGCGGCTGGCCACAGTAGACGTGGGCAGCGCAATCGCGCAGCGCCGAAGCCAGCGGCGCATGCGCGATGATCAGAATTCCTGCCATGATGGTGAATCCGTTGGATTGCCTCGGATTGTAGCAGGCAGCCCCCCGGCCCTCCCCGCGATTTGGTACGCCCGCCGGACTGTGGTGCCGTCGCATCATGGCGGCACCGGTCCGGCCGATGTCAGCGCCGCTCGCTGGCCACCGCCTCTTCGAGCGCGTCGATGAACATCGCGCCGACGTTGAAGCCCGTCTGCTGCGTGATTTCCTGAAAACAGGTCGGACTCGTCACATTTACCTCGGTCAGGTAGTCGCCGATCACGTCCAGCCCCACCAGCAGCAGGCCCTGCTTCCACAGGCCCGGCGCCAGCGCTTCGGCGATCTCGCGGTCACGCGCGCTCAGCTCCTGGGCGCGGCCAATGCCGCCCGCCGCCAGGTTGCCGCGGATCTCGCTGCCCTGCGGGATGCGCGCCAGCGAGTACGGCACGGGCTTGCCGCCAATCAGCAGGATGCGCTTGTCGCCTTCCTTGATCGCCGGGATGTAGCGCTGGACCATCAGCGTGCGGGCGCCGTTGTTGCCCAGCGTCTCGACGATGGCCCCCAGGTTCATGCCGTCGGCGCCCACGCGGAAGATGCCCATCCCGCCCATGCCGTCCAGCGGCTTGACGATGATGTCCTGGTGCTCGGCGTGGAAGGCCCGGATACGGCCGGCGTCGCGCGTGACCAGCGTCGGCGTGACGAACTGCGGATACTGGCCGATCGCCAGCTTCTCGGAATGGTCGCGGATGGCCTGCGGCCGGTTGAACACGCGCGCGCCCTGGCGCTCGGCCAGTTCCAGCAGCCAGGTGCTGGTCACGTATTCCATGTCGAACGGCGGGTCCTTGCGCATCAGCACCGCGTCGAACGTGGCCAGCGGCAGCACGGCGGCCTCGCCCAGGCGGAACCAGTCGTGCGCGTCGTCGAGCAGTTCCAGCGGCCGGACCACGGCTTCCACCACGTCGGCGGCCAGCGAAAGCTGCGACTGCAGGCAGAAGAACAGCTCGTGCCCGCGCGCCGCCGCCTCGGTCATCATGGCGTAGGTGGAATCCTTGTAGGTCTTGAAGGTTTCCAGCGGATCGGTGATGAAGAGAATGCGCATGATGGCTCGTCGCGTTCGGCGTCAGGTGAAAAGGACCGGCCCGGGCGTGCCGGGCCGTGTGCGGGCATGACCGGCGGGCCGGCGCCCGGGGATCAGAGGATCGGGTTCGGGTCGGTCTTCTCGAGTTCCAGCGACGCCGCCAGCAGCGCCAGCCGCGCCACCACGCCATACATGTAGAAGCGGTTCGGCACGGCCGCGCCCGGCTTGGCATGGCTGTCCGGAATACCGTTCGGCGCAAAGGCCAGCGGCACAAAATGCATGCCCGGCGCGTTCAGGTTCTCGTCGTTGCCACGGCCGGTGTGCACGCGGTAGAAGCCGCCCACCACGTAGCGGTCGATCATGTAGACCACGGGCTCGGCCACGGCCTCGTTGACCTTCTCAAACGTGTGCACGCCTTCCTGGATGATGACGTCGGAGACCTCCAGGCCCTCCTTGACGACGCTCATCTTGTTGCGTTCCTTGCGGTTCAGGCCCTTGACCTCGGCCGGGTCGCGCACGGTCATGATGCCCATGCCGTAGGTGCCCGCATCGGCCTTGACCACCACGTACGGCGTTTCCTTGATGCCGTACTCGCGGTACTTCTTGGCGATCTTCTTCAGCACGCCTTCCACGGCATCGGCCAGTTCTTCCTCGCCAATCCGCTCGTGGAAGTTCACGCCCGACTGGCGCGCGAAGTACGGGTTCACCATCCACGGGTCGATGTCGATCAGCTTGGCGAACTTCTTGGCCACCTCGTCATAGGCCGCAAAGTGGCTGCTCTTGCGGCGCGTGGACCAGCCCGCGTGCAGCGGCGGCAGCAGGTACTGCTCCTGGATGTTCTCCAGCACCGGCGGGATGCCGGCCGACAGGTCGTTGTTCAGCAGGATCGAGCACGGGTCGAAATCCTTGAGCCCCAGGCGGCGGCCCTTGGAGCCCAGCCGCGCCAGCGGCTCCACGACCAGCGTCTGGCCGTCGGGCAGTTCGATCGGGGTAGGCTCGGTGATTTCCTCGGACAGCGACCCCAGCCGCACGTTGAGCCCGGCCTGGCGCATGATCAGCGACAGCCGCGCCACGTTCTGCAGGTAGAACATGTTGCGGGTGTGGCGCTCGGGAATCAGCAGCAGGTTCTTGGCGTCCGGGCAGATCTTCTCGATCGCGGCCATGGCGGCCTGCACGGCCAGCGGCAGCATTTCGGGGGCGAGATTGTTGAAACCGCCCGGGAACAGGTTCGTGTCGACGGGCGCCAGCTTGAAGCCGGCATTGCGCAGGTCGACGGAACAATAGAACGGCGGGGTATGTTCCTGCCATTCCAGCCTGAACCAGCGCTCGATGGACGGGGTGGCGTCCAGGATCTTCTTTTCCAGCTCGAGCAGCGGACCGTTCAGCGCGGTGATGAGGTGCGGGACCATATCCATCCTAAGGAATCAGCTTTATTGTCCGCCCCGATTGTAAGGGAACGGCTATCACCCTGCTGGCTCCGGCCGCATAACCATATGCGGCGGCCGGCTTTGGGGATGGGGAGATGGGGACGATGGCCCGATTTCAAAGGCCGGCGCGGCCCGGCGCGGCGCCGTGGGCCGTAATGGGCATAAAAAAAAAGCGCGGCATCACGCCGCGCTTTCAAATGGCCTGACAGATACGGGGAGCGTTCTGCAGGTGGAGGAAACTGCCTCATTGGCACTCTAGGCCCGCGCCCCCTTAAAGACAATTGAGACTTTTTAAGATCCGATTTAAGCACCCTGCGAATATCGCCGGGGCAACATCTGCATCGGGTCGCCAGCGGGCCCAACGCCGGCGAAAGTATCGCATAATCCACATCAACGCCGGCTAACGCACGACTTCGAGCCGGTCGACCTCCACGTGCGGCTGCCCGATGACCTTACGCTCGAATTCGCCGGTCAGCCTGACCTCGCGCTTGTCGTCAATCGCCGGATGGTGTCCGGACAGCAACTGGTGGTCGATCTCGACACGCATCTTGCCGGTGGCATCGGCAAACTCGTAGTCCTCGCCGCCCAGGTGCCGGACGATCCGCCCCTGCAGCAACACCTGCTGGTCGTCACGGCCCTGCGCCAGCAGGTCCTTGACCGTGGTGGTGGTAGAGACAGCGCCCGGCCCCGCGTACTGCGCCTGTGCGGCGGCGGACGCCAGCACGGCGCCGGCGACAAGGATCCATCTGGAGAATCGTGGCATGGCTGGTACCTCCATGTGGTGGATGGGGGACGCCCGACCACCATACGCCGGCCCGCCACGCCCGGTCTTGATCCAATAAAAAAGCCCCGGCACATGGCCGGGGCTTGAGGTGTATCAACTCAAGCCAGTAAGGCCCTACCCGGCGACACCCGCCGCCACCGCATCACCCGAAAAGGTCCGCTTCCATGCGGACCTTTTCTTTTTTGTTCCAACATCGCAAATTTTCGTGTTTCTGCGATTTTTGCCAGGACAGTCCGCTGCTAGTTTCCGGAGCCTGCACGCCACGCTTCTCCGCGCGTGTGACATCTGCCGGCGCGAGGGTCGGCCAGTTTCCTACTTGGCATAAAAAATCGCAGCATGGGTCGAAGTTCGGTTTATTGGTTGAGCCGCGCCATTCCAGCGGCGGGCGTGTGGTGGGGCGGACTGGCGCTGGCGCAGGTGCCGCCCGACGTCGCGGATGCGGTGCGCCGGATGCAGCGCGAGCAGAGCCAGCAGTTGCAGCGGGAGCGCAGTGTCGAGGACGCCAGCGAGCGTGCCCGTCAGGTTCAGGCGCCCACCGTGGCGCTGGAAAGCGGCGCCCGCCCTTCGGACGCGTTCTCGGCAGACCTTCCCGCGGAGTCAGCGTGTTTCGACATCGCCACGTTGCTGCTCGAAGTACCGGCACAGATGTCGCCTGAGACCCAACGCCTAGGCGCCAGCGCTTTGCCGATGGACCCTTTCCGCTTCGCACAAGACTACCTCGACCGCTTCGCGGGCCAGTGCATCGGCCGCGAAGGCATCAACACCATCGTCCGCCGGCTCGGCGCCCAAATTCTCGGGCGTGGCTACACCACGACGCGCGTGGCCGTACCGGCACAGAACCTGGCTTCCGGCACGCTGCGCCTCACGCTGATACCCGGCGTGATCCGGCAGATCCGCTTCGCCGACGCGGCTACGCGTGGCACGTGGCGCACGGCCTTCCCGGCGCGCCCGGGCGACCTGCTCGACATCCGCGACCTCGAACAAGGTCTCGAACAGATGAAACGCGTGCCGAGCCAGGACGTGGAAATGCAGATCGTGCCCGCCGAGCTGCCCGGCGAATCCGATGTCGTGATCACGGTGAGACGGCAGAAACCGTGGAAGCTGGTGGCCGGACTCGACGACAGCGGCAGCCCGGGCACCGGCAAGCTGCAAGCCAACGCCTCGGTGGGCATCGACAACCTGCTGGGGCTGAACGACCTGTTCAACCTCGGCGGCAGCCACGATGCCAACACTGGCCAGGGCGGTCGCGGCACCTGGGGCGCCAATGCCAGCTACTCGGTGCCCTGGGGCAACTGGACCATCGGCGCCAGCGCCAGCACCTATCAGTACTTCCAGCGCATCGCCGGCCACAACGAGACGTTCGAGTCGAGCGGCGATTCCAGATCCGCCGAGCTGAAGGCCCAGTACCTGCTGCAGCGCGACCAGTTCCAGAAGAACACGCTGCAGTTCCGGCTGGGCAGGCGGTGGAGCCACGCGTTCATCGCCGATACCGAGATCCTGAACCAGCAGCGCAACACCACGTTCGCCGAGCTGGCGTGGCTGCATCGGCGGCAATTGGGCCCGGCCCAGCTCGATCTGCAACTGGCCTACCGCTTTGGCGTGCCGTGGTTTGGCGGCCAGACGCAGGTCCGCACGCTGGAACCCGACGCGCCAGGCCTGCGCAACAGGTTCCTCTATCGCGTGGCGGTGCTCGATGCCACGCTGGCCGTGCCGCTCAGCCTGCCCGTGGGCGATTCGCGCCGTCTGCCGCTGCGCTACGTCACCACGGTTCATGGCCAGTACACCGGGCAAGCCACGTTCTCCAGCGAGTTCCTGTCGATCGGCAACCGCTGGACCGTGCGCGGCTTCGACGGTGACCTGACGCTGGCCGCCGAGCGCGGTGCCTACTGGCGCAACGACCTCGAAGTGCCGCTCGGCGGCAGCGGCTACACCGCCTACCTGGCGCTCGACGCGGGCACCGTGGGCGGTCCCAGCGCTGCATGGCTGGCTGGCCGCACGCTGGCCGGCACCGCCGTGGGCCTGCGCGGCAGCCCGTTCCGGGGCCTGTACTTCGACGCCTTTCTCGGCTGGCCGCTCTACCAGCCCGACACCTTCCCGACCCGCAAGCCAACCGGTGGCTTCTCTGTCTCCTATCAGTACTGAACGCGGCCCGTTGCGCGCCCGAATCGTCGATCATGAACAGCAATCGCTATCGCCTGGTTTTCAACAAGACGCGCGGCATGCTCGTGGCTGTTGCCGAGTGCGCGGCATCGCGCGGCAAGTCCGCCGGGGGCCAGTCTGGAGCGCGTGCCGCGCCGGCCTCGCCCGTGCTCGCGACGCTGCGTGCCATCGCCTGGAGCGCACTGCTGCTGCTCGGCGTGGTGCACGGGGCGGCGGCCCAGATCGTGGCCGACCCCGCCGGGCGGGGGCCGGGCGTGACCACGGCACCGAACGGCGTGCCCCTGGTCAACATCAACCGGCCTTCGGGCGCCGGGGTGTCGCACAACCAGTACCAGCAGTTCTCGGTCGATGGCCGGGGCGCGATCCTCAACAACGGCGCCGCCATCAGCCAGACCCAACTCGGCGGCCATGTGCCCGGCAACGCCAACCTTGGCACGAGCGGCCCGGCCCGGATCATCCTGAACGAGGTAACTGGCGGCAGTCCGTCCCGGCTCAACGGTTTCGTGGAAGTGGCGGGCCAGCGTGCCGATGTGGTGATCTCGAACGGCAATGGCATCTCAGTGAACGGCGGGGGCTTCATCAACGCCAATCGGGCCACGCTGACCACGGGCGCACCGGTATTCGGGGGCGATGGCAGCCTGGCCGCCTTCCGGGTCACCCGCGGCGGCATCCAGGTGGAAGGGACAGGCTTCAACGGCTCGGGCCTGGAGCAGGTGGACCTCGTGGCGCGCTCGGTCACGCTGAATGGCAAGCTCTGGGCCGACAGCGCCAATGTGGTCTCCGGAGCGAACCGCGTGGACTACCCGGGCCTTGGCGTGCAGGTGATCGAAGGAGAGGGGGCGCGGCCCACCGTGGGTATTGACGTGGCCAGCCTCGGGGGCATGTACGCCAACCGTATCCGACTGGTGGGCACTGAGGGTGGCGTCGGCGTGCGCAACGCGGGCACACTGGCGGCGCAGGCCGGCGATTTCTCGATCGACAGCGCCGGGCGCGTGGTGCTTGGCGGAACCACTTCGGCCACCGGCGCGCTCGCGGTGCGCGGCGCGCAGGGTATCGATAACCGTGGCTCGACGGCCGCTGGCGGCACGATGACGCTGGCCAGTGACGCCTCGGTCGATAACACCGGCACGTTGATTGCCGGCGGCGATCTCGCCCTGACTGGGCAGACGCTGCACTCGACGGGCACGCTTGCGGCAGGCATCGACGCGAACGGCAAGGCCAGCCAGTCCGGCAGCCTGCGCCTGAAGGCGGGGAGCGTCGCCACGGCGACTGGCGACAACCTCGCCGGCCAACGCGTGGAGATCGATGCGGCCCGCATCCAGCTCGGCGGCAGCCGGACCCAGGCCGGGGCCGATATCGCCCTGACGGCGCGCAGCGGCGGCGTGGGGTTGGCCGGCGCGCGCGTGTACGCAGCGGGCAGGCTGGAGGCCGAAGCGCGCGGATCGATCGACACGCGCGGCGCCCAGGTTGCGGCGGCCACGATCGACGCGAAGGCATCAGGCGACATCAACAACTCGGGCGGCACGCTGGAGGCAACCGGCTCGCTGGACGTGGAAGCCGGCGGCAAACTCGCCAATGCCAACGGCCGGATCATCAACACCGGCACGGGCAGCACGCGGGTGGCGGCCGCGACGATCGACAACACGGGCGAGGCCATGCTGGGCGGCAATGGCGATGCCAGCATCCGGGCGGATCGGATTGACAACACCGCCGGGGGGCAACTGGTATCGGGCGGTGCGCTCGCCATCGCGGCGGGCGAGTCCTTCGACAATGCCGGCGGCAAGACCTACGCCGGCACCGGCCTGGCGCTTGACGCGCAGGACGCGGCCGTCAGTAACGATGGCGGCAGCCTGGCGGCCGGCACCAGTGCGGTGCTGCGTGCAGGCAGCCTGAGCAACGCGGGCGGCAAAGTCCTCGCGGACGCCGATATCGCGCTCGAAACCGGCCGGCTCACGGGCGCCGGCACGATCCATGCCGGCCGTGATCTCGCACTGACGCTTGGCGGCGCCTATGTCAATGCCGCCGGCAACGTGCTGAGGGCAGAGCGGGACCTGACAATCAAGGCGCACGGGGCGTTCACGAACCAGGCGCGGCTGGAAGCGGTACGGGGCTTGCAGCTCGACGCCGCTCGCATCGACAATCAGGCCGGCGCCGTCATCCACGCCGGCACCACCACGCTGACCACGTTGGGGGCGCTGAGCAACGCGGGCCGGATCGAGGGCGATACGCTGACCACCTCCAGCGCCACGCTCGCGAACAGCGGCACCATGCTCGCCGATGTGCTGACCAGCCAGGCGGAGCGCATCGGCAACGATGGCCCCCATGCCGTGATGGCGGCTACCGGCGTGCTGAACCTGTACGGCAGCGCGCTGGTCAGCAACACCAACGGCGCCACGGTCTACAGCCTCGGCGATATCAACATCGCCGCCGATGGCGAGCGCGACGAGCGGAGCCTGCTGAAGCACCGCGCCGCGCGGGTGGTCAACGACAGCAGCACCATCGAGGCCGGCAGCAGCAGCGGCGTGGTGGAAATCGCCGCGCAGGAACTGGTCAATCAGCGCCCCGCGCCCGTGGTGGAGAGCGACACCACCACCGAGACGAAGCACGAGCGGAAGCGCGAAAAGTACGTGCATTGCGCCACGTCCAACGCCTACCCGCAGATGGGATGTACTTGGGCGGTCTGGGCCGGGCCCTACAAGACGCCTGTCGACGGCACGTTCGACGCGGCGCAGATTGTCTCGCACGATACCGGCAAGAAGCGGCTGGTCGTCAACATCAACGGCGTGGCGACCCGGATCGACTACAACACGCTGACAGACACCGATGGCGTGCTGGCCGTGAACTACTGGGACGGCTACGACCGCGACATCCACTACGACCCGGCCAGCGAGTACGCCACGCGCAACGACGCGCGCAAGAACTGGCAGCGGGTGGAGATCGCCCGGGACACCACGACCACCACCACTACGGAGCGCGACGCCAATCCCGACCAGCGCGGCGCCAACCTGATCAGCGGCGGGGGCATGATACTGGCCAACGTCGGCACGCTGACGAACGCCTACAGCCAGATCGCCTCGGGCGGCGACATGCTGATCGGCGACATGGAACAGTCGGGCGATGTCGCCTCCGGCCAGTTCAGCTCCACCAAGGTCGTCAACACGGGCCGCACGCTGTTCGAACGCACGCGCCATGACATTGTCTCGACCTACGCCTGGAACAAGGAGATCGACAAGGACGTGGGGCCGGTGGTGCAGCCAAGCATCATCGAAACGCCGAAGGAAGTCGGCTCGATCGGCGGCACGATCACCGCCGGAAACAGGCTGACGATATACGGCGGCGGCATCCGCAACGAGGACGTCGGCAAGCTGGACCCGCTGGCCGGCACGGGCAGCACCGGCCTGCCGGGCATCGATGGCGGGGCCTCGGGCGGCACGGCGTCGCTGGCCAATACCCCGTTGACGCTGCCGTCGAACGGGCTGTTCCACTATCGCAGCGACCCCGACGCCACGTACCTGATCGAGTCGGACCCGCGTTTCGCCAACTACGGCAACTTCCTGTCGTCGGACTACATGCTGGGTCTGCTCGGCATCGATCCATCGCTGACGCAGAAGCGCCTTGGCGACGGCTTCTACGAGCAGAAGCTGATCCGCGACCAGATTACCGAACTGAGCGGCCGCGTGTACCTGGCCGGCCATGACAATGCCGAGGACCAGTACACGGCATTGATGGCGTCGGGCGTGCAGGCAGCACAGCAGTTCAACATCCTGCCCGGCATGGCGCTGACCGCCGCGCAGATGTCGGCGCTGACCACCGACATTGTCTGGCTGGTCTCCGAGACGGTCACGCTGCCCGATGGCGGCAAGCAGAGCGTCATGGTCCCGCGTGTCTACCTGGCGCAAGCCAACGCCGCGGACCTGAAGCCCAACGGGGCATTGATCGCCGCCGAGGATATCGAACTGCGCGAGTCGGGATCGATGCGCAACAGTGGCGTGATCGACGCCGGCAGCCGGCTGTCGATCGGCGCCGCGCAGGACCTGCACAACCGCGGCGGCACGCTGCGCAGCGCGGGCGTGGCGGCGATCACGGCGGGTCGCGACATCGTCAACGAGTCAGGCCAGATCCGGGCCGACCAGCTCGGGCTCGTGGCCGGCCGCGACATGCGCAACGAGACGCTGTTCGACCAGCAAGGCGTGACGCACGCGGTGGGCAACGCGAAGGCGTCGGCGAGCCTGTTCGGCAGGCAGGCTGGCATCACCTCGACCGGGGACCTGCTGGTCTCCGCCGGGCGCGATGTCAGGCTGGCGGGCGCCACGCTGGCAGCCGGCGGAAACGGCACGGTGGTGGCCGGCGGACAGTTGACGCTCGACGCGCTGGCCGGCCGGACGGCGCAGTCGGTCTATGAGAGCCCGAGGCAGAACAGCGCCGACAGCGAGGTGCGGCACGCCGTGTCGAGCCTCCGGTCAGGCGGCAGCCTTGCCACGAGCAGCGGCGGCGACACCACGCTGCGTGGCGCCCAGGTGCAGGCTGGGGCGGACCTGACGATGATCGCCGGCGGTGACTTCGTCGCCCAGGCCGTGACCGACGAGCGCACGCACGACAGCGTCGGCCGCAGCCGCAAGCACCAGCGCGAAGAACACAGCCGCGACCAGACCACGGTGGGTGTATCGATTTCGGCGGGCGGCAACGCCACGCTGGCGGCCGTGAAGGCCGGCGACAACGGCGGCGGCGTCAAGCGCACGGACGGCAAGGGCAACGTCGAACTGATCGGTGCGACGGTCACGGCCGGCGCCGATGGCAAGGGCGATGGCGCCCTGACGGTAGTGGGTGACCGCAACGTCACCGTGGCCGAAGCGCGCGAGTTGCACGACAGCAGCCTCGATGTCAGCTCGCGCAGCGGCAGCTTCGTGCGCCGCATGTCGAAGAATGCCAGCACGAGCAGCCGCGCCGACCTCGGCGTGGGCAGCACGCTGTCCGGCGATTCCGTCAAGATCCAGGCCGGCGACGACCTGCTGGTGCGCCAGAGCCAGATTGCCGGCACCACCGGCGTGACCCTCCGTGCCACCGAGCGCAACGTACTCGTCACGGCCGGACAGAACATCCGCGAGGAAAGCCAGTCGCAATCGCGCAAGACCTCGGGCGTGTCCGGCTTCGCCGGGCAGGGCGGCATCGGCGTGGGCGTAGGCAGCAGCCGCGCCAGCAGCGCGAGCCATACGCTGGCCGTCACCCAGAGCGACGCGCGCAGCATGGTCGGCGCCAGCAACGGCAACGTGGTGATCGTGGCCGGCAAGGACGCGGCGATCATCGGCAGCGATCTCGTGGCTGGGCGCCATGCCGCCGAAGCCGATCCAGCGGCGGGCAACATCGATATCCAGGCGAAGAACGTGATGGTCGCCGAGGGCGTGGATCGTATCGCGCAAGATGCCAGCGCCAGCCGCAGGTCGAGCGGCCTGTCGGTGGCATTGGTGGGCACGCCGTTCGACACCTCCAAGAACCTCGACGCGGTGCACAAGGACGGCAGCGCCGTGTCGCGCGCGCTTGGCACCGTCAAGGAACTGGGCGCCTCGGCGCTGACCACGCCCCAGATCGCCGTGTCGGCCGGAAGCCAGCGCAGCAGCAGCGAGTTCTCCAGCGTCGCCACGGTCAGTAGCGGCAGCAGCCTGACGGGCGCCGGCAACGTTCGCGTCCGCGCAACCGGCAGCGGAGAGACCGATGCTGCCGGCAAGGCGCTCGACGGCAATATCCTCGCCTCGGGCAGCACCATCAGCGCTGGCGGCGCTGCGCTGCTGGACGCCGAGCGCGGCGTGACGATACAAGCCTCGACCGACACCTACAGCGAGCGCAGCAGCGCCCGCAACAGCGGCTGGAAGATCAGTGGCGCCTCGCCCTCGCTCGGCGACGTGGCCCGGCATATCGGCGGCGGACCGAACAACAGCGGCGTGGGCATGGTGCCTTTCGGCACCGAGCGCGCCAGCAGTAGCGGCGAGGTTGCCAGCAGCCGGCAGAACGCCAGCATGGTGACGGGCAATACCGTCGGCATCAAGGCACGCACTGGCGACATCACGCTGACAGGCAGCGGCCTTGCAGCCGAGGGCGACATCGGCCTGTCGGCTGCCCAGGGCAAGATCGACATCCTGTCCGGCCAGGACACGCTGTCACAACGCAGCGACAGCGCCAGCCGCAAGATCGGCGACCTGGGCGGCACCGGCTACGCGGGCACGGTGGGCATGCGCAGCGAATCGCGCCATGCGGACGGCACGCAGGCCACGCAGAACACGATCCGCAGCCAGGTGGTCAGCCAGACCGGCAACGTGACGATGGTGGCGAAGGACGACATCACCGCGCGCGGCGCCGACATCGCCGCCGGCAACGACCTGACGATGATCGGCCGCAACGTCGTGCTCGACCCCGCCGAGGATGCGGCGAGCCTGAACGAGCGCCACCGCGTGAGTCAGTACGGCACCACGCTCGCGCTGTCCGGCTATACGGTCACGGCGGCGCAGGCCGTCGAGAACGCCGCGCGGGCGGTGGAGGAGAAGAAGGACGGCCGCGTGGCGACGCTGTACGGCGTGCAGGCCGGCCTGGCCGTGGCCAATGGCGTGCAGGGCATTCAGGCGGTAACCAGCGGCGGCACCAGCCCCACCGCCGCGATCAAGGTGACGGCGAGCGTGGGCGGCGGCAGCCAGTCGAGTGAATCGCGCAGCCAGTCGAACACGTTCCAGGGCACGACGGTGAAGGCCGGCAACGCCGTGGCCATCGTGGCGACCGGATCGGGCGGCAAGGACGCGGACGGCTTTGCCAGCGACGGCACCATCAGCGGCCGTGGCGTCCAGATCAGCGGCAGGACGGTGGACCTCAGCGCCGCTCGGGATATCGATCTGGAAAGCGCCCGGGACCGCACTAGCCTGGACAGCCGCAGCAGCGGCAACAACGCCAGCGTGGGCGTGGGCTTCGGCATCGGCGGCGACCAGAACGGCTTCACCCTCGAACTGGCCGCGAGCCAGCAGCAGGGGAACGCGCGGGGCAACTCGGTGACGAACCGCAATGCCAGCGTGACGGCCGCCGACAAGCTGACCGTCACGAGCGGCCGCGACGCCAATCTCCGGGGCGCACAACTGATCGCCGACACCATCGGCGGCTCGGTGGGCCGCGATTTCAACATCGAGAGCCGCCCGGATACCGACGACTTCACCTCGCGCGAAACGTCATCGGGCATGCAGGCCAGTATCTGCGTGCCACCGTTCTGCGTCGGCACCACCGTCAATGCCAGCGGCACCCACACGCAAGGCAAGACCGACAGCACCTACAGCTCGGTCAGGGAACAAAGCGGCATCTACGCGGGCCAAGGCGGCTTCGACATCGAGGTCAAGGGCAACACCGACCTCAAGGGCGGCATCCTCGCCAGCACGGCGGACCCGGAGAAGAACCGCCTGGTCACCGGCACGCTGACCACAAGCGATATCGACAACCACGCGTCGTACACGAGCGGCTCGTCGACGTTCGTCGGCAGCTACAGCGGCGGCAAGAGCGTGCCGGCCGACACCCCCGACGTCGGCCCGGTCGCCCCGGCCCAGGTGAAGTGGGGCGGCGACAGCAACCTGCTGCAGGGCGTGGCCGGCAGCCTCGCGGCCACTGCCGCCGGCAACGCCCAGAAGGACCTCGGCGGCGACGCGTCGGGCAAGACGAAGAGCGCCATTGCCGCCGGCACGGTCAAGATCACGGACGATGCCGCCCAACAGGCCAAGACCGGCCAGACCGCCGACGAAACCCTCGCCAACCTGAACCGCGACACCGAAAACGCAAACCAGAGCATCGAGAAGATCTTTGACGAGCAGAAGGTCAAGGACCAGCAGGAACTGAACCGCCTCAAGAGCGAGGTGGCGCAGCAGGCGGCGCCTTTGATTTACAACAAGGTCGGCGATGTGCTGGTAGGCAGCTCCCCCGGGACCAAGGCCGCCGTCCACGCGCTGGTGGGCGGCCTGATGGCCGAAGCCATCGGTGGCAATTTCACCGCCGGCGCGGCTGGCGGCGCAGCCGCCTCACTGGCCATGGAGGCGTTCGGCCAGGCCCTGCTCGACCAGAAAGACCTCAGCGAGTCGGACCGCAAGGCGCTGGTGCAACTGGCCGGGGCAATCGTGGGAGGGGCTGCGGGAGGAATTGCGGGCGGGACGGTTGGAGACGCGGCGGCCGGGGCGAATGTGGGGAAGGTGGCGACGGAGAATAACTACCTGAACCATACGCAAAAACGGGATCGCGCCGAAGCCATGGCCGCCTGCGCGGACAAAGCCTGCCGGGACAAAGTCCGCGCGGAATACGCCGCCGAATGGAAGAAGAACAAGCGGGAAGTGACGGACTGTTCGACGCAGTCAGAATGTCTGACGCTCGCGCGGGACCTGCGATTGGAACAACAGGCCCAGGGCGAGAGAATGGCCGAACTCCAGGAAAAAGGGCCTGGCAATTGGTCAGACGCAGAGAAGGCCGAGTACGCAGATCTACGGTTCGGCGATGCCACCCTAAATCAATTGCGAACCGTCGCTATCGCCAATGCAAATAAGCTGGCAGGCGATGAGCCCATGGACCCGCAAGAGGTCGCCAGGCTGGTGGCGGATGTGGGGATTGGGGCGGCAGCGGGGATTGGTGGATCAACCACTCCCAAGAATCTTGCCTATCAAGCGGCTCCGTATCACGGGTCCACTGACAACCCGATTAAGAGCCGCGGTCCTGTCAATGGACAAGACGCGCTCGAGAAATCTGTACGGGTAAAAGGGACATCGCCACGACGTGTAGGATTTGATTCGAAAACCGGAGAATTTGTGGTATTCGATCGCACGTTGGGGAATGTTTACCATGGCCACGTCCGCGCATGGGACGATCTTGGCGTCGATATGCAGAATGCTTTGGTTAGAGCAGGCTATGTGAATCGGAAGGGAAAAGTAAAATGACGATGAAGTATCAAGATATTATGGAAATTCCGAAGTCCCAGGTAGACCTCGCATTGGGATCTAATTTGCCGGAGACAGTTGCGAATGCTTGCCTTAGCATTGCTCACTTCGAGAAAGACTGGAAGTGGGTTCTGGAGAGACTGTGCGGGGTCGCCAATGATGTAAGCCAATTAAGTTCATTGAGGAATCTCGCCGTCACCTGTATTGGACACGTCGTGCGGACAAATCCCACAGCGAACACTGACATTATGAGGCACATTCTTGAGCAGTTCGCAAATGACCCAAAAATTTCTGGGGCAGCATCGGATGCCCTGGATGACCTAAAAATCTTCGGCGGTAGAATCGATGCAGATAACGGATAAGCTTTTTCTGCTGGTTATCGTTTTATCTGGATCAATGCATCATGCAGCCGGTGTCATGTGGAATATGTTCGGGTGGATCATACTGAAAGTCCCCGTCGGGAAATGTTGGGGTGGTTGGTATTTTCGATAAAGAAATCATAATCAGAAGCACTTAGCGAATCGGGCTTCAAGGCGCCGGTGTAACAGCCGCAGCGATCAAAACACCACCCTCTCCCCCGTCGCCGGCACGATCATCGCCTCCGGTGCCGGGGCGGCGGCGGGTGGTTCCACGCAGGATGCCGCTGCTGCGGGGGCGGTTGGGGGGCTGGGTACTCAGTTCAATTGGCTGATGCATGTCCCCAAGGACCCGGGTATTCCGCCGACCCCGGCTGACAGTCAGGGGCAGAAATCTCCACCAGGAAAGCCGATTGACGGTGGCGGGGAGCGCGTGCTCACGGGCACCCCGGACGAGTCTGCGGCGAACAACAAGCTTCCGATGTATCAACCCATAGCCGATGCTGTCGATCGGTTGAAGGAGGCGGGTGATCTGCTTTCCGGAGTTGTTGGCGGTGTCTTGCCCAATCCGGTTGAGCCGGTGGAGGGGTTGGGGGCGATTTTCAGCGACCCTGGAAAGTACGATGTACTTACGAACCCCCAGGCAAAGGAAATTGCAGTCGCCAATGGTTGGTCTAAAACTAGTCCGGATAATGTAAAAAAAGCGGCAGGAGATTATCCAGTTTTTTATAATCCGAAGGATGGTTCGTACTATTCGCCGGATAGGACGGGTCATCGCGCGAATAATGCATGGAAAATATTGGATAAGAAGGGAAATAGACTAGGTACGGCGATCTGGGATGGCAATCAGATGGTGCGCGTTTCGAAATGATAAGGTGATTATAATGAATAAAATTTCGTTGATTCCACTGATAAAATTCGACGAGGATTCGACTCCGAGTTTCGATGCGGATTTTACATGTCGTCGAGTCTCGTACTTTGATCATTTTCTAAGTGTCGAAGAAAATTGTGACTATATATATTATGAGTTAGCAAAGAGAAGTAACGCTCTAGCTTCGTATTATGTGGCCGAGGATAGATTAATGTCGTTATGGGGCTTTTTTGCAGGCCAAGGCAAGAACTTCTCGATTCGATCTGGACGCATTTGCGAACTTGGAGATCTTGAAGACACAATAAAACTTGGTAAAGAGGTAATGCGAGAAATCGACGGATATTCTGTCTACTTCGACGGCGCTGGGGTTATATGGGAGCCGGCTTATGACTTGACACATCTACTTTGGCTCCCTAAAGGCGCCTCGTGGGCCACTGTCGAGAAATCGGTGGGTGCTTCAGGGCACTACCTCTTGGATTAGAGCCTTAGGCCCGTTGTGGTTGCTCCCCTCGCGCCGGCAATGCCCAGAAAGACCTTGGCGGCGACGCCTCCGGCAAGATCGGGAGCGCCATCGCGGCGGGCACGGTGCAGATCACGGACGAGGCCGGCCAACTGGCCAAGACCGGCCAGACCGCCGACGAAACCCTCGCCAATCTGAACCGCGACACCGAAAACGCGAACGACAGCATTGACAAGATCTTCGACGCGCAGAAGGTCAAGGACCAGCAGGAGCTAAACCGGATCAAGAGCGAGGTAGCGCAGCAGGCGGCGCCTTTGATTTACAACAAGGTCGGCGATGTGCTGGTAGGCAGCTCCCCCGGGACCAAGGCCGCCGTCCACGCGCTGGTGGGCGGCTTGATGGCCGAAGCCATGGGCGGCAACTTCGCCGCCGGCGCGGCCGGCGGCGCAGCCGCCTCACTGGCCATGGAAGCGTTTGGCCAGGCCCTGCTCAACCAGAAAGACCTCAGCGAGTCAGACCGCAAGGCGCTGGTGCAACTGGCCGGGGCGATCGTCGGAGGGGCTGCGGGAGGTATTGCGGGCGGTTCGGTTGGAGACGCGGCAGCCGGGGCGAATGTGGGGAAGGTGGCGACGGAGAATAATTATCTGAACCACGTGGATCGCGAAGCCTTCGAGAAGGCCGCGGCCGCCTGTGGATCCGCCAATCCCAAGGCATGCCAGCAGGCGGAAATCTACGCCGAGCAGGACCGCAAGAACGACGAAAACCTAGCCGCCTCAGTGAACCGCTGCGAGCCGGGGGAAGATTGCAACGGCGTCTCGAGTTTCATTCTCGATCAGATGCAGGCGGCCGGATGTGGAACGAACTCATCCAGCGTCGATTGCAATAAGCTCGGTACGGCTTGGCTGGTGGCGCAGTCGAAGGCGCAGAGGCTGGAGGAGCCTCCGTTTGCATCGGAAGACCTGATTGGTCGACCAATCGGGTGCCTTTGTTAGCGGATGGAAGTTGAGTCCAGGAACCACACAGTTCGAGAGTTTTATAAGGAATGGTGTATTGCGATGAGTGTTGAACTCATAGACTGCTCACGTCAGTTCGTGTGTGGGAAAATAGAAACTGGAAAATTCGTCGACACATTTACGGAGAAATGGCGGCATGAACGTGATCTAGGGTTGCTTGAGGTGGATCCTCCAAACATTAATAGTGCTCTATCAACAATCTTCTGTTTGGTTGATCTGTATAATCCCGAGGCCGATCGCGAGGAGTATGAACTCGACAGCGCAGAGTTACTAAATAGGGTTGCGAACGTTCTCCGTAATCTTGATTCAGACTCGTGACAGGAGGTCAGCGGCAGTGCTATTCGACTGTAGAACCTGCTCCAGTTCTTGCCATCGTTCGTATCAACCCCCCTATCTCTGGCGGGGGTGACCTCGTCATTCGGTTCTCGTTCATCCAGAATGGCGGGCGGCGAATTTGTAAAACACTATCGAACTCTTTAATACCGGCATATCCGGTAGCGAGTTTCGTAGGAGTCATTATTCTATAGGTCTATGTGGAAGTGGGTTCTAAATATAGATGGCTCAATAAATGAGAAGAAAATGATGGGCGCAAGAGGAAGGAGGTTAGGTAAATGAAGTTTTTAAAAAACATTAAAGAAGCAATTGCACAACTAGCAAATTCGCGTGGTACTAGCATCGGCAAGATGCAGGAAGATTGGGGGCTGGACTATACGAGAGATATGGATGTCGATTTTACGACAGATATGATAGAGCTCATGGAATTAATGCGCGTGCATCAAGAGGCCATAGCAAAAGGTGATTTGCTGACGGCTCGATGCGCTCTCGTGGAGGCGCAAGGATTCGCGCACAATATCAGTTCATTGTTCTACGCGCTGAAACAAGACCTCCTGCGGGCAGCCGAGGACGGACTTAATCGTACAGGAATGAAGAATCTGGATTGGCCTGAACTTCCGGATCGGTTTGAATACTCGCCGACATACCGGCTTCGAGAGGCAGAGAAGCTCATTTCATTTAACGGGAAGATGTATAAAAGGGATACCACATGTCATGAGTGGCGAGAGTGCCAATAAGTGGAGGATTTATTTTTAGACTGCTGATCAGCAGGGTGGAAGATCGCGGTGATTTCCATGGACAGCGCACGGTCTCCGTTCTAACCTCTGGCCCCAGTAGATTATTACATCAATAATTTGAAACCCGATCCGGGGCGACGGTCGATCTCTCTGGATATTTCCAAGACCGGACGTCCGGTGCAGACGTGACGATTTGAGACGCGGCAGCCGGGGCGAATGTCGGGAAGGTGGCGACGGAGAATAACTACCTTAACCATACGCAAAAACGGGATCGCGCCGAAGCCATGGCCGCCTGCGCGGACAAAGCCTGCCGGGACAAAGTCCGCGCCGAATACGCCGCCGAATGGGAGAAGAACAAGCGGGAAGTGACGGACTGTTCGACGCAGTCAGAATGTCTGACGCTCGCGCGGGACCTGCGATTGGAACAACAGGCCCAGGGCGAGAGAATGGCCGAACTCCAGGAAAAAGGCCCTGGCAATTGGTCAGACGCAGAGAAGGCCGAGTACGCTGATCTACGGTTTGGCGATGCCAGCCTAAATCAATTGCGAACCGTCGCTATCGCCAATGCAAATAAGCTGGCAGGCGATCAGCCTATGGACCGCAAGAGGTCGCCCGGCTGGTGGCGGATGTGGGGATTGGGGCGGCAGCGGGGATCGGGGCTGGTGGGGCGACCGATAAATATTCCCCGAACGCCGGTAGGGTTGACAATATGAGGCAGTTCCTCTCCAGTAATGGATTTGGTTCTCAATTGAACGACGGGTCACGCGGAACGCCCAGAATTTACAAGGGATCCAGGATATTCGTAGCGACAAAGGACGTTGGTGAAAAGATTTGCACCGGCGATCAATTTTATATTGACAGCGCGCATATGAACCACCTTGAAGTCTTCGATAATAAGGGAAGAATTAGGGCCGCGCTTAATCTGGACGGCTCAGTCAATGAAGTTAAAACCGTGAGGGCAATAAAGGAAGGCAGGAGATTAAAATGAATGGTGGTAACGGTTTTGAATCCATTCGGATTGCATTGCTGGATTTGGCATTATCTCGCGGTTTAGTTGAAGACCAGCTACGACAATTTGATGAGATGACGGGGAAATCTGATTGGACGTTGATTCTGAGTGATGATCTCGACAGAGCTTTTGAGAAAGATGCAGAACATTTGATGCGAGCAATGAAGTTGTTTGATTTGGCTAGCCGCAAGAATGATGAACTTACTCAGTGTGTCGCCTTGCTACGGGCTTCGATTTTTGCGCACAAGTTGGAGGGATTTTTCGATGATTTGATGAGCGATTTGCGGCGCGCCGCGACCAATCCAGCTATGAGATGGCCAGAGATTCCAGACGGTTATAGTATTCCCGAGGAATATGGCTATGGAGAGTGGTAATGCATTCGATACCCGCCCCGTAACTGGATCCTAACTCCTTTACAACCAGTGGAATATTGCGGAACCGATTTTCCGAGATTGCTTCGATGGCTACGTGAGTGCGAAGTGCAATAGTCAGATGACGATGAATATCAGGACATAGTGAGAATTTCACAGCGTCCGAGATGCAACTAGAAAGGCGCCGGTTTTTTAGATCCAAATACGGGCATTTGTTCTTCGCCAGACAAGGCAGGCCATCGAGCGGACGAAGGATGGAAAGGCTATGACAAGCATGAAAGAAGGCTGGGAACGTACGTATGGGATGGAAAAGAGATGATTCGTGTAAGCAAGTAAAAAGGATGGAACCTGAACCCCGGATCGATATTGAACCTAATTAAATTCGACAAAGACTCATTCTTAAGTTTGGAGGATAATTTTTTACACAGAAGAGTCTCTTATTTCGATCATTTCTTAAGCAATGATGAATTTGACGAATGTCAATTTTTGTATTATCAGCTAGCTTTAGAAAGCGACGCGCTTCCTTCGTATATGGTGGCGGAAGAACGCTTGTTAGATCTGTGGGAGCGCCTTGCACGGGCAGGGAGAAACTTTACGCTCGCAGACGGGCGTGTCGACGAGATTCCAAGTTTGACCGAGACGATGGCGATCGGTATGAATGTGATGCGAGACACAGGGGGTTGCTCGGTGTGTTTCGACGGTGCTGGCGTCGTGTGGGAGCCTTCTTTTGATTTGACGCATCTAATTTGGATGCCGAAGTCCTGGAGCTGGGAGTATGTCGAACAGATGGTGAACTCATCTGGACTTCATTTTTTGGATTGATGATGGCCGCATTTGTTTGAGAGTGTCTTCCGGAGACTAGAACGGATTCACGCTGGAACTGGCCGCGAGCCAGAACAAGGCGAAGGCGGACGGCAAATCGGTGACCCATCGGAACACCAGCGTCACGGCCAATTCTATATCGACAGCCTTCACATGAACCACTTAGAAGCATTCGATAAATTTGGAAGTTTTAAGATGGCAATAAATCTCGATGGCACAATCAACCCCCTTAAGACCGAGAAGGCAAAGTTGGAAGGGAGAAAGTTGAAATGAGTCAAGATGCTGATTTTGACATGATTCGCGTTAGATTACTTAGTTTGGCGAGGTCGCGAGGTATTGGCGATGCGCAGTTACAGCATTTTGATCCTGAGACCGGCCGTTTCGATTGGAATATTGACTGGGCAGATAATCTTAATGAGATATTCAAGGTGAATGTAGCCACTTTACAGGAGGCCATGAAGCTCTTTGATTTATCGACGAAAAAGGGAGATATGCTAGCTCAGCGCGCCGCTTTAGTCAGCGGTTCGGTTGCCGCGCATAGCTTAAAGTCTTTCTTCGAAGCTTTAATGGACGATCTTCATCGTGCATCAAGCGATCCTGCGATGGGGTGGCCAGAGTTTCCAGACGATTATAAAATCCCTGAGGAATATGAAACGCGCGACTGATAAGACGAGTGGATTGGATATGAGCCATTGTGGGCAATAATCCCACCCGCCCAGATCGGCATTAATACATTCGATGAAGACAAATGGGCGCATGTCGATGAATGTATCCCCGGAACGCCTCGTTGATCCAATAAAAAAGCCCCGGCACATGGCCGGGGCAAAACTCCTGAGAGAAGATTCCCAATCAGCTCTCCAGCACAACCCTGTTGTGGATATCAGGCTTCATAGGCCGTTTCGCCGTGCGAAGTGATATCCAGGCCCTCGCGCTCCTCTTCTTCCGGCACGCGCAGGCCAATCAGCATGTCCACCAGCTTGTAGGCAACCAGCGCGACCACGCCCGACCACACCACCGTGGTCAGCACGCCTTCGAACTGGATCCAGAGCTGGCCGGCGATCGAATAGTCGTCCGCCACCTTGTTGGCCACGTAGTCGTAGATGCCCACGCCGCCCAGGCTCGGGGCCGCGAACACCGCGGTCAGCAGCGCGCCGACGATGCCGCCCACGCCGTGCACGCCGAACACGTCCAGCGAGTCATCCATGCCCAGCATGCGCTTCAGGCCGCTTACGCCCCACAGGCACAGCAGGCCAGCCACGAGGCCCATCACGATCGAGCCCATCGGGCCGACGAAGCCGGCGGCCGGGGTGATTGCCACCAGGCCGGCCACGGCGCCCGAGGCACCGCCCAGCATCGACGGCTTGCCCTTGCCGATCCACTCGCCGAACGTCCACGACAGCACGGCGGCGCAGGTGGCCAGCAGCGTGTTGACGAACGCCAGCGCGGCGCCGCCGTTGGCTTCCAGGCCCGAGCCGGCGTTGAAGCCGAACCAGCCGAACCACAGCAGCGATGCGCCCACCATCGTGAACGTCAGGCTGTGCGGGCGGATGGCTTCGCGGCCAAATCCGATGCGCTTGCCGAACATGAACGCGCCCACCAGGCCGGCCACGGCGGCGTTGATGTGCACCACGGTGCCGCCCGCGTAGTCGAGCGCGCCCTTCTGGAACAGCCAGCCCGACTTGGCCGTGGCCGCGGTGGCGGCGGCGGCATCGGTGTAGGCGTCAGGACCCGGCCAGAACCAGACCATGTGGGCCATCGGGATATAGGCGAACGTGAACCAGAGCACCACGAACACCAGCACCGCCGAGAACTTGGCGCGCTCGGCAAAGGCGCCGATGATCAGGCCGCAGGTGATGCAGGCAAACGCGCACTGGAACGCGAAGAACACCAGTTCCGGGATCACCACGCCCTTGCTGAACGTGGCCGCCACGGCGTCGACGTTCAGGCCCTTCATGAACAGCCGGTCCGTGCCGCCGAAGAACGCGTTGCCTTCCGTGAACGCGAAGCTGTAGCCGTAGATGGCCCACAGGATCGCCACCAGCGAGAAGATCACCAGGCACTGCATCAGCACCGACAGCATGTTCTTGGACCGCACCAGGCCGCCGTAGAACAGCGCCAGGCCCGGCAGCGTCATCAGGATCACGAATGCGGTGGCCACCAGCAGCCAGGCCGTGTCGCCCTTGTTGGGCACCGGGGCCGGCGCGGCGGCCGGTGCGGCTTCTGCCGGGGCCGCGGCCGCGGGCGCTGCCGCAGGGGCTGCCGGGGCGGCCGCGGGGGCGGCGGCCGCTGCCGGGGCCGATGCCTCGGCGGCGGGCTTGTCCTGCGCCACGGCATGGGTGGACAGGCCGAGACCGGCCGTGCCGAGCGCCAGCGCCATCGCGCCAGCCGTCAGGAATCGCTTGAACCAGGTTTTCATGTGTCTAACCTCTGTCTCTCGTAGTTCTGGTGTCACAGCGCATCGCCGCCGGTCTCACCGGTGCGGATGCGGATGACCTGTTCGACGGGCGCGATGAAGATCTTGCCGTCGCCGATCTTGCCCGTGCGGGCCGACTTCTCGATTGCCTCGATGGCGCGCTCGACCACGTCGTCGGGTACCGCCACCTCGATCTTCACCTTGGGCAGGAAGTCGACGATGTACTCGGCGCCCCGGTACAGCTCCGTGTGGCCCTTCTGGCGGCCGAAGCCCTTGACCTCGGTCACGGTGATGCCGGACACGCCCACGTCGGAGAGCGCTTCACGCACCTCGTCGAGCTTGAACGGCTTGATGACTGCAATGATGAGTTTCATTGGGATTCTCCTTGGGGGCGGCTTGTCGGGTCATGCCGCCCGGCTCCGGATGTGTGCTGTTTGGAATCAGAAAGTCTTGGTAATGGATGCCCACGCCGCGGCCTTGCCTAGATAGCGGCCCCGGTTGGCGCTGGTGTAGAACGACTCCTTGGCGTTGGTGTCGACGTAGGCCACGGACAGCGCAAAGCCCTTGCCCAGGTCCTTGGTCAGGCCGATCTTCCAGTCGGTGTACGACGCGTCGCTGTGGTGCGTCACGCCCTGGTAGCCCACGTGGGCGTTCAGCGTCAGGTCCCAGAAGTTCAGCGGCACGTTGGCCGTCAGGTCGACGTAGTAGCTGTTCTTGCTGTCGTCGATGCCGAACAGGTTGGTTACCGCGTGCGAGTACTTCAGGAACACCGGGCCCCAGCCGATGCCGGCGTAGAGCTCGGTCGTGTACGGCCGCGTGGTCGTGTAGCCGCCCGGGTAGAAGTACTCCAGCACGCCCACGTCATAGTTGAATTCCTGGCCGCCCAGCGCGAACTTGTTCTTGTAGCCGCCGTAGAAGTCCATCTCGATCGGCGCCGACACCGACGAATCGGCGTCTTCCAGCCAGCTGATGCTTGAGTTCCAGTTGCCGATGTAGAAGCCGCTCTCGTGCGCGTAGTCGAACCCGCCCTGGATGGCCGGACGCAGGTTGGTCTGGCTGATGCCGCGATAGCGATAGTCGGAAACCACCGACACGTTGGCCGTGAAGGTGTGCGGCGATGCCGGCTCGGCGGCCGGTGCGGCTGCAGGCGCGGCGGCGTCCGGGGCGGTCTGGGCCAGTGCCACCGGGGCTGCCAGGCTGAGCAGAAGGGCAGCGGCGCTGACTGCGAGGCTCGACGTCTTCATCTGGTTCTCTCCTTTTCCTTGAAATCTTCGCGGGCTCGTTCTTGAGGGACTGCTGCTTGCCTTGATGGCTTGTTGCTTTTAGGTCTTGACGCTCCTAGCTCTGGTACTGCAACTGCCGTGCCAGGGCAGGCGCCCCGTGGCGGCGCACGGACGGGAACAGTCGTGAGAGGTGGCCGGGCGCCCGCTTCTCCACCCGGCGGGGCGGCCCGCGGGCGGCGCCACGGCGGGCAAAAGGCGTTAAAAGATGTGTCCGGGCCTTGCTGGCGCTTTCATGGCGGCCGATCACGCGCCATAATCCGCGTCATGAAGGGTCAAGTGCTGCGCGCTTGGCGTCCCGCCGGCCAGACCGGGCCCGGGCACGGTCGACCGGGTCGCCGCGCCCCACTCAGGTGCATCGACCGGGGATACCGGTGTGCGGGAGGACCGCCCCGGACGCCCCATGGCGGTGCATCGCGGGTGCCAGGCGGCGTAGCCGCCGCCGGCCGCTGACCCGAACGATCCAAATTGGTCAACACAGGAGCTTCACCATGAAACCGACCGATCTCTTCAACGACCTGCAGCAGAAGGTCAGTGAAGCGCTGCGCAACTCGCCGGCCAAGGACATCGAGAAGAACGTCCGCAGCATGATGACCCAGGGCTTTGCGCGCCTGGACCTCGTCACGCGCGAGGAATTCGACGTGCAATCGCAGGTGCTGGCGCGCACCCGGGCCCGGCTGGAGGAGCTGGAAGCGCGCATCGCCGCGCTGGAAGCCCGCGGCAGCGGCGGCATCCCGCCCACCCCTGGGGTATGAGCCCCGGCGCCCAGCCACCCACGCATCGCCAGAAAGGCCACCGGATTCCGGTGGCCTTTTTCTTTAACACTTCCGCAAACGTATGAGCCTCGCAGTCCTGCGCAGCCGCGCGCTGAACGGCATCGACGCGCCGCCCGTGTCCGTCGAAATCCACCTGGCGAATGGCCTGCCGGCCTTCAACATCGTCGGGCTGGCCGACACCGAAGTCCGCGAAAGCCGCGAGCGCGTGCGGGCGGCGCTGCTGAACTGCGAGTTCGAATTCCCGAACCGCCGGATCACGGTCAACCTGGCGCCGGCCGACCTGCCCAAGGAGTCCGGCCGCTTCGACCTTGCCATCGCGCTGGGCATCCTGGCGGCCAGCGGCCAGTTGCCGGCCACCGCGCTGGACGGCTTCGAGTTTGCCGGCGAGCTGTCGCTGGCGGGCGACCTGCGGCCCGTGCGCGGCGCGCTGGCGATGGCGATGGGGCTGGCACGCGACAACCGCGCCCGGCTGGCCGCCGGCGAGCCCGCGCGCGCGTTCATCGTCGCCACCGACAACGGCCCGGAAGCCGCACTGGTCGATGACCTGACCGTCCACGCCGGCGCCACGCTGCGCGACATCTGCCACCACGTCGGCATGCTGCCCGAGCACCCGCTGCCCCGCGCCCGGCCGGCCCCGCCCGCCACCGACCCCGGCGCCAACCCCGACATGCGCGACGTGCGCGGCCAGCTACAGGCCCGCCGGGCCATGGAAGTAGCCGCCGCGGGCCAGCACTCGGTGCTGCTGGTGGGCCCGCCCGGTACCGGCAAGTCGATGCTGGCGCAGCGCTTTCCGGCCCTGCTGCCGCCGATGACCGAGAGCGAGGCGCTGGAAGCCGCCGCCGTGCTGAGCCTGACCCCGGGCGGCTTCCAGCCGTCGCAATGGGGCCGGCGCCCGTTCCGCAGCCCCCACCACACGGCCAGCGGCCCGGCCATGGTGGGCGGCGGCGGCAATCCGCGCCCCGGCGAGATTTCGCTGGCCCACCACGGCGTGCTGTTCCTCGACGAACTGCCCGAGTTCGACCGACGCGTGCTCGAAGTCCTGCGTGAGCCGCTGGAAACCGGCCACATCACCATCTCGCGCGCCGCCGCGCAGGTCGACTTTCCCGCCCGCTTCCAGTTCATCGCCGCCATGAACCCGTGCCCATGCGGCTACCTGGGCCATCCCACGCGCATGTGCCGCTGCACGCCCGACCAGGTGCAGCGCTACCAGTCGCGCATCTCCGGCCCGCTGCTGGACCGCGTGGACCTGCAGATCGAAGTGCCCGCCCAGAACCACCGCGACGTGCTGGACGGCCCGCCCGGCGAACCCAGCGCCGCCGTCCGCGCCCGCGCCATGGACGCCCGCGCGCGCCAGATCGCCCGCCAGGGCACGCCCAACAGCGAACTGTCCGGCCGCCAGATCGACACCCACTGCCCGCTGACCACCGACGCCCAGGCCTTGCTGCGCGGCGCCATGGAAAAGCTGGGCTGGTCCGCCCGCGCGTACTTCCGCGTACTGAAGGTCGCCCGCACCATCGCCGACCTGGCCGACGCCGACACACTCGACGCCGGCCACGTGGCCGAGGCCATCCAGTACCGGCGGGTGCTGCGGACGGGCTAAGAAACGCTCGGAAACAAAAAAGCCCGCGAAAGCGGGCTGATGGCCTTACACGGGCGGTTCCACCGGCGGCGGGGGTGGGTCCTCGATGGGTGCCTGGTCCGGCGGGAAGCCGGGGGGCGGGGGTTCGCCGGGGGGCGGTTCCCGGTGGGCGTTCAGGCCGGCATCGCGCATCTGGGTCTCCATGAATTCCAGGTCACTCCCATTGAAGCAAAGGCCGGCGCACTATGCCAGCGGCTTGCGGCTTACGCGTGGTGCCGGCGCACGAAGAACAGCGCCGTGCCCACCGCCACCAGCACGCCGCCGAAGAAGCGGTTCTGCCAGCGTACGGCGCGCGCGTTGCGGAACAGGCCCTGCATCCGCGATGCCAGCAGCGCGTAGCCGTGCATCACGATCAGGTCCACGCAGCACATCGTGGCCGCCAGGATGGCGAGCTGGATGGCCAGCGGGTGGCCCGGGTCGATGAACTGCGGCAGCACGGCGACCATGAAGATGATGCCCTTCGGGTTGGTCACGTTGGTCAGCAGGCCCGTGGCAAAGCGCCGGCGCCGGCTCATCCCGGCCACGCGCACCGTGCCCGGCTGGCCGCCGGGGGCGTCGGCCGGGGCCGCCTCCACCCGGGCGCGCCATTGCTGGATGCCCAGGTAGATCAGGTACATCGCGCCGATGGTCTTGACCACCAGGAACGCCTGCTCGGACGCCAGCAACAGCGCGCCCAGCCCGCCGCCGGCCACCAGCAGGATGATGACCAGCCCGGTCTGCAGCCCCAGGATCGTCGTCGACGTCTTCTTCAGGCCATACGACAGCCCATGGCTCATCGACAGCACCGCTCCGGACCCCGGCGATACCGCGATCACCCAGCACGCGGCGAAATAGGCCAGCCACACTTCCCAACGCATCACTGCACTCCTCGATCCAGAAAAATGGTCAAAACGGATGAAAGCCGGTCAGGAACTGTTCGACCTGCTCGGCCTGGCGCGTATCGCGCGCGGCGTCGCCGGCTTCCAGCACCACGGCCTGGTAGACCCGTGCGCCCGACGCCACCAGCCGGGCCGTCAGCCGGCGCGGCGCCTTGTCCTGCGGCGAAACACCGGCGACGGTCAATTCCATCCCGTCGAGCGACACAGGCGGCTGGGCGGCCGACATCACGGTGACCGGCCGCGCGCTGGCCGGCTGGCCCGGCTGGGCGCCCAGGTTCGCCAGCAGCCCGGCCTGCATGGCGTCCAGCGCCTCGCGCCGCAGCGCGGCGTCGTCGCTGGGCAGCGTCACCACGCCCACGGCGAACAGCGTGCCGTCGATATTGGCCGCCTCCATCGTCATGGGCAGCTTGCGCCCCGCGATCGACACGTCGCGGGCCGCATTGGTCGGCTTGGCCGGATACAGCGCCGCGTACTTGCCGTCGCTGGACACGATCGTGCGCCAGTCATAGCGCGGCGTGCAGCCCGCGAGCGCCAGCCAGGCGGCGGCCAGCAGCAGCAGTTGGCGCAGGCCGGGGCGGAAATGGGACGGGAACGGGGTCGGGGGCATCGGCAAGGTCGGCGCGATCGGGCGCAAGCCGCTATTATCCGGGAAGCCGCCCGGCCGCGCATCGCGCACGTTGCACCCGATGCCGCTGGCGGGCCGCCGCAAGTTCGTGAGGTGCCCATGTCCGTACGCCCCCTGCCCCGTTTCCTGTCTTCCGCGTTCGCCGCCGTGGCGCTGCTGGCCTGCGCCGGCGCCGCTGCCGCCACCGCCCACCTGCCGCCCGTGACCGATATCGGCGCCCAGTCTGCCGCGGCCGCGCGGCATGGAGAGCCGCTGGTGGTGCTGGTCAGCCTGCCCGGCTGCAGCTACTGCGATACGGTGCGGCGCAACTACCTGGGTCCGCAGCTCGCGGCCGGCGAGATTGCCGCGCGCGAGATCGACATGACCGCCGACACGCCGATCCGCGACGCCGACGGCACGATGACCACGGCCCGCCAGTGGGCCAGCGCGCGCAATATCTCGGTGGCGCCGACCGTGCTGTTCCTCGACCGCAACGGCCGCAACCTGGCCGCCCCGCTGCGCGGCATGCAGGCCGATTTCTACGGCGCCTACCTGGAGCAGGCCATCGACGAGGCACGCGCCAAGGTGGCCGCCAAGTCCGCCGCCCGCCCCTGAACCGGCGCGCGCGGCGAATTGCCGCAGCCGCGCACCGCCGCCCCGGCCGCGCTGCCGACAGCGGCGCCCGGCGGTAGAATGGCCGCTGTCCGCCGCCGGCTTCCGGGCCCTGGCCCCCAACCCCGTCATCCCATGTCCAATACCGCAACCCCCGCCCGCCCCGCGCGCAAGCGCTGGCCCATCGTCGCCGCGATCGTGATCGCCGCGGTGCTCGGCGTCTTTGGCTACCGGGCGATGACCCCGGCCAGCAGCGTCCCAGACGCCACCTTCACGCTGCTGTCGGGCCAGAAGGTCAGCACCGGCGACCTGAAGGGCAAGGTCTACCTGGTCAACTTCTGGGCCACGAGCTGCGTCACCTGCGTCAAGGAAATGCCGCAGATGATCGACACCTACAAGCAATACAAGGACAAGGGCCTGGACTTCGTGGCCGTGGCCATGAACTACGACCCGCCGATGTACGTGGCCAACTACGCCAGGACGCGCGAGCTGCCGTTCAAGGTGGCGATGGACTCGGACGGCTCGGCGGCCAAGGCGTTCGGCGACGTGCAACTGACGCCGACCACGTTCGTCGTCGACAAGAACGGGAAGATTCTCAAGCGCTACGTCGGCGAGCCCGAGTGGGACGCGCTGCACAAGCTGCTGGACGGCGCGCTGGCCAGCGCGGCCTGAAGTAGCCGCTCCCCGAGCCAAAAAGGTGCCCATGCGGCACCTTTTTTGTTGCGCAGGCGCGCCGCGGGCGTCTGCGGCTTGCCAGCCAAAGCTGTATGGATATACAGTGGGCGCCAGATTTTTCTCCTCCCGCCCAATCCCATCGCGCCGTGTTGCCGGATCTCGTCCCCGAAGTTTCCCCGGATTACGCCCCGGAAGCCGCCCCCGATGCCCACGTCCCGGCCGGGGCCGACTCGTCCGAGGCGTCCGAGGCGCCCGCCTATCTGTCCAAGCTGAACCCGGAACAGCGCGCCGCCGTGACGTATGCGGGCGACGCCCCGCTGCTGATCATCGCCGGCGCGGGGTCGGGCAAGACCAATACGCTGGCGCACCGGGTGGCGCACCTCGTGGTCGGCGGTGCCGATCCGCGCCGTATCCTGCTGCTGACGTTCTCGCGCCGCGCCGCCGCCGAGATGGGGCGCCGCGTCGAGCGCATCGTCGACCAGGCGCTGGGCATCCAGTCCGGCGCGGGCCGCGCGGCGCTGCAGTGGTCGGGCACGTTCCACGCCATCGGCGCCCGGCTGCTGCGCGAGTACGCCGAGACGCTGGGCCTGGCGCCGACCTTCACGATCAGCGACCGTGGCGACTCGGCGGACCTGATGCACGTGGTGCGTCACGACCTGGGGCTGTCCGAGCAGGCGTCGCGCTTCCCGCGCAAGGAAACCTGCCTGGCGATCTATTCGCGCGTGGTCAACACCCAGCTGCCGATCGAAGTGGTGCTCAAGACGCAGTTCCCGCGCTATGCGATGTGGGCCGACGCGCTCAAGACGCTGTTCGCCGCCTACGTCGAGGCCAAGCAGAAGCAGCAGGTGCTGGACTACGACGACCTGCTGCTCTACTGGGCGCAGGCGATGACCGAGCCCGCGCTGGCGCGCGACATGGGCGCGCGCTTCGACCACGTGCTGGTCGACGAGTATCAGGACACCAACGCGCTGCAGGCGTCGATCCTGCTGGCGCTGAAACCCGACGGCCGCGGCCTGACCGTGGTGGGCGACGACGCCCAGTCGATCTACGCCTTCCGCGGCGCCACGGTGCGCAACATCCTTGATTTCCCCGCGCAGTTCACGCCGGCCGCGCAGCAGGTGACGCTGTCGCAGAACTACCGCTCCACGCAGCCGATCCTGCAGGCCGCCAACGCCGTGATCGGGCTGGCCGCCGAACGGTTCACCAAGGACCTCTGGTCGCTGCGCGAGTCGGCGGAAAAGCCCGGCGTGGTGGTGGTGAATGACGAGGCCGACCAGGCGCGCTACGTCGTCGAGCAGATCCTGGCGCGCCGCGAGGCCGGGCTGGCGCTGATGCAGCAAGCCGTGCTGTTCCGCGCGGCCGACCACAGCGCGCAGGTGGAGATCGAACTGGCGCGCCGCAATATCCCGTTCGTGAAGTTTGGCGGACTGAAATTCCTGGAATCGACCCACGTCAAGGACGTGATGGCCGTGGTGCGCTGGCTGGAAAATCCGCGCGACCGCATGGCCGGCTTCCGCACGCTGCAACTGCTGCCCGGCATCGGCCCCAAGACGGCCGCGCGCGTGCTGGAAGGGCTGGAAGCGGCCACCGAGCCGCTGGTGGCGCTGGAGGCGTTCGAAGCCCCGCCCGCGGCCGCGCCCGCCTGGCACGACCTGCTGGCGCTGGCGCGCACGCTGATGGCGCCGGCGTCGCCGTGGCCGTCGGAGTTCGAGCAGGTCATCGCCTGGTACCAGCCGCATCTGGAACGCATGCACGACGACGTCGCCGCGCGCCAGGCCGACCTGCAGCAGATCGAGCGCATCGCCGCCACGTACGCCTCGCGCGAGCGCTTTCTGACCGAGCTGACGCTGGACCCGCCCAGCGCATCGAGCGACGAATCGGGCGTACCGTCGCGCGACGAGGACTACCTGATCCTGTCCACGATCCATTCGGCCAAGGGCCAGGAGTGGAAAGCCGTCTACGTGCTCAACGCCGTGGATGGCTGCATGCCGTCGGACCTGGCCACCGGCACCACCGAGGAAATCGAGGAGGAACGCCGCCTGCTGTACGTGGCCATGACCCGCGCGCGCGACCATCTGGACGTGGTGGTGCCGCAGCGCTTCTACGTCCACAACCAGGTGGGCTTCGGCGACCGCCACGTCTACGCGTCGCGCACGCGCTTCCTGCCGAACCGCGTGATGCCGAATTTCTACAGCCGGTCCTGGCCGCCCCCGCCCATGCCCGGCGAAGGCCAGCCCAAGCCCGCGCTGCCCCAGGTCGACCTGGCCAGCCGGATGCGGGGGATGTGGAAGTAGCGGGGAGCCAGGCCAGCGTTTTCGCTGAGTTTTCGCTGGGTTTTCGCTCCCCTCTCCCGCCTGCGGGAGAGGGGTTGGGGGAGAGGGCCGGCGTGTCGAGATGCCACGGCGGCTGTTTGCACCGCCTTGCCCTCTCCCCCGGCCCCTCTCCCGCGATGCGGGAGAGGGGAGAAACCCGGGAGCCAGGCCAGCGTTTTCGCAGGGTTTTCGCTCCCCTCTCCCGCCTGCGGGAGAGGGGTTGGGGGAGAGGGCCGGCGTGTCGGGATGCCACGGTGGCTATTTGCACCGCCTTGCCCTCTCCCCCGGCCCCTCTCCCGCGATGCGGGAGAGGGGAGAAACCCGGGAGCCAGGCCAGCGTTTTCGCTGGGTTTTCGCTCCCCTCTCCCGCCTGCGGGAGAGGGGTTGGGGGTGAGGGCCGGCGTGTCGAGATGCCACGGCGGCTGTTTGCACCGCCTGGCCCTCTCCCCCGGCCCCTCTCCCGCGATGCGGGCGAGGGGAGAAACCCGGAGCCAGGCCAACGTTTTCGCTGGGTCTTCGCTCTGTGCTGGTCTAATTTCCTCAGACACGTCGATAGGTGGACAATCACGATCGACGAGGAAAGGACGACATGACAAGGCAACGTCGCAAGTTTGACCCCAGCTTCAAGCTGGAGGTCGTCAAGATGATCCGGGACCAGGGGGTTTCGGTGACCGAGGTCTGCCACACGATGGCCATTGGCGAGACGGCTGTACGGCGCTGGCTGGCCCAGTACGACGCGGAGCTGGCCGGCGGCAAGGGCATCGGCAAACCGCTGACGCCCGAGCAGCAGCGCATCCGTCAGCTTGAGGAAGAGAACCGCCGCCTGAAGGAGGACAATCTGATCCTAAAAAAGGCATCGGCCTTCTTTGCCCGCGAACTGAAGTGATGTACGAAGCAGTGAGCGCGCTGGCGAAGAAGGCGGTGTCGGTGAGTCGAGCTTGCAGGGCGCTGGCGGTGAGCCGCGCGGGCTTTTACGCGCACCGGCGTCGGCCTGCGCAGACGCCAAGGCAGGCCCGGGAGCGGGCCCATGTGAGAGCGGCATTCGAGCGCAGCGGACGCAGCTATGGCAGTCGTCGGCTCGCCCGGGAAGTGAGCCGCGGCGGCGTGAAGATGGGACGCCACCGCGCCCGTACCCTGATGCGCCAGGAGGATCTGCGCACGGTCTGGAAACGCAAGTTTGTGGCGACGACAAACAGCCGGCATGACCGTCCGGTCGCCCCGAACGTGCTGGCTCGGCAGTTTGCGCCGGCCAGGCCAAATCAGGCGTGGGTCTCGGATATCACCTATGTGCGTACAGCCGAAGGCTGGCTGTACGTGGAAGTGGTGCTGGATCTGTATTCGCGTAAGGTGGTGGGCTGGTCGATGGCGCCAAGCATGCCCGCGACGCTGATCGTCTCGGCGCTGCAGATGGCGATTCAGCATCGCCGGCCGGAGCCGGGACTGATCGTGCATTCGGACAGGGGTAGCCAGTACGCGAGCGAGGAATACCAGTCGCTGCTCAGACGCCACGGACTGGTCTGCAGTATGAGCCGGCTCGGAGACTGCTGGGACAACGCGGTGGCCGAGCGCTTCTTCCTGAACCTGAAGATGGAGCGCATCTGGCAGAAACGTTACGTCGACCGGGCCGAAGCCCGGCGCGACATCACGCAGTACATCGTGGGGTTTTACAACCCGGTGCGTTTGCACTCGACGCTCGGGTACGCCTCACCGCAGGAATTCGAGGACAAGCTTTATCGACAACCTATCGGGGTGTCTGAAAAAACTTGACCAGTACACTCCCCTCTCCCGCCTGCGGAAGAGGGGTTGGGGGTGAGGGCCGGCGTGTCGGGATGCCACGGCGGCTGTTTGCACCGCCTTGCCCTCACCCCCGGCCCCTCTCCCGCGATGCGGGAGAGGGGAGAAACCCGGGAGCCAGGCCAATGTTTTCGCTGGGTTTTTGCTCCCCTCTCCCGCCTGCGGGAGAGGGGTTGGGGGTGAGGGCCGGCGTGTCGGGATGCCACGGCGGCTATTTGCACCGCCTTGCCCTCACCCCCGGCCCCTCTCCCGCGATGCCGGCGAGGGGATCAAACCCGGCAGCCCCTACAGCCCGTACCGCTTGATCTTGTCGTACAGCGTGGCCTTGCCGACCTGTAGCAGGTCGGCTGCCTGGCTGACCGCGCCGCCGGTGCGGGCCAGTGTGTCCGCGATGACGGCGCGTTCGTAGCGTTCCATGCGCTCGCGCAGCGGGGTAGTTTCGTCGGCGGATTCGGTGCGGGCGGCCTGGCCGCCTTCGGGTACGCCCAGCACCAGCCGGTCCGCCGCGTTGCGCAGTTCGCGCACGTTGCCGGGCCACGGGCGCTGCATGAGCTGCTGGCGTTGCATTTCCGACAGGATCGGCGCGGGCCGCTGGTAGCGCACGGCGGCCACCAGCATGAAATGCTCGAACAGCGGCACGATGTCCTCGCGGCGGTCGCGCAGCGGGGGCAGCGGGATCGTGACCACGTTCAGCCGGTACAGCAGGTCCTGCCGGAACGCGCCCTGCGCGACCAGCCCCTCCATGTCGCCCTTGGCGGCGGCGATGATCCGCACGTCGATCGGCAGCGACGCGTTCGAGCCCAGCCGCTCCAGCGTGCCCTCCTGCAGCACGCGCAGCAGCTTCACCTGCAGCGCCAGCGGCATGCTTTCGATCTCGTCCAGGAACAGCGTGCCGCCCGACGCATGCTCCAGCTTGCCGATGCGGCGCTTGCCGGCGCCGGTGAACGCCCCGGCCTCGTGGCCGAACATCTCGGACTCGAAGATGGCCTCGGGCACGGCACCGCAGTTCAGCGCGATGAACGGCGCATCGCGGCGCGTGGACAGCGCGTGCAGGCTGCGCGCCACCAGTTCCTTGCCCGTGCCGGTCTCGCCGTTGATCATCACCGGCACGTCGGTCTCGGCCACGTTGGCGATCAGGTCGCGCACCTGGGCCATGGCCGGCGACCGGCCGATGATCCGCGTGCCGGCGGCCGGCCCGGCCAGTTCGCGGCGCAGCGCCACGTTTTCCAGTTCCAGCGCGCGGCGCTCCAGCGCCCGGCGCACGGTGTCGGTCAGGCGGTCGGCGCCGAACGGCTTCTCGATGAAGTCGTAGGCGCCTTCGCGCATCGCCTGCACGGCCATCGTGATGTCGCCATGGCCGGTGACCAGGATCACGGGCACGCCCGGCGCCACGTTGCGGCAGTGGTGCAGCAGGTCCAGCCCGCTGGCGCCGCCCAGCCGCACGTCGGTCACCAGCACGCCCGGGAAGTCGGCCGCCAGGTGCGGCATGGCCGCCTCGGCCGACGGCAGCGCCAGCACCGCGAACCCGGCCAGTTCCAGGCTCTGTGCCGTGGCCTGCCGCACCAGCGGCTCGTCCTCGACAAACAGCACCCGCAGCCCGTCTTGCATCGCAATCATGTCCTTTATCCCCATCACAGCGCGCTACGCCGCCACCGGCTGGCGCGCCCGGCGCAGCGTCACCACGAATTCCGCGCCGCCGCCCGCGGCATTGCCTGCCACGAGCTGGCCGCCGAATTCGCGCACGATCGACGACGAGATCGCCAGCCCGAGGCCCAGCCCCTGACCGATCTCCTTGGTCGTATAGAACGGTTCGAACAGGTGCGGCAGCGCGTCCGGGGCGATGCCGGTGCCGTTGTCGTGCACGGCAATGCGCACGCGCTCGGCGTCGGCGTCGATGTCGATGCCGACGCGCCCGTCGGGGCGGCCCTGGGCGGCGATGGCGTCCAGCGCGTTGCCCACCAGGTTCAGCAGCACCTGTTCCAGCTTCAGTTCGTCGGCCCAGACGGCCAGGTCGCCCGCGTCGCCCTCCAGCCCGCGCACCGTCAGCGCCACCGGCCCCAGGCGTGGCGCGATGAGCTGCAGCACATGGTCCACCGCCGCGCGCACGGCCACCGCGTGGCGGCGCGGGCGCGCCTTGCCGGCGAACAGCTTCAGCTGGCCCGTGATCTTGCCCATCCGCTCGGTCAGGTCGGCGATGGCCGACAGGTTGCCCGTGGCGGCGTCAAGCTGCCCGCGCTCCAGCAGCACGCGCGTGTTGTCCGAGAACGTGCGCAGCGCGGCCAGCGGCTGGTTCAGTTCGTGGGTGATGCCGGCGGCCATCTGGCCCAGCGCGGCAAGCTTGCTGGCCTGCACCAGTTCGTCCTGCGTGGCGCGCAGCTCGCTTTCGGCGCGGGTGCGCTCGGCCACCTCGGCTTCGAGTTGTTCGTTGATGGCCATCAGGTCGGCGGTGCGGGCTTCCACGCGCCGCTCCAGCTCGTCATAGGCGGCCTCCAGCAGGCGCCGGCTGTAGAGCATGTCGCGCGCGCGCTGGCGGCGCTGGCGCAGGTTCACCAGCAGCAGGCAGACGCACGCGTAGGCCAGCGCCGCGCCGATCGTCGCGCTGCGGGCGTTGGCCAGCACCGGGTCCAGCGGGGCCATGACCTGCATGTTCCAGCCGGCCGGGCCCACCGCGCGGCTGATCTCCAGGTAGCGGTCGGCGCCGCCGCCGGACAGTTCGGCCAGGCTCCAGCCGATGCCGTCGATGCCGTCCGGCGCGGCCTCCGACGCGGCGGCATCGGCGCCGCCCCGGTCCGTCGGGCCCACGCGCACAAGCCGCTGGTTGTCCGCCAGTGTGTTGCGCGCCAGCCAGCGCATGACCGGCGACGTCAGCGGCTGCAGCGGCAGCGGCGTGACGTCGACATCGTGGTACTGGCGCGTGCGGTGCATTTCGGCCTGCAGCGCGGGCGGCAGCGGGCGCAGCGTGCGGTACTGCCAGCCCGGCACCGACGACAGGAAGATCACGCCGTGGTCGTCGGACACCATCAGCGGCTCGCCACGGCCCGAGCCGGCGCGCTGGAACCACTCCAGGTTCAGCTTCACGACGGTCACGCCAATCACCTTGCCGCCGGCCTCGATTGGCTGGGCGATGTAGTAGCCGGGCTCGTCGCTGGTGACGCCAATGGCGTAGAAGCGGCCCACCTGGCCGCGCGAGGCCATCTGGAAGTACGGGCGGAAGCGGTAGTCGGTGCCGACGAAGCTGCCCGGCTCGCCGTGGTTGCTGGCGGCCAGCGCCAGCCCGTTGGCGGCGATCACGTAGGTGGCCGACGCGCGGGCGCGGCCGTTCACCTCGGACAGGTAGTCGTTGACCGCCGCAATGCGCGCGGCGTCCTGCGGCGCGGCCAGCAGCGCCCGCACCGACGGGTGCAGCGACACCAGCGCGGGCAGGAATTCGTAGCGGTCCAGCGTGGATTCGAGCGTGCCGGCGTAGCGGTCGGCCCGCATGGCGGTGGACTGTTGCAGCGCGGCGATTCCGCGCTGGACGGACACCAGCCACGTCAGCGCGCACAGCGCCAGCAGGCCCGCCACCAGCAGGACGGCAAAGCGCCACCAGCGCGCGGGGTTCTCCGGCGCGTGCACGGAGCCTGGCGCAGCGGAATCGTGCACGGCAAGGAAGTCGTCGGAATGGGGCATCGGCGCGCGGGGGAGCTGTCGCGCCGATGATACTCGCTGGCCGGCGCCCGGGTGGGGCCGGCCAGCGGGATGCGGGCCCGGGCCAGCCGCGCCCGGCTGGGGCCGCCCGGCGGGGGTGCCGGCGGCGGGCCCGGAGGTCACGTCAGGCGTTGGCGTCTGCCAGTTCGACGCTGTCATCGCCGCCCCCACGCAGCACGCGGTTCAGGCGGGCGCGGTCCAGCTCGCGTTCCCAGGCCGACACCACCACGGTGGCCACGCCGTTGCCGATGATGTTGGTCAGCGCGCGGCATTCGCTCATGAAACGGTCGATGCCCAGGATCAGCACCATGCCGGCCACCGGGATGGTCGGCACCACGGCCAGCGTGGCCGCCAGCGTGATGAAGCCGGAACCGGTGACGCCGCTGGCGCCCTTGGACGTCACCATGGCCACGGCCAGGATGGTCAGCTGCTGCAGCAGCGTCAGTTCGATGCCGGTGGCCTGCGCGATGAAGATCACGGCCATCGTCATGTAGATGTTGGTGCCGTCCAGGTTGAACGAGTAGCCCGTGGGCACCACCAGCCCCACCACCGACTTCGAGCAACCCAGCTTTTCCATCTTCTCCATCAGGTGCGGCAGCGCGGCCTCCGACGAGCTGGTGCCCAGCACGATCAGCAGCTCTTCCTTGATGTACGCGACAAAGCGGATGATCGAGAAGCCCGTGAAGCGCGCCACGGTGCCCAGCACCACCAGCACGAACACGATGGCGGTGAAGTAGAACGTGCCGATCAGCTTCAGCAGCGGCACCAGCGAGCCCAGGCCGTACTTGCCGATGGTGAACGCCATGGCGCCGAACGCGCCGATCGGGGCCACCTTGGTGATCACGTGGACGATGTGGAAGAAGACCTTCGACACCTGGTCGACCATCTCGTGGATGACGCGCGCGCGGTCGCCCACCACGGCCAGCGCCGAGCCAAAGAACAGCGAGACCAGCAGGATCTGCAGGATGTCGCCGTTGGCAAACGCGCTGAAGATCGTGTCCGGGATGATGTGCATGAAGAACTCGACCGTGCTCTGGCCGTGCGCCTTCGACACGTACTGCGAGATCGACTTGGTGTCCAGCGTGGCCGGGTCGATGTTGAAGCCCACGCCGGGCTTGAGCACGTGCGAGGCAACCAGGCCGATCAGCAGCGCGAACGTGGAAACCACCTCGAAATACAGCAGCGCCTTGCCGCCCACGCGGCCCACCTTCTTCATGTCGCGCATGCCGGCGATGCCGGACACCACGGTACAGAAGATGATCGGGCCGATGATCATCTTGATCAGCTTGATGAAGGCGTCGCCCAGCGGCTTCATCTCCACGCCGGTGGCCGGCGCGAAATGGCCGAGCAGGATGCCGATGGCGATGGCCGCCAGCACCTGCACGTACAGGATCTTGTAGAAGGGTTTCCTCATGATGTCTTCCTCGGTGTTTTGACCGGTGCCGGACGCTCGGCGGCGTCCACGTTGCGCGCCTGGGCCCGGAAAAGCCGGGCGCGCGTCTGGGCGTAACTATTTGCAACGGCCGTGCCACGCGGCGCGGCGCGGCCAAGTCGTTGATTTGCAAGGAAAGCGGGGCGGCGGTACGGCCCCGGCGCTCCGGGATTCCGGAATTCCGGAGTGGCCAGCTCCGGAATTCCGGACGCGGCGCGGGCGCCCGGCCGGCAGGGTTTCGGCCGAAAAGTGTCGCCGGAGGCATCCGCCACGCCCGACCAGGGCCCGGCGGGTGGCATCCGGCATCGATCGATGGCGGCCATTCCGGATTTCCGGGCACCGGCGCGGCGGGGAACGCGTGGCGCGAGCACGTATAATTCCGACCTTCCCCGATTCACGCCGTGTCCCGGTGCCCGCTCCATGGCCCCGGCGCCGCGCAGTTCCGTTCGCCGCCATGAGCAGCTACTACAAACACCACGTTTTCTTCTGCCTGAACCAGCGCGACGACGGCAAGGCCTGCTGCGCCGACCACAACGCCCAGGCCATGCAGGAATACGCCAAGAAGCGCTGCAAGGCGCTGGGCATCGCCGGCGCCGAGGGCCGCGTGCGGATCAACAAGGCCGGCTGCCTGAACCGCTGTGAACTCGGCCCGGTGCTGGTGGTCTACCCCGAGGCCGTCTGGTACACGTTCGTCGACGAGCAGGACATCGACGAGATCATCGACAGCCATCTGGTCAACGGCAAGCCCGTTGAGCGCCTGATGGTGGATCGCTGAAGCCGCGTACCCACCAGGCCGTACCGGGTCCGATGCCCGGTTTTTTGTTGTGCCGTTGTTCCTCCTGCCCCGTCACCATGAACGCGCATACCCAGGTCACCACCATCGCCGGCCCCGTCGGCGCCATCGACATCTCGATCGATCTGCCCCAGAACGAACCCGTGCGCGGGCTGGCGCTCGTGGCGCACCCGCATCCGCTGTTCGCCGGCACCAAGGACAACAAGGTGGCCCAGACGCTGGCACGCACGTTCGTGGCGCTGGGCTACGCCACGGTGCGGCCGAACTTCCGCGGCGTGGGCGGCACGGCCGGCGAGCATGACCAGGGCATGGGCGAGCAGGACGACCTGCTGGCCGTGATCGACTGGATGCGCACCCAGACCGCGTGGTCGGCCGACGTGGCCGCGCTGCCGCTGGCGCTGGGCGGGTTCTCGTTCGGCAGCTTCGTGCAGACGCACGTGGCGCGCCGCCTGGCCGAGGCCGGCACGCCCGCGCAGCGGCTGGTGCTGGTGGGCACGGCCACGAGCCGCTGGGACGTGGCCACCGTGCCGGCCGACACCATCGTGATCCATGGCGAGCAGGACGACACCGTGCCGCTGGCCAGCGTGCTGGACTGGGCGCGCCCGCAGGAGCTGCCGGTCATCGTCATTCCCGGCGCCGACCACTTTTTTCATCGCAAGCTGCACCTGATCAAGCAGCTTGTCGTCAGCGCGTGGGAACGGTGAACCGTCCCGCCCGCGCTTCTCTTTTTCTCGTTGGATAACCGCATATGCTGAACAGAGCCACGCCGCACTTCGCATCCGCCCTTGCTCCCGTCGCCGTTGCCGCGACGCTCGCCGCCGCGCTTGCCGCCGCCCCCGCCGCCGTGCTGGCGCAGGGCGTGCCGATGCCGCAGGTGGCCGCCAAGTCCTGGATGCTGTACGACGTGACCAGCGGCCAGGCCCTGGCCGCCCAGAACGCCGACCTGCGCATCGAGCCCGCGTCGCTGACCAAGCTGATGACCGCCTACCTGGCGTTCGAGGCGCTCAAGGAAAAGCGCCTGACGCTGGACCAGACCGTGACACCCACCGAGATCGTGCGCAAGGTCAAAAGCGATGAGTCGCGCATGTTCATCGAGGCCGGCAAGCCGGTCACCGTCAACGACCTGCTGCTGGGCCTGATCGTGCAGTCGGGCAACGACGCCGCGCTGGCGCTGGCCGAGGCCGTGGGCGGGTCCGAGGACGGCTTTGTCGCGATGATGAACCGCGAGGCCCAGCGCATGGGCATGAAGGGCACGCACTTCACCAACACCGACGGCGTGCCCGACCCGAACCACTACACCACGGCGGTGGACCTGGCCACGCTGACCACGCGCCTGATCAAGGACTTCCCCGAGTACTACGCGATGTACTCGCAGAAGGAGTTCACCTATAACAAGATCAGGCAGCCCAACCGCAACCGCCTGCTGTACATCGACCCGACCGTGGACGGCGTGAAGACCGGCCACACCAAGTCCGCCGGCTACTGCCTGATCTCGTCGGCCCAGCGCCCGCTGGCCAACGTGCCGAACGGCCAGCGCCGCCTGGTGTCGATCGTGATCGGCACGGCGTCCGAGCAGATCCGCACGCAGGAAAGCCTGAAGATCCTGAACTACGGCTTCCAGTTCTTCGACACGCTGCGCCTGTACGACAAGGGCCAGGTGCTGGCCACGCCCGACATCTACAAGGGCCGCGCCAGCACGGTCAAGATCGGCGTGGCCAACGAGACGTTCGTCACGGTGCCCAAGGGCACGGGCGGGCGCCTGAAGCCGGTGCTGGAGCGCCAGGAGCTGCTGATCGCCCCGATCGCGGCCGGCCAGCAGGTGGGCACGGTCAAGCTGATGGACGGCAACAACAAGGTGGGCGAATTCCCCGTGGTGGCGCTGGAAGAAGTGCCCGAGGCCGGCTTCTTCGGCCGGCTGTGGGATACGATCCGCCTCTGGTTCAAGCGCAAGTAACGCCTCAGGTGCTGACATGACGACAGATTCCAAAGACGGTCCGCTGATCCCGGGCGACATCCCGCCCGAGCAGTCGCTGATCGAATATCCGAGCGATTTCCCCATCAAGGTCATGGGCGCGATGCAGGACGGCTTTGCCGAGGCCATCGTGACGCTGCTGCAGGAGTTCGACCCGAACTTCCACGCCGGCAAGATGGAGATGCGCCCGTCCCGCAACGGCAACTACCTGGGGCTGACCGTGACTGTCTGGGTCACCAGCCGCGACCACCTGGACAGCGTGTACCGCGCGCTGACGTCGCACCCGATGGTCAAGGTGGTGCTGTAGCCACATGAACGTCATCACCCTGAAGCCGGGCAAGGAAAAGTCCTTGCTGCGGCGCCATCCGTGGGTCTACGCCACGGGCATCGCCTCCACCGAGGGCCGCTGCGAGCCGGGCGCCACCGTGGTCATCCGCAGCGCGGACGGCCGATTCCTGGCGCGCGGCGCCTACAGCCCGGAGTCGCAGATCCGCGCGCGCGTGTGGACCTTCGACGAGAACGAGCCGGTGGACCACGCCATGTTCAAGCGCCGCGTGGCGGCCGCCATGGCGCACCGCAAGCGCTGGGTGCGCGACACCGACGCCGTCCGCCTGGTGTTCGGCGAATCGGACCGCCTGCCGGGGCTGATCGTCGACTACTACGGCCAGGGCGAGACCGGCCAGCTCGTCTGCCAGTTCAACGCCGCCGGCGTGGAGCAGTGGAAGGACGCGCTGGTGCAGGCGCTGGTCAAGGAAACGGGCTGCCCGAACGTCTACGAGCGCTCCGACGCCGCCGTGCGCCAGCGCGAGGGCCTGGAGCTGGTGACCGGCGTGCTGGCCGGTGCCGAACCGGACCCGCAGTTGTCGGTGACCGAACACGGCGTGCGCTACTACGTGGACGTGCGCAACGGCCACAAGACCGGCTTCTACGTCGACCAGCGCGACAACCGCAAGCTGGTGGGCGACCTGGCCGAGGGCCGCGAGGTGCTGAACTGCTTCTGCTACACGGGCGGCTTCTCGCTGGCCGCGCTGCGCGGCGGCGCGAAGGCGGTCACGTCGATCGATTCGTCGGGCGAGGCGCTGAAGATTGCCGCCGGCAACGTGACGCTGAACGGCTTCGACCCGGACCGGGCCACGTGGCTGGACGCCGACGTCTTCAAGACGCTGCGCGAATTCCGCGCCGAGGGCCGCCAGTTCGACCTGATCGTGCTGGACCCGCCCAAGTTCGCGCCATCGGCCCAGCACATCGACCGCGCCGCGCGGGCCTACAAGGAAATCAACCTTGTGGGCATGCAGCTGCTGCGGCCGGGCGGCCTGCTGTTCACGTACTCGTGCTCGGGCGCCATCAGCATGGAGCTGTTCCAGAAGATCGTGGCCGGCGCCGCCACCGACGCCCGCGCCGATGCCCGCATCCTGCGCCGGCTGTCGGCGGGCACCGACCACCCGATGTCGGCAGCCTTCCCCGAAGGCGAATACCTGAAGGGCCTGCTGCTGGAAAAGGTCTGAGCCTTGGGTTTACCGGAACTGCCTCGGAACTGTCTTCTGGTGGTCACATACGCCCTCTAACATTCGTCTCGCGGTAAGGCATTGGCAGGTGCCTGACCGTCTCTTCTTATCAGTCTTCGTGGTAATCACCCCGCTCTTGCAGCGGGGTTTTTTTTTGGGCGTGGGGCAAGCCGATCGCGCCTTGTTGCCTCCCCTCTCCCGCGCGCGGGAGAGGGGCCGGGGGAGAGGGCCGGCGGTGCCAATTGCCACAGGTCGGCAAGCAGAGCCTCGACGCCCTCTCCCCCAACCCCTCTCCCGCAGGCGGGAGAGGGGAGCCAGGTTGGCGGGACCGGCGATGCCCCGGCCCATAGACCCTTGCCTCTACCCCCGTCCACGCCGGCGGAAACTCCCTATAATCGAACGACCGTGCATTTCGAAGAGAGTTGAGGAGACCTCCATGCCTGCCGCCAAACATATTCCGCCGGCCCTGCAGAACCTGGCCCTGCCCGTCATCGCGTCGCCGATGTTCATCGTCAGCTATCCGGAACTGGTGCTGGCGCAGTGCAAGGCCGGCATCGTCGGGTCGTTTCCGGCGCTGAACGCGCGGCCGGCCGAGTTGCTGGACGAGTGGCTGACGCAGATCGGCGACGAACTGGCGGCGTTCCGCGCGGCCAATCCCGGCAAGCCGGTGGGGCCGGTGGCCGTGAACCAGATCGTGCATGCGTCCAACGCGCGGCTGGAGCACGACGTGAAGGTCTGCGTGGAGCACAAGGTGCCGATCTTCATCACGTCGCTGCGCGCGCCGGTCAAGGAGATGATCGACGCCGTGCACAGCTACGGCGGCATCGTGCTGCACGACGTCATCAGCATCCGCCACGCCGAGAAGGCCATCGAGGCCGGCGTGGATGGCCTGATCCTGGTGGCGGCCGGCGCCGGCGGCCATGCCGGCACGCTGTCGCCGTTCGCGCTGGTGGGCGAGGTGCGCAAGATCTTCGACGGCCCCATCGCGCTGTCGGGCTCGATTGCCACCGGCGACGCCGTGCTGGCCGCGCAGGCCATGGGCGCCGACTTTGCCTACGTGGGCACCCGCTTCATCGCCTCGCAGGAAGGGCACGCAAGCGACGCGTACAAGCAGTCGATCACCAGCTCGGCGGCGTCGGACATCATCTACACGAACCTGTTCACGGGCGTGCACGGCAACTACATCCGCGAAAGCATCGTCAATTCGGGCCTGAACCCCGACGACCTGCCCGTGGCCGACAAGAGCAAGATGGATTTCTCCAGCGGCAGCTCCAAGGCCAAGGCATGGAAGGACATCTGGGGCGCCGGCCAGGGCGTGGGCCAGATCCACGACATTCCCACCGCCGGCGAGATCGTGGCGCGCATGAAGGCCGAGTACGATGCGGCGCGGGCGCGGCTGGGGCTGGTAGCATAGGGCCGTCCGCGCCCTTGCCCTGAACCGTTGCCGCTGCCCGACCCCGACCCATCGACCCGCCCGCCAGAATCGATCACGCACCGCGAGCGCGTGATCCGCGCGTTCTGGGTGACGTGCGGCGCCATCAGCCTCGTGCTCGGTTTCATCGGCATCTTCCTGCCGCTGCTGCCGACCACGCCGTTCGTGCTGCTGGCCGCCGCCTGCTTTGCGCGGGGCTCGGAAAAATTCCACAACTGGCTGATCACGCACGAGCGCTTCGGGCCGCTGGTGCGCGACTGGCAGGCCCACCGCAGCATCCCGTTCCGGGCAAAATGCCTGGCGCTGTCGATGATGTGGACGTCGATGGGCATCACGGCGTGGCTGCTGCGCGCCCGGCCCGTGTCGTCGCTGACGCTGATCGCCATCGGCATCGGCGTGACGGTCTGGATGGTGCGCCTGCCCACGCGGCCGCCGGGCGGCTATCCGCAGGCCGCCGACCGCTCGTCTTCCCAGTCCTGATTCAGTCGTAGCGGCGCGCGTCCTCGATGGACCGGCCGTCCTGCGGCAGCGACCCCGCCGCCACGAAACGTACCTCGCCGCGCAGCCGCATGACCTCGCGCATCGACTCGGCCACGGCGCGCGCGAGGCCCTCGTCGTCGCGCGTGGCGTCGCAGTGCAGCGTCATCACGTCGGCACCCACGGTGCCGGTCACCACGAGCCGCGCCGCGCGGATCTCGGGATGGCGCCGCACCACGTCGGCCACCTGCCCCGGATGGACGAACATGCCCTTGACCTTGGTGGTCTGGTCGGCCCGCCCCAGCCAGCCCTTGAGCCGGATATTGGTGCGTCCGCAGGGGCTGGCGCGCTGCGCGGAATCGGCGACGATGGCCGACAGGTCGCCGGTGCCGAAGCGGATCAGCGGGTAGTCGCCGTTGCCCAGCACCGTGACCACCACCTCGCCCACCTCGCCCTCGGGCATCGGCTGGCTGCCGCCAGGTTCGACGATCTCCACCAGCACGCCTTCGTCGACCACCCAGCCGTCGCCGCCGTCGGTCTCGAACGCGATCAGGCCGACGTCGGCCGTGCCGTACATCTGCCGCGCCGTGACGCCGTGGTCGCGCAGCCAGCCGCGCAGCGCGGGCGGGCAGGCTTCGCCCGACACCAGCGCCTTCGACAGGCTCGTGCATGGCTGGCCCAGTTCCTCGCCCCGCTCGATCAGCAGCTTCAGGAACGACGGCGTGCCCGCGTAGGCGGTGGGCTGCAGCGCGGCCAGCGCCTGCACCTGCGACTCGGTCTGCCCCACCCCGGCCGGGAACACGCAGCAGCCCAGCCGGTGCGCGCCGGCTTCCATCATCATCCCTGCCGGCGTGAAGTGGTACGAGAACGTGTTGTAGACCAGTTCGCCCGACCGGAAGCCGGCCGCGAACATGGCGCGCGCGGTGCGCCACCAGTCGGCGCCGTGGCCGTCGGGCTCGTGGATCGGCCCCGGCGACTGGAAGATATGGCGCAGGCCGCCCAGCGGCGTGGCGTTGAGCCCGCCCAGCGGCGGCGCCAGGCGCTGGCGCGCGGTCAGATCGGACTTGCGGGTGACGGGCAGTTGCGCCAGCGCCTGGCGCGAGCCGATGTCCCGGGCGTCGATGTCGCACAGCACTTCGGCAAAGTACGGCGCGTGGGCCTGGGCGTGGGCCACCTGGCGGGCCACGGCGGCCAGCAGCGCGGCCTCGCGCTCGGCGGGCGCGCGCGTTTCCAGCGAATCGAAATAATCAGCCATGTCGGTGCCCCCGGAGGTTCAGGCCAGCCAGCGCTTGCGGCGGCGATAGCTCTTGACGTCGCGGAACGACTTGCGCGGCGCGCCTTCGGCGTCGTTGGCGGCCACGCCCAGGTAAAACTCCTTGACGTCCTCGTTGGTGCGCAGCGACTCGGCGTCGCCATCCATCACCACGCGGCCGTTCTCCAGGATGTAGCCGTAGTCCGCGTAGCGCAGCGCCACCATCGTGTTCTGTTCGGCCAGCAGGAAGCTGACCCGCTCGCGCGTGTTCAGGTCGCGCACGATCTCGAAGATTTCCTCGACGATCTGCGGCGCCAGGCCCATCGACGGCTCGTCCAGCAGGATCATCGCCGGCTTGGCCATCATGGCGCGGCCGATGGCGCACATCTGCTGTTCGCCGCCCGACGTGTAGCCGGCCTGCGACTTGCGGCGCGTCTTCAGGCGCGGAAAGTAGGCGTAGATCTTTTCCAGCTCGTCGCGCGTCTGGCCTCGCGACAGCCCGCGCGTGTAGGCACCGGTCAGCAGGTTTTCCTCGATGGTCAGGTGGGCAAAGCAGTGTCGGCCCTCCATCACCTGGATCACGCCGCGCCGGACCAGGTCGTTCGGCGTGAGCTGGTCCACGCGCTGGCCGCGGTATTCGATGGAGCCCTTGGTGACGTCGCCGCGCTCGGCGTGCAGCAGGTTGGAGATCGCCTTGAGCGTGGTGGTCTTGCCCGCCCCGTTGGCGCCCAGCAGCGCCACGATGCGGCCCTCTGGCACATCGAGCGACACGCCCTTGAGCACCAGAATCACGTGGTCGTAGATGACCTCGATGTTGTTGACCGAGAGGAGGGTCATGGTTCTTCGTCCCTATCTTTGGATTGCCGCCCCGGACCCGACCTGCGGGCGCGAGGCGGCAGCCAGGATCACATCGACGCCTACGACTTGGCGCACGCCGGCGTGATGCCCTTTTCCTTCGCGTACTGCGCGGCGGTGGCCTTGAACAGCGGGTGGATCAGGTTCTTGTTGCCCTCGATCCAGTCGGACACCGTGACCCACTTGGTGCCGTCCCACTGCTGGATCTTCACCTTGCCCGAGCCCTCGTGGTTGTCGCAGCTCGTCTTGATCTCGGGCAGCAGGCCCGTGGCGCCAAGCTGCTGCAGCCGCGCGTTGGTCAGGTTCAGGTTCTCGAACGCCCAGCGCATCTCGTCGCCGGTCATGACCTTGCCCTTGCCGAACCTGGCCTGCGCCACGCGGATGGCCTCGACGGTCACCACGGCCGCCGACACCCCGCGGTTGTAGAGCACCGAGCCCACCTTGTTGCGGTCCTGCATGTTGCCCTTGTTGGCGCCGTAGACCACCTTCTCGATGTCGGCAATCACCGGCACCGACTTGCCGGCCACGTTCCAGGTGGCGCTCATGTAGCCCTTGGCGGCGTCGCCGGCCGGCACGGTGTCTTCCTCGGACCCGGCCCACCACGAGCCGATCATCTTCTCGCGCGAGAAGCCCACCTTCTGCGCGGCCTTCAGCGCGGTCTGGTTCATCACGCCCCAGCCCCAGAAGATCACGTAGTCGGGGTTTTCCTGGCGGATCTTGAGCCACTGGGCGCCCTGCTCGTTGCCAGGGTGCGCCACCGGGATCTCGACCAGGTTGAACTTGCCCAGCCTGGCCTCGGCCTGCAGCGCCACGATGGGCTCCTTGCCGTAGGCCGAGTCGTGGTACAGGTAGACGATCTTCTTGCCCGCCAGCGACCCGGCATTCTTCGACGCCAGGTACCTGACGATGGCCGACACCTGCATCTGGTACGTGGTGACCAGCGGGAACGCATACGGGAAGACCGAGCCGTCCACGGCGTCGGTGCGGCCGTAGCCCATCATCACCAGCGGCACCTTGTCGGCGGCGGTCTTGTCGACCAGCGCGTACGAGATGCCGGTCGACATCGTGTGGTAGGCCGTGCCCTTGCTCTGGGCGTTCTTGGCCTTGAGCCGCTCGTAGCACTCCACGCCCTTGGCATTGTTGTACTCGGTCTCGCACTCTTCCCAGGCCAGCTTCACGCCGCCCACGCCGCCGTCCTTCAGGTTGACGTAGTTCAGGTAGTCGACGAACCCGCCATAGAACGACTGCCCGTTGGCCCCGTACGGCCCCACGCGGTAGCTGGGCAGCGCCACGAACTGCTCGTTGGCCTGGGCCAGCGCCGGCAGCGCGGGCGCCAGCAGGGCAGCGGCGACGCTGACCACCAGGGCGGCGCGCTGCATGTTGCGGAACACGGTTGTCATGACAGTCTCCTTCGCCTCGGACGGGCGTTGTGATGGGTACGTCTACGGTTAGTGCGGGAATGGCCAGAGGCGCAGCTTTTCCTTGGCGATCTGCCAGAGCCGGGCCAGGCCATGTGGCTCGACGATCAGGAAGAAGATGATCAGCCCGCCGAACACCATGAGCTGGATGTGCGAGACGGTGGCGTTCGTGAACGGCAGGTGCAGCAGCGCGGCCAGCGCCGGCAGCACGTTGTCCAGGAAGATCGGCAGCAGCAGGATGAACGCCGCGCCCAGGAACGACCCCAGGATGCTGCCCACGCCGCCGATGATGATCATGAACAGGATGCGGAACGACAGGTCCAGCGAGAAGCCGTCCGGCTCCACCGATCCCAGGTAGCAGAACGCGTATAGCGCGCCGGCCACGCCGCAGTAGAAGGAACTGACCGCGAAGGCCAGCAGCTTGGTGCGCATCAGCGGGATGCCGATGACCTCGGCGGCCACGTCCATGTCGCGCACGGCCATCCAGGCGCGGCCCGTGGCCGAGCGCACGAGGTTCTTGGCCACCATTGCCAGCACCGTGACGATGGCCAGCACGAACAGGTACTTGCGGACCGGCGTGTCGATCGGCAGCCCGAACAGGTCCAGCCGCTGCGCCGTGATCACGCCCGACGAGCTGTTGTTGGACAGCCACGGGAACTTGGTCAGCGCCCAGACCACGAAGAACTGCGCCGCCAGCGTGGCCACGGCCAGGTAGAAGCCCTTGATCCGCAGCGACGGCAGCCCGAAGGCCACGCCAACCAGCGCCGCCGACAGCCCCGCCAGGATGAACGTCAGCAGCACCGGGATGCCCTCGATGCGCAACTGGAAGTTGTACGCGGCGTAGGCGCCCACGGCCATGAACGCCGCCGTGCCCAGCGACAGCTGCCCCGCGTAGCCGGTCAGGATGTTCAGCCCCAGCGCCGCCAGCGAGAAGATCAGGAACGGCGTCAGGATGGCGCTGAACCAGTACTCGCTGCCCGTGAACGGGATGACGACGAACGCCACCGCCATCAGCAAACCAAAGAAAATACGATCTTGCCGGATCGGGAAGACCTGGCTGTCGGCAACGTAGCTCGTCTTGAACTGGCCGGATTCGCGGTAGAGCATCTTGGGCCTCCGTCAGACGCGGTCGATATGCTTCTCGCCGAACAGCCCTTCGGGCCGCACGAGCAGGAACAGCAACGCAAACACATACGGGAACCAGCCCTCGATCCCCCCGAAGTTGCCGCCGAACATCGACTGGAACACGGGCGGGATGTAGATCTCGGCCAGCTTCTCGGACGCGCCGATGATCAGCCCGCCGACAATGGCGCCCGGCACCGACGTGAAGCCGCCCAGGATCAGCACCGGCAGCGCCTTGAGCGCCGTCAGCGTCAGCGCAAACTGCACGCCGTTGCGCGACCCCCACAGCATGCCCGCCACCAGCGCGACAAAGCCCGCCACGCCCCAGACGATGGCCCAGATGTTCTGCAGCGGAATGCCCAGCGACAGCGCCGCCTGGTGGTCGTCGGCCACGGCCCGCAGCGCGCGGCCCACCTTGGTGTACTGGAAGAACAGCGCCAGCACCGCCACCAGCACGGCCGCGATCAGCGCGGCGGCCAGGTCGAACTTGGAGATGACGATGTTGAAGCGCGTCAGGATCGACTCGATCGGCTCGTCGACGATGCCAAGCTGGATCGGCCGCACCTCGTTGCCGAACAGCAGCGGCCCCAGCCCCTCCAGGAAGAACGACAGGCCGATAGTGGCCATGAACAGCGTGATCGGCGGCTGGTTGACCAGCTTGCGCAGCACGAACCGCTCGGTGCTCATGCCCACCACGATCATGACGATGAACGCGCCGATCACGGCCGCCCACATCGGCATGCCCTTGTCCATCAGCCCCACCACGGCCAGCGCGGCAAAGTAGACCATCGCGCCCTGGGCAAAGTTGAATACCCCGGATGCCTTGTAGATCAGCACGAAGCCCAGCGCCACCAGCGAGTACATCAGGCCCGACAGCAGGCCGCCGATCAGGATTTCGAAGAAGAAGGTCATGGTCCGTGGCCTTTCAGTGCGAGGTGCCCAGGTAGGCCTTGATCACGTCGGGGTTCGACTTGACCTCGTCGGGCGTGCCGTCGCCGATCTTCTTGCCGTAGTCCAGCACCACGACGCGGTCGGAGACGTCCATCACCACGCCCATGTCGTGCTCGATCAGCACGATGGTCGTGCCGAACTGGTGGTTGACGTCCAGGATGAAGCGGCACATGTCCTGCTTTTCCTCGACGTTCATGCCGGCCATCGGCTCGTCCAGCAGCAGCATCGACGGCTCGGCCGCCAGCGCGCGCGCCAGCTCCACGCGCTTCTGCAGCCCGTACGGCAGCCGGCCCACCGGCGTCTTGCGGATGGCCTGGATCTCCAGGAAGTCGATCACTTCCTCCACCTTGCGGCGGTGGCGCACCTCCTCGGCCCGCGCCGGCCCCCACCAGAGCGCGTGGGCGAACAGGCCGGTGCGGAACTGCGTGTTGCGGCCGGTCATGATGTTGTCCAGCACGGTCATGCCCTTGAACAGCGCGATGTTCTGGAACGTGCGCGCAATGCCCTGGCGCGCCGCGGCGGTGGGGTGCATCTGCCGGCGCTCCTCGCCCCGGAACACGATGCGGCCCTGCTGCGGGTGGTAGACGCCGTTGATCACGTTCAGCATCGAACTCTTGCCCGCGCCGTTGGGGCCGATGATGGCGCGGATCTCGTGCTCGCAGACGTCGAACGAAATATCGGTCAGCGCCTTCACCCCGCCGAACGACAGCGAGATGTTCTGCAGGTCCAGAATCACGTCGCCGCGCATGCGGGCCTGCGAGGTGGTGTCCGCGCGGTGCGCGTCGCCGGGGCGCGGGCCGTCGCCGGGCGCGCCTTCCGCATGTCCGGCCGGGCTGATCGCGCCGGGCGGGACCATCGTGCCCGCGGCGTCCACGCGCGCCATGCCGCCCTGCCATGCTGTCCGGGTTGCCGTCATCTGTGCTTCTCCCTGTCCCATGGCTCAGGCCGCGCGCGCCCCGCCCACGGGCGGGAAGCGCTTGACGTCAACCAGCTTCAACGTGGCCGACACGCTGCCTTCGCGGCCGTCCTCGAACTTCACGCGCGTGTCGATGAACTGTTCCGGCTTGCCCGCGTACAGGGCGTCCACCAGCACGGCGTACTTCTCGGCGATGAACCCGCGCCGCACCTTGCGCGTGCGCGTGAGTTCGTCGTCGTCGGGGTCCAGCTCCTTGTGCAGGATCAGGAAGCGCGCCACCTGCGAGCCGGCCAGCATCGCGTCGGCCGCCAGGTCGGCGTTCACCTGCTCCACGCACTCGGCGATCATGGCGATGACCTCCGGCTGGGCCGCCAGGTCCACGTAGCCCGCGTACGGCAGGTGCCGGCGCTCGGCCCAGTTGCCCACGGCATCGAAATCGATGTTGATGAACGCGCAGACGCGGTCGCGGTCCGTGCCGAACGCCACGGCTTCCTTGATGTACGGGAAGAACTTGAGCTTGTTCTCGATGTACTTGGGCGCGAACATCGATCCGTCGGCCAGCTTGCCGACGTCCTTGGCGCGGTCGATGATCTTCAGGTGGCCGTCGGCGTCGATCACGCCGGCGTCGCCGGTCATGAAGTAGCCCTCGTCGTTGATCGCCTCGCGCGTGGCGTCGTCGCGCTTGTAGTACGCCTTGAGCAGGCCCACGCCGCGCACCAGCACCTCTCCGTTGTCGGCAATGCGGATCTCCATGCCGGGCGCGGCCGGGCCCACGGAATCGAACTTGACCTGTCCGTCCGGCTGCAGGCACACGTACGCGCAGGTCTCGGTCTGGCCGTAGAACTGCTTGAGGTTGATGCCGATGGAGCGGTAGAAGCGGAACAGGTCCGGGCCGATGGCCTCGCCGGCCGTGTAGCCCACGCGGATGCGGCTCATGCCCAGCACGTTGCGCAGCGGGCCGTAGATCAGCACCTCGCCCAGCGCGTAGCGCAGGCGGTCTGGCGCGGACACCGGCCGGCCGTCGAGGATGTCGGCGCCGCAGCGGCGCGCCACGCCCATCGCCCAGTCAAACAGCTTGCGCTTGAGCCAGCCCGCGTCCTCCATGCGGATCATCACCTGCGTGAGCAGCCCCTCGTAGATGCGCGGCGGCGCGAAGTAGTAGGTCGGGCCGATCTCGCGCAGGTCGGTCATCACGGTCTCGCGCGACTCCGGGCAGTTGACCGTGAAGCCGGCCACCATCGCCTGCGCGTACGAGAACAGGTTGTCGCCCACCCAGGCCATCGGCAGGTACGACAGCACGTCGTCGTCCGGTCCCAGCCCGTCGAACTGGCAGCCGTTGCGCGCCGCGCCGATCAGGCCCGCGTGCGCGTGGCACACGCCCTTGGGCTTGCCGGTGGTGCCGGACGTATAGAGGATGATCGCGGTGTCGTCGGGCTGGCCGGCCTGCACCTGCGCGTCGTAGAAGCCGGGGTTGGCGCGGTCGTACTCGCGGCCAAGCTCCTGCACGCGCTCGTACGACAGCAGCGACGGGTGATCGTAGTCACGCAGGCCGCGCGGGTCTTCGTAGATAAGGTGGCGCACGGTGCGGCCGCGCGTGGCGAGCTGCGCCTCAACTTCCAGCAGCTTGTCCACCTGTTCCTGGTCCTCGACGATGGCGAACTCGATCTCGGCATCGTCCAGCACGTAGACCATCTCGCCCGCGATGGCGTCCTGGTACAGCGGCACCGGCACGCCGCCCAGCGCCTGCGCGGCGGTCATCGCCCAGTACAGGCGGGGGCGGTTGTCGCCAACCACGGCCAGGTTCATGCCCCGGCGGAAACCCAGCGCGGCCAGCCCGCACGCCAGCGCGCGCACTTCCGCCGCCGCCTGCGACCAGCTATAGGTCTGCCAGATGCCGAGGTCCTTTTCGCGATAGGCCGGATGGTCTGGCCGCTGCAGGGCATGCGCCTGCAGCCATCGCGGGAAGGTCGTTGCCGACGTGTCCTGCATCGCTGTCTCCTCTCCCCTGCGGATGGCGTAGGGGCCATGCCGGGTATCAAGCCGCCAGACCGGTGTCTATACTGGGCGTTTCGCGGGGTTGCCGCACCGCGTCACGCCCGCCTTGCCTGGTTGGGTGAGGATTGCTGGCAGGGCCGGTTCCGTGTGATCGTAAGATAGCCGATGCCTTTTCCCCCGGTTGTCGCGCCGGCGACAATTCCGGGTTAATCCCTACGGGAGCCCCATGTCCAACGCTTCGTGCCACGACTTCATCGACCGCTGCGCCTGGGCCGTCGACCTGAGCCCCGACCAGCGCGACCGCGTCAAGCGCGTGGCCACCGTGCGCGAGTACGCACAGGGCGACTACGTCTGTCACAAGGGTGAAATGGCCGAGCACTGGCTGGGCGTGGTCGAAGGCATCGTCAAGATCACCACGGTGTCGCCGTCGGGCAAGTCCGTCACGTTCACCGGCGTGCCCACCGGCGGCTGGTTCGGCGAAGGCGCCGTGCTCAAGCAGGAAATCCGCAAGTACGACGTGATGGCGCTGCGCCGGTCACGTATCGCTTTCGTCCCGCGCGAGACTTTTCAGTGGTTGCTGGATACCAGCCTGCCGTTCACGCGCTTCCTGCTGATGCAGTTCAACGAGCGCCTGGGGCAGTTCATCGCGGCAGTGGAGTACGAGCGGCTGCTCGACATCGATTCGCGCGTGGCGCGCGCGGTGTCGTCGCTGTTCAACGAACACCTGTACCCGGGCATCGGATCGACGCTGGAAATCTCGCAGGAAGAAATCGGCCTGCTGGCCGGCATCTCGCGCCAGCGCGCCAACCAGGCGCTCAAGGTGCTGGAACAACAGGGGCTGGTGCGCGTGGACTACGGCGTGATCGACGTGCTCGACCTGGAGGGGCTGCGGCAGTATGGGGAGTAGCGGTGTGTACTTGCCGGGTTCTGCTCCCCTCTCCCGCGCGCGGGAGAGGGGTTGGGGGTGAGGGCCGGCGTCCCCAGCTGCCACGGTGGCAGCTTGCACCGCCTCACCCTCTCCCCCGGCCTCTCTCCCGCCTTGCGGGAGAGAGGAGAAAACCAGGAAACCCGGCTTACTTCGAGTACACGTACACCCCGCGCCCCGTCTTCCGCCCCAGGTACCCCGCCGCCACCATTTCGCGCATCAGCATGGCGGGGCGGTATTTCGGGTCGGCGAACTCGGTATAGAGCACTTCCATCACGGCCAGCATCGTGTCCAGGCCGATCATGTCGGCCAGGGCCAGCGGGCCGATGGGGTGGTTGCAGCCGAGCTTCATGCCTTCGTCGATTTCCTCGGGCGACGCCAGGCCCTCGCCCAGCACGCAGAACGCCTCGTTGATCATCGGGCAGAGGATGCGGTTGACCACGAAGCCGGGGCTGTTCTTCACCGTGATCGGGTACTTGCCGAGCTGCCGCGCCAGCGCCTCCACGTCGGCGTGGGCCGCGTCGCTGGTCTGCAGGCCGCGGATCAGTTCCACCAGCGCCATCAGCGGCACCGGGTTGAAGAAATGCATGCCGATGAAGCGGTCCGCGCGCGACGTCACCGCCGCCAGCTTGGTGATCGAGATCGACGACGTGTTCGACGCGATGATCACGTTCGGCCCGGCGATGGCGTCGATCTGCTTCAGGATGTTGACCTTGAGATCGTAGTTCTCGGTGGCGGCCTCGATGACGATGTCGGCGCGCTTCAGGTCGTCATACGACGTGCTGCCCTGGATGCGGGCCAGCGCTGCCGCCTTGTCGGCCTCGGTGGCCTTTTCCTTCTTGATCAGGCGGTCCAGGCTGCCCGCCACCGTGGCGATGCCCTTCTGCACGGCGGCGTCGCTGATGTCGACCATCACCACATCGAGCCCCACCACCGCGCACGCCTGCGCAATGCCGTTGCCCATCGTGCCGGCACCCACGATGCCTACTGTCTTGATTGCCATGACTGCTTCCTTGCTCTGTCGGAGGGTTGTAACGGATTCGGATCGGATTACCGCTTCGCCAGCGCGGCGGCCAGCCGCTCGGCGTGCGCCTTGAGCACGTCCATGCTGGCCTGCTCGCGCGCGTGGCCGCGCAGGGCCTGGCTGGCGTAGCGCGGCACGATGTGGAAGTGCACGTGCGGCACGGTCTGGCCGGCGGCGGCGCCGTTGAACTGGCTGATGACGATGCCGTCGGGCGCGAAGGTTTCGCGCACCGCGCGCGCCACGATCTGCGTGGTGCGGATGGCGGCGGCGGCGCCGGCCTCGGACAGGCCGAACAGGTCCACGGCGGCCTCCTTGGGCACCACCAGCGTGTGGCCGTCGGACTGCGGCATGATGTCCAGGAACGCGATTGTGTCGGCGTCCTCGTACACCTTGAAGCTGGGAAGTTCGCCGCGCAGGATGCGGGCAAAGATATTCTGGCTGTCGTACTCGGATTGCATGGCGGTTTTACGAAGTTCGCGGTTCGGGAGGGACGTGCGGAAACGCCGAGTTTAGCCCCAGCGTCCCGCCGCGTGAACCACCCGCCGCGCGATTTCCGCCTACATGTTGCGCCGGTACTGCCCGCCCACCTGGAACAGCGCGTGCGTGATCTGCCCCAGCGAGCACACGCGCACCGCGTCCATCAGCACCGCGAAGACATTGCCGTTGTCGATCACGGCCTGGCGCAGGCGGTCCAGCATGGCGGGCGCGTCACCGGCATGGCGCGCATGGAATTCCGCCAGGCGGGCAAGCTGGCTCTGCTTCTCGTCCTCGCTGGACCGCGCCAGTTCCAGCGATTGTGGCGTCGGGTCGCCATTCGGGTTGCGGAATGTGTTCACGCCGATGATCGGCAGCGTGCCGTCGTGCTTGAGCTGCTCGTAATACAGCGATTCCTCCTGGATCTTGCCGCGCTGGTAGCCGGTCTCCATCGCGCCCAGCACGCCGCCGCGTTCGGCAATGCGCTCGAACTCCTGCAGCACGGCCTCTTCCACGAGGTCGGTCAGTTCCTCGATCAGGAAACTGCCCTGGTTCGGGTTCTCGCAGCGGGCCACGCCCCACTCGCGGTTGATGATGAGCTGGATCGCCAGCGCCCGGCGCACCGATTCGGCCGTGGGCGTGGTGATCGCCTCGTCATAGGCGTTGGTGTGCAGCGAGTTGCAGTTGTCGTAGATGGCGATCAGCGCCTGCAGCGTCGTGCGGATGTCGTTGAAGTCGATCTCCTGCGCGTGCAGCGACCGGCCCGACGTCTGGATGTGGTACTTGAGCTTCTGGCTGCGCTCGTTGGCGCCGTACTTGTCGCGCATCGTCACGGCCCAGATGCGGCGCGCCACGCGGCCCAGCACGCTGTACTCGGGGTCCATGCCGTTGGAGAAGAAGAACGACAGGTTCGGCGCAAAGTCGTCCACGTGCATGCCGCGCGCCAGGTACGTCTCCACGTAGGTGAAGCCGTTGGCCAGCGTGAACGCAAGCTGCGAGATCGGGTTGGCGCCGGCCTCGGCGATGTGGTACCCGGAGATCGACACCGAGTAGAAGTTGCGCACCTGGTGGTGCACGAAGTACGCCTGGATGTCGCCCATCACCTTCAGCGAGAACTCGGTGCTGAAGATGCACGTGTTCTGGCCCTGGTCCTCCTTGAGGATGTCGGCCTGCACCGTGCCGCGCACGTTCTGCAGCACCCAGGCGCGGATCTTCGATTCCTCGTCGGCGGTCGGCTCGCGGCCGTTGTCGGATCGGAATTTGTCCAGATTCTGGTCGATGGCGGTGTTCATGAACATCGCCAGGATGGTCGGCGCCGGGCCGTTGATCGTCATCGACACCGACGTGCCGGGGCTGGTCAGGTCAAAGCCGTCGTAGAGCACCTTCATGTCGTCGAGCGTGGCGATCGACACGCCCGAGTTGCCCACCTTGCCGTAGATGTCCGGCCGCTCGTGCGGGTCCTCGCCGTACAGCGTGACCGAATCGAACGCGGTGGACAGCCGCTTGGCGTCCATGCCCTCGGAGACGAGCTTGAAGCGCCGGTTGGTGCGGAACGCATCGCCCTCGCCCGCGAACATGCGCGTGGGGTCCTCGCCCTCGCGCTTGAACGCGAATACGCCGGCGGTGTACGGAAAGCTGCCCGGCACGTTCTCGCGCATCAGCCATTTCAGGATCTCGCCGTCGTCCTCGAAGCGCGGCAGCACCACCTTGCGGATCTTCGTGCCCGACAGCGTGGTGGTGACCAGCCCCGTGCGCAGCTCCTTGTCTCGTATTTTTACGATGTACTCGTCGCCGCCGTAGGCCGCCTGCATCTGTGGCCACATGGCCAGCAGCTTGCGCTCGACGGCGCCCAGCGCGGCGTCGCGCTCGCCGGCGAGCGCTTCCAGCGCGCCACCGTCGGCATTGCTGCCCGACGCCTTGAGCATGTCGCGCGCCGCGCGCAGTTGCTGGCGCTCGCGTGCCAGCCGGCTCTGCTCGGCCACGCGGCGATGGTAGGCGCGCACCGTATCGGCCAACTCCGCCAGGTAGCGGCTGCGCGCCGGCGGCACGATCACGTTCTGACCCGTGGAAATGCGCCCGGCCAGCCTGGGCAGGCCGCCCGGCTGCAGCGCCAGCCCGTGCCCGGCCAGCGCCTGCGCCAGCCCCTGGTACAGCATGGTCACGCCGTCATCGTTGAAGCGCGATGCCTGGGTGCCGTAGACCGGCATGTCCTCGGCCTTGCTGTGCCATTGCTCGCGGTTGCGCTGCACCTGCTTGGCCACGTCGCGCCAGGCGTCCTGGGCGCCCTTGCGGTCGAACTTGTTGATCGCCACGAAATCGGCAAAGTCGAGCATGTCGATCTTTTCGAGTTGACTGGCCGCGCCAAACTCGGGCGTCATCACGTACAGCGACAGGTCCACGTGCGGCACGACGGCCGCGTCGCCCTGCCCGATGCCCGACGTCTCCACGATCACCAGGTCGAAGCGGGCCGCCTTGCACGCGGCAATCACGTCCGGCAGCGCCTGCGAGATTTCCGAGCCGGCCTCGCGCGTGGCCAGCGACCGCATGAAGATGTTCGGGTGGTTGATCGCGTTCATGCGGATGCGGTCGCCCAGCAGCGCCCCGCCCGACTTGCGCCGCGACGGGTCGATCGAGATCACGGCAATCGACAGCGCGTCGTGCTGGTCCAGCCGGAAGCGGCGGATCAGCTCGTCGGTCAGCGACGACTTGCCCGCGCCGCCCGTGCCCGTGATGCCCAGCACCGGCGTGCTTGCGGCCCGCGCGGCGTCGTGCAGCGCGCCAACCAGGCCGGGGGCGGCCTTGCCGTTTTCCAGCGCGGTGATGAGCTGGGCCAGCGCGCGGCGGTCGCCTTGCGACACGGCGTCGAGCGTGGCCGGTGCGTAGCGCGTCAGGTCGATGTCGCAGCGCTGCACCATGTCGGCGATCATGCCGGCCAGGCCCATGCGCTGGCCGTCCTCGGGGCTGTAGATGCGCGCCACGCCGTACGCCTGCAGCGCACGGATCTCGTCCGGCACGATCACGCCGCCGCCGCCGCCGAACACCTGGATGTGCTCGCCGCCGTGCTCGCGCAGCAGATCGATCATGTACTGGAAGTATTCGACGTGGCCGCCCTGGTAGCTGGAGATGGCGATGCCCTGCACGTCCTCCTGCAGCGCGGCGGTGACCACCTCGTGCACGGACCGGTTATGGCCCAGGTGGATGACCTCGCAGCCGTGCGACTGCAGGATGCGCCGCATGATGTTGATCGACGCGTCGTGGCCGTCGAACAGCGACGCCGCGGTGACAAAGCGCACCTTGTTGGCCGGGCCGCCGGCCTGCGCCGCCTGCGGCCGGGCGGCCGCCGTCCTGCTCACATCCGAAAGATCAGTCATTGTCTCCACCGCTCTGTTATGTGGCTGGCTGCCCGGTGTGGCTGGCTGGCGTGCCGGCGGTTCTGGCGACCGCGCTCACAGGGGCCGGACGATTATATGACGTTTACGTTAACGTAAGTCCAGGGACGCGGGTAAGCACCGATCGTCTCTGCCGGCATCGTCTCACAGCGGGGTACGGAGCAGAAGGGCCCGGAGACCGCCCCTGCGCCGCGGGAGGTCGGCGCAGGCGGGATGGCGGTTCCGGATCCCAGGAGAAAGCGGGGGTGGCGGGCGGCCCGCCGAGGTCAGGCGTGCACGCGCGGGCAGTCGCCGAAGGCGTCGGTCTTGCGTTCGCCCCAGCGGCGCGCCAGTTGGCGGATGACGAATACCGTCCGGCGCAGCGACCACGGCGCCGGCGTCTCGGCAAGCTGGAAGCGCGCGGCGCCGCCTTCGGCCGACAGCCAGACGCGGTCGCCTTCGGTCAGCACGTGGGTATCGCCGGCGCGCAGCCAGATATCGCGCGGATGGCCTTCCACGGTCAGCCACAGGCTGCCTTCCAGCGCGGTCACGCTCTGGCCGTGGCGGGCGCGCCAGCCCACCGGCCGGCCGGTTTCGTCGAGTTCGAATGTCCTGAGTTCACGCATCGGTGTCTCCTTGCCTTGCCCGGCGCAGCCGCTCTGGATCAAGGGATCGGGCGGATTAGGGGGCGCTGCGCCATGGCCACATTTATCCACGGCGGCGACTACAATCCCATGCACAGTTCCGAACAGTTTTCGTTGGACTGTTCAGTAGTTTCGACTGACACTTGCCGCCCCCGTCACTTATGCAACTCGTAATCGACCCATCCACGGGCGTCCCGCTGACCGAGCAGATCGTGCTGGGCGTGAAGACGTGGATCAGCTCCCGCGAGGCCGCGCCCGGCGCGCGCCTGCCATCGATCCGCGCGCTGGCCGCCGAGCACCGGATCAGCCGCTTTCCGGTCATCGAGGCGTATGACCGGCTGGTGTCGCAGGGGCTGGTCGATTCTCGCCAGGGCTCGGGCTTCTATGTGGCGGAGAGCGCGCTGACCGGGCGGCAGGGCCGGGGCTGGTCGGACCCGAGCCTGGCCGAGGACCTGTCCGAGCACATCATCGACCAGTTCCACCACCCCAGCGGCATGCTGAAGCTGGCCGGCGGGTTCGTGCCCGAGGAATGGCGCGACGTGGAGGGCCTGACGCAGGCCATCCGCCACATCACGCGGCACGACATCGACAGCGTGATCCACTACGCCACGCCGCTGGGCCACCCGGCGCTGCGCAAGCACGTGCTGACGCGCGTGCGCCAGGTGGGCATCGAGGCCGACCTGACGCAGGTGCTGATCACCTCGGGCGCCAGCCAGGCGCTGGACCTGATCGTGCGCCACCTGCTCAAGCCCGGCGACACGGTGTTCGTCGAGGACCCCGGCTACTACAACCTGTTCGGCCTGCTGCGCATGCACGGCGTGCAGCTGGTGGGCGTGCCGCACACGCCGAACGGGCCCGACCCCGAAGCCTGTGAGCGGCTGCTGCGCGACCACAAGCCCAAGCTGTTCTTCACCAACAGCGTGCTGCAGAACCCCACCGGCTCCACGCTGTCGCCGCCGGTGGCGTTCCGGCTGCTGGAACTAGCGCGGCGCCACAACTTCCGGTTCGTCGAGGACGACATCTTCTCGGACTTCCAGCTCAACTTCACCGACCGGCTGGCCACGCTGGACCAGCTTGAGCACGTGATCTACATCGGCGGCTTCTCGAAGACCGTGTCGGCGGCGCTGCGGGTGGGGTACCTGGTGGCGGACAAGACGCTGATCAAGGACCTGATCGACGTGAAGGTGCTGACCAGCGTGGCGGGATCGCACTTTGCCGAAGCCGTGACGGCGGCGATGCTGGAGCGCGGCGCCTACCGCAAGTACGTGGAACGGCTACGCGTGCGCACGCGCGAGGTGACGGCCGGCGCGGTCAAGATCCTGGGCCAGTACGGCTGGGAAGTGTTCTGCGAGCCGGCCGGCGGCAACTTCCTGTGGGCCCGCGCGCCCGGCATCGACGATTCGCGCGAGCTGGTGGCGATGGCCGAGACCCAGGGCATCGCGCTGGCGCCGGGCCATTTCTTCCGGCCCGGCGGCGAGACGTCGGCCTGGGTGCGCATCAATTCGGCCTATGCCGGCGAGCCGCGCTCGCGGGCGTTCTTCGAGCAAGCGGGCCGCCGCTGATCAGCCCTGGGCGTCGCCGCCGTGGTTGTGCAGCACGGCGTTGCGGCGCGAGTAGGCAAAGTAGACCACCAGCCCCAGCGCCAGCCAGCACAGGAACGCGATCCACGTGAGCGCCTGCAGGTGGGCCATCAGGAACACGCAGAACGCCACGGCCAGCAGGGGCACCACGGGCACGCCGGGGCAGCGGAACGTGCGCGGCAGGTGCGGATGGGTGCGGCGCAGGACCAGCGTCGCCACCGCGATCAGCGTGAACGCCGACAGCGTGCCGATGTTGATCAGCTCGGCCAGCACGTTCAGCGGCACGAAGCCGGCAATCGTGGCAAAGACGATGCCCACGGTCCACGTGGCCTTGAACGGCGTGGCGTGGACGGGATGCACCTCGGAAAGCTTCTCGGGCAGCAGGCCGTCGCGCGACATCGCAAAGATGATGCGCGTCTGGCCGTAGGTCATCACCAGGATCACCGTGGTCATGCCCAGGATGGCGCCCAGGTCGACAAACCCGGCCACCCAGTTCTGCCCGGCGTACTGCAGCGCCAGCGACACCGGATGGTCCACGCCCGCGAACTTGGCGAACGGCACGATGCCGGTCATGATGGCCGACACGGCCACGTACAGGATGGCGCAGACCGCCAGCGAGCCGACGATGCCGATCGGCAGGTCGCGGCCGGGGTTGCGCACCTCCTCGGCGGCCGACGTCACCGCATCGAAGCCGATGAACGCGAAGAACACCAGCGCCGCCGCATTGAAGATGCCCGACAGCCCGAACGGCGCGAACGGCTGCCAGTTGGCCGGCTGCACGTGCCAGACGCCCACGGCGATGAACAGCAGCACCACGCCCACCTTGATCGCCACCATCACGTTGTTGAGCCGCGCCGACTCGCGCACGCCGTACGACACCACCCAGGTAATCGCCAGCATGATCAGGATGGCCGGCAGGTTGACCACGGTCTCCACGCCCGGCACCGCCCCCGGCGCGGCGGTCAGCGCGGCCGGCAGCCGGATGCCGAAGCCGGCGATCAGCGACTGGAAGTAGCCCGACCAGCCCACCGACACCGCCGACGTGGCCAGCCCGTATTCCAGCAGCAGGTCCCAGCCAATCATCCACGCGACGATCTCGCCCAGCGTGGCGTAGCTGTAGGTGTAGATCGAGCCGGACACAGGAATTGCCGACGCAAACTCTGCATAGCACAACGCTGCAAAGCCACAGGCCATGGCCGCGATCACGAACGACACGGTCAGCGCCGGCCCGGCCGTCAGCGCGCCCGTGCCGGTCAGCACGAAGATGCCCGTGCCGATGATGGCGCCGATGCCCATCAGCACCAGATCCACGGGGCCCAGCACCTTGCGCAAGCCGTCGTGCTCGCTTACGTCGAGCATCGATTCAATGTTCTTGGTGCGGAATAGGCTCATGAGGGGCTCCGGGCGGTCAGTCGGGTGCATCGGGTGCATTGACTATAGGTTGTACCAGTCGCGCCGGCGGCCGGAACCGCACATCTCGTGGAAGGCGGGGGCCGCCGGCGAGGGCGCGATGATACACGGGGCCGCCGGCCAATAAAAAGCGCTCCACGAGGGAGCGCTTGCTGGGTCGGAGCGGAGGGTGCCGCCCTACTTCGCCACCGGCATCGTGAACTCGGCGCCCTTGGCGATGCTGTCCGGCCAGCGCTGCATCACGCTCTTGTAGCGCGTGTAGAAGCGCACGCCTTCCTCGCCGTAGGCGTGGTGGTCGCCGAACAGCGAGCGCTTCCAGCCGCCAAATGAGTGCCACGCCATCGGCACCGGGATCGGCACGTTGATGCCGACCATGCCCACCTGGATCTGGCGCGCGAACGCGCGGGCGATGCCGCCGTCGCTGGTGTAGCACGACACGCCGTTGCCGAACTCGTGGGCGTTGATCAGGTCCACCGCCTCGGCAAAATCGTGCACGCGCACCACCGACAGCACCGGGCCGAAGATCTCTTCCCTGTAGATCGTCATGTCCGGGCGGACGTTGTCGAACAGCGTGCCGCCGACGAAGAAGCCGTTCTCGTGGCCGTCCACCTTGTGGCCGCGCCCGTCGGTCACCAGCGTGGCGCCCTCGGCCACGCCCTGGGCGATATAGCCCTCGACCTTGGCCTTGTGCGCGGCCGTGACCAGCGGGCCCATCTCGGCGTCGCCTTCCATGCCGTTGCGGATCTTAAGCGACGCGGCGCGCTCGGCCAGGCGCGGCACCAGCCGGTCGGCCACGTCGCCCACGGCCACCGCCACCGAGATCGCCATGCAGCGCTCGCCGGCCGATCCGTAGGCGGCGCCCACCAGCGCGTCCACGGCCTGGTCCAGGTCCGCGTCCGGCATCACCACCAGGTGGTTCTTGGCCCCGCCCAGCGCCTGCACGCGCTTGCCGTGCTTCGTGCCTTCCGTGTAGATGTACTCGGCGATCGGCGTGGAGCCGACGAACGACAGCGCCTGCACGTCGGGGTGGGCCAGCAGCGCGTCGACGGCCACCTTGTCGCCCTGCACCACGTTGAACACGCCGTCGGGCAGGCCGGCCTGCTTGAGCAGGTCGGCAATCAGCAGGCTGGGCGACGGGTCGCGCTCCGACGGCTTCAACACGAACGTGTTGCCGCAGGCCAGCGCCACCGGGAACATCCACATTGGCACCATGACCGGGAAGTTGAACGGCGTGATGCCGGCCACCACGCCCAGCGGCTGGCGCAGGTTCCAGTTGTCGATGCCGCCGCCGATGTTGTCGGTGAAGTCGGTCTTGAGCAGGTTCGGGATGCCGCAGGCAAACTCCACCACCTCGATGCCGCGCGTCACCTCGCCGCGGGCGTCGGAAAACACCTTGCCGTGCTCGCGCGTGATCAGCGCGGCCAGGTCGTCGTGGTGCTTGTCCAGCAGTTCCTTGAACTTGAACAGGATGCGCGCGCGGCGCAGCGGCGGCGTCTCGGCCCAGGCCGGCCAGGCGGCCTTGGCGGCGGCCACCGCAGCGGCCACGTCGTCGGTGCTGCCCATGGCCACGCGGGCCGCCACGGCGCCGGTGGCCGGGTTGAACACGTCGGCAAAGCGGTCGGCGCCCGCGCGCTGCACGGTGCCGCCGATGTAGTGATGGATTTCGGCGATCTGCCGGTTTTCTGCGATGTTCACTGCGGTCTTCCTCTGGTGTGCCGGCGGGTCTTTACTGGATGCTCTGCAGCGCCTGCCTGACGGTGTCGAAAAGCTGGTCGATCTCGGCCTCGGAAATGATCAGCGGCGGCGAGAACGCCAGGATATCGCCGGTGTAGCGCACCAGCACGCCCAGCTCCAGGCATTTCAGGAACGCCTCGTAGGCGCGCGCGCCCGGCGCGCCGGGGCGCGATTCCAGCTCCACGCCGGCCACCAGCCCCAGGTTGCGGATGTCCTTGACGAACGGCGCGTCGCGCAGGGCGTGCACGGCCGATTCAAACTTGGGCGCCAGCTCGGCCGCGCGCTCGAACAGCTTGTCGCGCTTGTACAGGTCCAGCGTGGCGATGCACGCGGCCATCGCCAGCGGATGGCCCGAGTAGGTGTAGCCGTGCGGCAGTTCGATGCCGCCCTGCGGCGCGGCGTTGATCACGGCGTCGTGCACCTCGCGGCGCACCGCCACGGCGCCCATCGGCACGGCGGCGTTGTTGATGGCCTTGGCCATCGTGATCAGGTCCGGCGTGACCTTCAGGCGCTCGGCGGCCGTGGCGGCGCCCAGGCGGCCGAACGCGGTGATGACTTCGTCGAAGATCAGCAGGATGCCGTGCTTGCTGGTGATCTCGCGCAGCTTTTCCAGGTAGCCCACGGGCGGGATCAGCACGCCGGCCGACCCGGCCATCGGCTCCACGATCACGGCGGCAATGTTCGACGCGTCGTGCAGCGTCACCAGCCGCTCCAGTTCGTCGGCCAGGTGGGCGCCCCACTGCGGCTGGCCCTTCGAGAACGCTGCCTCGGCGATGTTCAGCGTGGCGGGCAGGTGGTCGGTGCCCGGCATCACGTTGGCCGACCACATCTTGCGGTTGGGCCCGATGCCGCCCACGCCCAGCCCGCCAAAGCCCACGCCGTGGTAGCCGCGCTCGCGGCCGATGATGCGCGTGCGCTGGCCCTCGCCGCGCGCGCGGTGGTACGCCAGCGCGATCTTCAGCGCCGTGTCGACCGATTCCGAGCCCGAGTTCGTGAAGAAGATGCGGTCCAGCCCCTTGGGCATCAGCGCGGCCACCTTGGTGGCGGCCTCGAATTCGAGCGGATGGCCCATCTGGAACGGCGGCGCGTAGTCCAGCGTGGCCGCCTGCTGCGCGATCGCGTCGACGATCTCCTTGCGCGCGTGCCCCGCGGCCACGCACCACAGGCCGGCGCAGCCGTCCAGGATCTTGCGGCCGTCGTGGGTGGTGTAGTGCATGCCGCTGGCCGATGCCAGCAGGCGCGGGGCGGCCTTGTACTGGCGGTTGGCCGTGAACGGCATCCACAGGGCTTCGAGATCGGGAATCACGGTCTTGGCGGCGTCCATACGTTCTCCTGGTGCGGGGTGCGGTGAGCGGGGATGGCGCACGCCGGCGGCGGCGCCACGGTTTCCGGCAACTCTACCGGCGGGGTCTGGCGTAAAGAATATACGGTCCCGAGATCGCCGCCTCACCGTACAGTTTCGATGCCGGCAACCGTACAGGTCTGCGGGCCCCGCCTCGGCTTGCCGGACGCCGGCCCCTGCCCGCAATGCCTTGCAGCACCGGCCATTACGCTGCATCGCAACATTGCACGCCGTGGCTGGCCGAGCCAGTACACTGTACAGGTTTCCGCCCTATCCCACCTTGCCATGCTGAACCTGAACCTCGCACGCAGCCGCCGTGGCGGCGAGACCCTGACCGAGCAGATCGTCGCCGGTATCGCCGCGCTGGTGGACCAGCGCGCGCTGCGCGCAGGCGCCCTGCTGCCGTCGGTGCGCCGCTTTGCCCAGCAGCATGGCGTCAGCACGTTCACGGTGGCCGAAGCCTATGGGCGACTGACGGCGCTGGGCTACCTGACGGCCCGGCCTGGTTCCGGCTACACGGTGGCCCATCGGCACGCGCCGGCCGGCCAGGCGCGCGCGGCGCAATGGGAGGCGCCGGTGCTCAACGCCGCCTGGCTGCTGTCCGATGTCTTTGCCGACCATTCGGTGCCGATCAAGGCCGGCGCGGGCTGGCTGCCCGGCGACTGGCTCAACGAGGAAGGGCTGCACCAGGCCATGCGCAGCGCGGCGCGCGTGCCGGCCGCGCAGGTGTCCGGCTACGGCCATCCGTACGGCTTTGGCGCGCTGCGCGAGCATATCGCCGTGCACCTGGGCCAGTACGGGATGCCGGTGCAGGCCCAGCAGGTGGTGCTGACGCAGGGCGCCACGCAGGCGCTGGACCTGGTCGTCCGCACGCTGCTGCGGCCCGGCGAGACGGTGCTGGTGGAGTCGCCGTGCTATTGCAACCTGCTGCAGATCCTGCGGCTGGCCGGCTTGCGGGCGGTTGGCGTGCCGCGCACAGCGGCCGGGCTGGACACCGACGCGCTGGAAGATGCCATCCGCCAGCACGCCCCGCGCGCGCTGTTCGTCAACACGGTGCTGCAGAACCCGACCGGCGCCAGCCTGACGAGCATGAACGCGTTTCGCGTGTTGCAACTGGCCGAGCGGCACCGGCTGCTGGTGGTGGAGGACGATATCTACCGCGAACTGGCGCCGGCGGGTTCGCCGATGCTGGCGGCCATGGACGGCCTGTCGCAGGTGGTCTACGTGAACGGGTTCTCGAAGACGATCACGCCTTCGCTGCGGGTTGGCTACCTGGCCGCGAGCCCGGACCTGGCCAAGGCGTTCGCGCGGACCAAGATGGCGGTGGGGCTGACGTCGTCGGAGGTGACCGAGCGGCTGGTCTACTCGGTGCTGACCAGCGGCCACTACGCGCGCCACGTGGCGGCGCTGGCCGAACGGCTACGTGCGCAACAGGATCGCGTGGCGGAAAAGATGGAAGCCCATGGGCTGGAGATGATACTGCGGCCCGATGGCGGCATGTTCGCCTGGGCGCGGCTGGCGGCGGACGGCCAGCCCGGCGGGCCGACCGGCACCGAACTGGCCACGCTGGCCCTGGCGCACGGCATCTGGCTGGCGCCGGGATCGTACTTCGAGCCCGACGAAGCCGATTCGCCCTGGATCCGCTTCAACGTCGCCACCAGCGACGCCCCGCAGCTCTGGGCGTTCTTCGACGCCGTGCGCAGCGGCCGGACGCAGGCGGCCCGCGCCGCCTGACCCGGCCAGGCCGCTCAGAAGCGGTAGCGGACGTAGCCCGTGTAGAAGTTGCTGCCCGGGTTGGGTTCCTTGATGCCGGCGTTCGAGATGTGCTGGAAGCGGAAGCCGACCTCGGTGTTGGCGTTCTTGCCAAAGCCCACGCCCACGCCGAGCATGTCCGAGAACTGGAACGCGCTGCCCATGCGGTGCTCGTCGGACGTGCCAGCGTGCGTCAGCACGCGCAGGCCCACCGACGCCTCCGCGAACGGCACGAAGTAGCCGCCGCGCTTTTCCACGCGCAGGATCGGCGAGATGCCGAATTCGAACAGGTTCTGCGGATTGGTGCCGCCACGGGCGTCCCAGCCGGCGACGTTGAATTCCGCCTGCAGCCGCAGCAGCCAGCCCTGCGGGTTGCCGTACTGGAGCGGCGTGTTGAAGTTCACGCCGATTTCGTACTTGTTGACGTCATGGCTCGTGTCGCGGCCATAGGCCACGTGGACGGCCGGGTGGCTCCAGCCCACCAGCTCCTCGGCGCTGGCGGCCGAACTGGCCCCGGCGACGAGCGCGGCAGCCGCGACGAGGCGGGCGACAAACAGGGTGCGGGGAGACTTGGCGAGGTGCATGCGACGTTCTTGTTGTTCTGACTTCATGGATGAAGGCATTCGAAGAGTGGCTCGGCTACAAGACGCAAACGACTGCCGGGCCGGCCGATGCACCGGGGTGCCGCGGTCGGGTCAGGCCCAGAGCCTCTCCACCACCCAGCTCGCGGCAACACAGATTCCGAGCCAGATGGCGAGGCAGCTTGCGATAAATCGGTACGTCATTGTGGTTGGGAACAGCGGCAGGACAGTTTCTGAGGGAATTTTGGCGTCGGATTATACATACATTCACGAATGCATGTATCGGCCAGATTTCCATCGGATTAAGTCCAGCTAGCGATGATGCCAGCACCCGGCGAACCGTGCAGACGGGTGCTTGAGCGGTCTGCTGACAGAAAGCGAAGACTGGGGCGGGAAGAATGTGATCGATGCGGCGCGCCGCTCAACTGAGCGGGCCGGCAGTGGAGAACGGCCGGAGCCGGCCCCGTCACCCTGGGATGGGGCGACCGGCCGGCTCAATTCATTGACGAATCAGATACTTGGCGCCGATCACCCGCGCAGGAACGGCAGCACTTCGGCCAGCAACTGCTCGGGAATTTCCTCGGCGATGTAGTGGCCGCTGGGCAGCGCGTGGCCCCGCACGCGGCGCGCCACCTTGCGCCATTCATCCAGCGGCTGGAAACATTTTCCGATCACACCGTTGGCGCCCCACAACGCCAGCATCTCGCATTCGACCATGCGGCCGGCGTCGATGTCGGCCCGGTCGTGCTCCAGGTCGATGCCGGCACTGGCCCGGTAGTCCTCGCAAAGGCCGTGCGCCGCACCCGGCTGGCGCAGGCAGCGCAGGTATTCGGCCATGGCGGCGTCGGTGAACGGCGACAGGCCCGCGCTGCGGCTGCCCATGGTCTGCTGCAGGTACTGGGCCGGATCGGCTTCGATCAGCGTCTCGGGGAACGGCGCCGGGCGGATCAGGAAGAACCAGTGGTAGTAGGCCCGCGCGAACGCCTCGGTGGTCTGCGAGTACATCGCCAGCGTCGGCGCGATATCGAGCGTGACAAGCTTTTCCACGGCCTGCGGATGATCGACCGCCAGGCGGTGGGCCACGCGGGCGCCACGGTCGTGCGCGAGCACGCGGAAGCGCTCGAAGCCCAGCGCGCGCATCACGGCCAGCTGGTCGGCCGCCATGGTGCGCTTGCTGTAGTTGCTGTGGTCGGGCAGCCCGGCGGGCTTGCCGCTGTCGCCATAGCCGCGCAGGTCGGTGGCCACCACCGTGTAGTGCCGCGCCAGCTCGCCGGCCACCTTGTGCCAGATCACATGGGTCTGCGGATGGCCGTGCAGCAGCAACAGCGGCGGGCCGTCGCCGCCCACCACGGCATGGATGGCCACGCCGTCGTGGTCGATGCGGTGCGTCTTGAAACCTTCGAACATCGATCGTCTCCTTGGCTGGGCCGGCCAGGCGGACGGCCCTGTGGCGGCAGTCTAATCCGGGCGGCGGCCGACATTATTTCGCCCCCGTCACTTCATTCGTGCCGGGGATGACCGAATGGCGACGGCGGACGCGCCGCTCAGGGCAGCAGCAGGATGGCGCCGGTGGTCTCGCGGCGCTCGGCCGCCTCGTGGGCGCGCGCCACGTCGGCCAGCGGAAAGCGGGCGCCGATGTCGACCTTGACGTGGCCGGCCGCGATGGCGTCGAACAGGTCCTTCGCATTAGCGCGGAAGCGCGCGGTATCCGCGTTGTGCGGAAACACGGACGGGCGCGTCAGGAACAGGCAGCCCTTCTTGTTCAGCAGCTCGGGCTCGATGGCCGGCGCCGGGCCCGACGCGGCGCCGTACAGCACCACCATGCCGAAGGTCTGCGCGCAGTCCAGCGACCCCAGGAAGGTGTCCTTGCCCACGGCGTCGTAGACCACGGTCACGCCCTGGCCGCCGGTGGCATCGCGCACCTGCTTGACCCAGTCGCCATGGCTGTAGTCGATGGCCACGTCGCAGCCAGCCGCCTTCGCACGCTCGCACTTGGCCGCCGAGCCCGCCGTGCCGATCACGCGCGCCCCCAGCGCCTTGGCCCAGCCGCTGAGGATCTGGCCCACGCCGCCGGCGGCGGCATGCACGAGCACCGTGTCGCCGGGCTTGACCGCGTGGGTATGGCGCACCAGGTACTGCGCGGTCATGCCCTTGAAGATCGTGGCGGCGGCCTGTTCGTCGCTGACGGCATCTGGCAGCTTCACGAGCCGGTCCACGGCCACGTTGCGACCCTCCGCATAGGCGCCCAGGCCCGCGTTCATGTACGCCACGCGATCGCCCACGGCCACGTCGGTCACGCCTTGCCCCACGGCCTCGACCACGCCGGCCGCCTCGAACCCCAGGCCCGTGCCGGCGGGCAGCGGGTACGTGCCGCGGCGCTGGTAGATGTCGATGAAGTTGAAGCCGATCGCGGTATGCCGGACGCGCGCCTCGCCGGGCGCCGGCTCGGGCAGTTCGACGGGCTCCAGCCGCATGACCTGCGGCAGGCCGAATTCGTGGAGGCGGATGGCGCGGACGGTGGCTGGCATGGGGTCTCCTCGATCTGGCAGAAAGTGAAGGCCCGATTATTGACGCTTTTGCGAATCCCTGCCGGCCGCGCCTACGCCAGTTCGGCGCTCATGCAGAGCGCGCTGGTATTGCGCAGGCGCAGGAATTCCTGGCTTTCCAGCACCTCGGGCGGCAGCTTCGAGGCGTGGATCAGCGAGAAGCCGTAGCGCGCGAAATAGCTGGGACAGGTGGAGGTCAGCAGCACGGCGCGGCGGCTGCCGTTGGCCCGCGCGCGCATCATCACCGCGTTGACGAGGTGGCTGGCCACGCCCTGGTCGCGCCATTCGCGCAGCACGGCCACCGAGCGGACGATGGCCGTGTCGCCGAACAGCTCGGCGCAGGCGCAGCCCACCAGTTGCGAATCCATGACAGCCACGTGGAACTCGCCCACGAGCCGCGGCAGATCGTCCACCGGCAGGCCGCACCGCTCAAGAACGGCCCCGATGGCGGGCGCATCCGACGGCTGAGCCATGCGGATTCGCAGGTCTTTAATCATTTGGAGCCTCTGTTTCTCTCATCACGTTGCGACGGATACGCCATGGAAGCCCTGCATGGTGAAACCGGGTGCGCCGCGGGCCGATAATGTTTGGCCCGCCAGTCATACGACGACGCGCGCGTCCGAGAGCGGTGAAATGCTGACGATTGGTGCGCGTGCGCCCCACAGTATCGCAATCGCGGCCGGGATTCCAGAGGGAAATCACCGGATGCGACGCGTGCCACGCCTGGTGAAACCGGGAGCATGAAATGCGCCAGGGCGGGCGTGAGTATCGCTATCGTTCATGACGGCGAAACGCGCGTCGGCGAACTGGAAACCGAAAGGGAAAACCGCAGGGAAATGGAGGCGGGGATCCGGAATCGAACCGTCGTAAACGGCTTTGCAGGCCGTCGCATAACCACTCTGCCACCCCGCCCCGGGGAGAAGACGGACCGAGCGGGCCGTCCTGTGGTGCGGGGCGCAGTGTAGCCCAAGTGGAAAAAGCCTGCAGGGCGCGGCGCGCCTGGCCGGCCGGCTAGCCCTCGGGGCTGCCCATCGCCGACTGCAGGTAGTTCTGCAGGCCGACCTTGCGCACCAGTTCGAGCTGGGTCTGCAGCCAGTCGACGTGGTCCTCGGTGTCGTCGAGGATGTCGGTCAGGATGTCGCGCGACACGTAGTCGCTGACCGATTCGCAGTACTTGATCGCGTCCTTGAGGTTGGCCTGCGACACCAGCTCCAGCTTCAGGTCGCAACCGAGCATTTCCTCGGTGTTCTCGCCGATCATGAGCTTGTCCAGGTCCTGCAGGTTCGGCAGGCCGTCGAGCATCAGGATGCGTTCGATCAGGCGGTCGGCGTGCTTCATTTCCTCGATCGACTCGTCGTACTCGTGTTTGCCCAGCGCCGTCAGCCCCCAGTGGCGATAGATGCGGGCGTGCAGGAAATACTGGTTGATCGCGGTGAGTTCGTGCTTGAGCTGGCCATTCAGCAACTGGATGACCTTTTTGTCGGCTTTCATGACGGCTGCCCCTAAAATGCCTGGCGGTGATTTTCCATGGTAATGGGCGAGACCGGAACTTCAAGCCCGGCGCGGCTTTCCAGCCATTTGGCGCGCAAATAAATTATGTTTCGCGCGATTATGCAAGTGATACTGATTTCGATTTCGGCAAAATAAAAGCGCCTCCGGCGGAGGCGCTTTCACTGGCATCGGGCAGTGCCGCTGCCGCAGCGATTATTCGCCGCTGGCGCGATAACGGTTGCGCAGGTCGCGGATCAGGTCGTGGTTGCGCAGCACGCCCTGGTACTGGCGCTCGATCAGCGCGCGGATATCGAAGCTCAGGTCGGTTTCCTGCAGCGCGTCGGCGTACTTCTTCTTGGCGACGTCCTCGCCCTTCTCGGTTTCTTCCAGGATCGCCAGGTCGGTGCGGTCCGACACCGCCGAGCGCAGGCTCACCCAGCCGCGATGCAGCGCGCCGGCCACGCTGCCGTGATCCTCGGGCTTGCCGCCCAGTGCCACCACCTGGCTCTGCAGCTCGCGCACGGCGGCGCCGCATTCGGTCGCGCGGCTGGAGAACAGCGTCTTCAGCTCGGGATTCTTCGCGTCCTCGGCCGCCTTGCGGAAGCCTTCCTCGCCGTCGCGCGAAACTTCGATCAGATCATTGAGTACGGACACATTGTTGTCAGCCATAACGAACTCCTCTCATCGTGCGCGGCACCCCCGGTGCCACGGCGCATGGAACATCCCGCAGCGGCGCTGAAGGCCGCGCGGTCCTTGGTTCCAAGATAGAAGAGCCGCCTCGCGCAGGCTGTCGGGACGCCTCGCAAGCCGATGTCGGTCTGCGCCTACAGGCGCGGCATGACGCGGGATTCAGTCCAGCAGGTGTCCCATGCGCGACCGCTTGGTCGCCAGGTACTTTTCGTTCTCGGCGTTAGACGGGACGATATGGCGCATCTGCTCGGTCACCTTGATGCCCGCGTCTTCCAGCGCCTTGATCTTGACCGGATTGTTGCTCATGAGCCGCACGGAATTGACGCCCCACTGGCGCAGGAAGTCGGCCGCAAACGCATAGGTGCGGGAATCGATGGCCTGGCCGAGCGCCAGGTTGGCGTCCACGGTGTCGAGTCCGCCATCCTGCAGCGCATATGCGCGGATCTTGTTCGACAGCCCGATGCCACGGCCCTCGTGGCCACGCAGGTACAGCAGCACGCCGCGGCCTTCCTCGGCAATCTTCTTCATGGCCAGGTCGAGCTGTTCGCCGCAATCGCAGCGGCAGGAGCCGAACACGTCGCCGGTCAGGCACTCCGAATGCAGCCGCAGCAGCACGTCATCGCCCGAAATATCGCCCATCGAGAGCGCAAGGTGTTCGGTACCGGTATCCAGGCCCTGGAAGGCATGGGCGGTGAATTGGCCATAGCGGGTCGGCAGCCGGGCGGAGCCGATCAGCTCACTTTCTAGGTCTTTCATATTGATTTCGCTGGAGGCGCCATGGGGCCCGCGCGGCATGATGCAGGCACGGGGCAGGCGCGCCACGCGGCGCCGATTGGGAGAGGCGCGAACGCAGCATGCCGGCAAGGATACCGCGAAATGCATTCCGCCATCCCTGGCGGGGTTATCTGCCAAGCCCTTGCGCGCGGCACCATCGGCCGGTAGCGGCAATGAAAAAGGGCCGCCCGAAGGCGGCCCTTGTGCCGGGTAGACCCTGGCGCGGCCCCGGCCCTTACTCCACCGTCACCGACTTGGCCAGGTTGCGCGGCTTGTCCACGTCCGTGCCGCGGGCGCAGGCCGTGTGGTAGGCCAGCAGTTGCAGCGGCACCACGTGCAGGATCGGCGACAGCGCGCCGTAGTGCTCGGGCATGCGGATCACCTGGATGCCATCCGACGACTGGATGTGCGTGTCCGAGTCGGCGAACACGTACAGGCGACCGCCGCGGGCGCGCACTTCCTGGATGTTGGACTTCAACTTTTCCAGCAGCGCGTCGTTCGGGGCCACCGTCACCACCGGCATGGCCTCGGTCACCAGTGCCAGCGGGCCGTGCTTCAGTTCGCCGGCCGGGTAGGCTTCGGCGTGGATGTACGAGATTTCCTTGAGCTTCAGCGCGCCTTCCAGGGCGATCGGGTAGTGCAGCCCGCGGCCCAGGAACAGCGCGTTTTCGCGGCGGGCGAAGTCTTCGGACCAGGCGATGATCTGCGGCTCCAGCGCCAGCACGCCGTGCAGCGCGGCCGGCAGGTGGCGCAGGTTGGTCAGTGCGTCGGCTTCTTCCTGCTCGGTCAGGTGGCCGCGCACCTTGGCCAGCGCCAGCGTCAGCATGTACAGCGCGGCAAGCTGCGTGGTGAACGCCTTGGTCGATGCCACGCCGATCTCGGTGCCGGCGCGCGTCAGGAAGCGCAGTTCGGTCTCGCGCACCATGGCGCTGGTGGCCACGTTGCAGACGGCCAGCGTGTGCTGGTGGCCCAGCGAGCGGGCGTGGCGCAGCGCGGCCATCGTGTCGGCCGTCTCGCCCGATTGCGAAATCACCACCACCAGCGCGCGCGGGTTCGGCACGGTGTCGCGGTAGCGGTATTCGCTGGCCACTTCCACCTGGGTCGGGATCCGGGCCACCGACTCCAGCCAGTACTTGGCCGTGCAGCCCGAGTAGTAGCTCGTGCCGCAGGCCAGGATCAGGATGCTGTCGATGCCGGCGAACACCTCGGCGGCGGTCGGGCCGAACAGTTCCGGCGTGATCGCGGCGATGCCTTCCAGCGTGTCGCCCAGCGCGCGCGGCTGCTCGAAGATTTCCTTCTGCATGAAGTG